>NZ_JAHBDD010000054.1:0-21617 GCF_019956155.1 Pseudomonas sp. BF-RE-22 | reverse complement strand
GGCTCCTACAGGGGATAGGTGTACATATCCGGAATGAGGGAACGCGTGCACCAAAGAGCCAGGTCGGCTTTCAGGCCGCCTCGGCGGCTGTGGCGGTAGTCGCCCCCTCGAGAGGCCGAGCGCAGGTTCTGCGCAGTGGGCAACCCGGCATGGATGCCGGGTTAGCCGCGCACGGCCAAGGATGGCCGATCGCGGCGGGCCCACGGAGCAGGACCGGAGCGAGGCACCGAACGACAGGGGCAAAAGCGCTTGGTTACTTGGCGCTTCTCCAAGTGACTCGCTGTAAAAGCGAAACCATTAGCGGCCGTTACCGCAGGAATGGATATGTACACCATCAGAAACTCGGCGATTGGATTTGCGGCAAATCAACCACCACTCATATTCATGAACCGAACAATCTGCACATCCCCCTCCGGAGTGAAATCGTGGCGCAGCGGTTTACCGCGCAAAGCCTTTTGCACCGCATTGATCACCGGCTGGTCATCCAGCGGATAACGCCGCAGCAACCCTCTCAAATCCAGCGCATCGTCCTGCCCCAGACACAACAGCAGCTTGCCTTCCACGGTCATCCGCACCCGGTTGCAAGTACCGCAGAAGTTGTGACTGTTGGGTGAAATGAAACCGATCCGGGTCTCGGGATGGCGTTCCAGGCGCACATAACGCGCCGGCCCGCCGCTGTTTTCCGTGCTGTCGAGCAAGCGATGACGCTGAGCAATCAACGTACGCACGTCATCACTGGAACAAAACGATTCGCCCCGTGATCGCCCGACGTCGCCCAGCGGCATTTCTTCGATAAAACTGATATCGATGCGCTGGTCGATGGCGTATTGCACCAACGCCGGGACCTCATCAAAGTTGCGCCCCTTCATCACCACGCAGTTGAGCTTGATTCGCTCAAACCCCGCATCCCGCGCCGCTTCGATGCCGCTCAGCACCTGATCGAGATCGCCGTTGCGGGTGATCGCGCGAAATTTCTGCGCGTCCAGGCTGTCGAGGCTGATGTTCATCCGTTTAACACCCGCCTCCACCAACGGCCGCGCCAGGCGGCCCAGCTGCGAGCCGTTGCTGGTCATCACCAATTCGCGCAAACCGGGCAACGCGGCGATGTTGCGACACAGATCGACAATGCCGGGACGGATCAACGGCTCGCCGCCGGTGAGGCGAATCTTGCGCACGCCCAATCCGACGAACAACGTTGCCAGACGCTGCAATTCCTCCAGCGTGAGCACCTGCTGACGCGGCAGGAAGGTCATGTTTTTCGCCATGCAATACACACAACGAAAATCACACCGGTCCGTCACCGACATCCGCAGATAATCGATCTGCCGCCCAAAACCATCCTGCATCACAGCGTTCATCACATCTCCCGGTTAGCCTTGAGGCTCACTGCACCAGCGGTGAGTCAGCGCCCTGCAAATGAATACCGCGAACATCCGCCGCGCCAATCAGGGTTTGCAGGTATTGCACCAGGGCCTTTTGCCAGACGCCCTGCTGCAACTGCGTGCGGATCGCCGTCGACACCGCTTCATAGGGCAACGGCATGCCTTCGATCCGCTGATCGACACTGACCACATGCCAGCCATAACGACTTTCCAACGGTTTGCTGGCCAGCCCCGGTGCCAGCGTGAACAGCTGCCGCTCCAGTTCCGGCACGGTCTGGCCTTTGCTGATCTGCCCCAGGGAACCACCTTGTGCCTTCGACGGGCAGGCCGAATATTTCACCGCCAGCTCGGCGAAGCTGCCGGGGAAGTCTTCCAGCCGTTGCAGCAGGACTTCTGCCTGGGCATGCGCCAGCTCGCGGGCTTCGGCATCGTCCGGCGCGCACTCCAGCAGGATGTGCCGCACCGCCAGCAACGGCGCGCTGTGAAAGCGCCCGCGATTGTTTTCGTAGTAACGAAGGCTGGTTTGTTCGTCGCATTGCGGCACGATCACCTCGCGCTCGAGCAACAAGCGCGTGGCGGCTTCTTCTTCGTTCTCACCGGCACCGACCTCCAGCGACACGCCCAGTTCGGCAATGCGCTGCTGCAACAACTCGCGGATCACCAGCGCCTTGGCGGCCAGATACACCGCCTCTTCGCGGCTTTCGGCCGGGTGATACTGCAGCTCCTGGGCCATCGCTTCCGGGGTGATCACCACCTCGTTGACGCTGATGATCGGCCATTCCTGCTCACTGCTGGCGATCAACTGCGCCGGGGCGTCATCGGCCGCCGCAGGCTCAACCGCGAGCTCTTCAAACGGTGCGACATCGTCCGGCACCGCAACCTCTACTTGTTTGGAAGATCCGCAGCCACCGCTGCCGCCGTTACCACCGCCACATCCACATCCACCTGACATGATTGTCTCCTCAGAATTTCTGCCGAACGATTTGATAACGGCGTCCCAGGTACCAGACCGGTGCACTGATCACGTGTACGAGACGGGTGAAGGGGAACAGCACAAACAGGGTCAGGCCGAGAAACACGTGCAGCTTGTAGGTCAGCCCGACCGGCGCGATGGAGGCCGCCGCTTCCGTCGGCCGCAACAGCACGGTGTTCTGCGCCCAGTCGGCGAGCATCACCATCACCGAACCGTCCATGTGCGCGGTGGACGCAACGATGGTCAGCAGACCGAGCAGCAACTGCGCCAATAGCACCAGCAGAATCAGGATGTCCGACGTACTGGACGTGGCGCGGACCCGAGGGTCGCTCAGGCGCCGGTTGACCAGCATCAGCAGGCCGATCAGGCACAACAGGCCGAAGAACCCGCCGGACACCATCGCCAGCAACTGCTTGTTCTCAGTGCTGATGACATGGTGATAAACCGACGCAGGCGTCAGCAGGCCGACGAAATGCCCGGCCAGCACGAACAACACACCGATGTGGAAGAAGTTGCTCGCCACGCGCATGCCGCGCTGGTTGAGCATTTGGCTGGAGCCCGCCTTCCAGGTGTACTGCGACAGGTCGAAGCGGGCCCAACTGCCGATCAGGCAAATGGCCAAAGCGATATAGGGATAAATCCCGAACAACAACAGGTTCCATTTAGACATTGCCTACCTCCTGGACTGGCGCGGAGGCCAGTCCTTCATGCTGAAAATCCACCCAGTGCAACGGCACCGCGCTTTCTTCCCGGGCCTTGCCCGGCGCGCTTGGCAGCGAACCGCAACGGTCCTGCTGTTCGGCCTGGAGAAAGTCCACGGCCTCCTCTTCCCAGATTTTGTCGAGGGCTTCGAGCGAGTCGTCGCGCACTTCCGCCGCGACCTGCTCACGCAGGTCGGCCACGGCCTGATGCGGTTCGGAGCCGGCAATCTGCAGCAGCGCCCGGAAGCAACTGGCGTAGGCGCTTTCACGCTCCTCCAGACGCGCCGCGAGCAAGGCCAGCAGGTGCGAGACATCCGCCAGGCCCTCGCGGGCCTCGATGTCTTCGCGAGTGGACAGAAACTCCAGGTACAGCGGGATGTAGTCCGGCAGCTCTTTGACGCCGATGGCAAAACCAGCGTCTTCGTACTGCGCCATCATGTCGACCATGGCCTGGCCACGGTCGCGGGACTCACCGTGCACGTGTTCGAACAACAGCAACGAGAGCGCGCGCCCCCGACCGAACAGCGCACCGTAGTGCTCCTGCCCGTCCATCAGGTCATTGGCGCAGATCAGCTCCAGCAACTCGAACAACGCACCGCGCTGCTTCGGGCTGATTTCACGCGACTGAATGATCGCCTGCTCCAGTTCGTCACGGCCGCTGATCAGCGTTTCGGTCGGGTAATCGAGCAGCAGCGAAATCACTTTGAGAATTTGCATGCTCATTCCTCCCACAACTGCACGGTTTTCAGGACGTCGCGACGGTTGGCCTTTTTCGCGCCGAACATGTTGGTGTCGGAGCTGCCGCTGCAACCGCTGCCGAAACTGAAACCGCAACCGGAGCGTTCGGCAAAGGCGTCGCTCATGGCGTCTTCGCGGTGGGCGGTCGGTACCACAAAGCGGTCCTCATAGTTGGCGATGGCCAGGTAGCGGTACATTTCCTCGACCTGGTCCACGCTCAAACCGACGTCTGCCAGTACTTGCAGGTCTTGCACGCCATCGACTTGCTCGGAACGCTTGTAGGCACGCATCGCCAGCAAGCGCTTGAGCGCACGCTTGACCGGTTTTTCATCGCCGGCAGTCAGCAGGTTGGCCAGGTACTTCAGTGGAATACGCAGGCTGTCGACGTCCGGAATCACCCCGTTCATGCCAACGGTGCCAGCGGTTGCGGCGTTTTGAATCGGCGACAGTGGCGGTACGTACCAGACCATCGGCAAGGTGCGGTATTCCGGGTGCAGCGGCAGCGCAAGTTTCCAGTCCACGGCCATTTTGTAGACCGGCGAACGCTGGGCGGAATCGATCACCGACTGCGGTACACCGTCTGCCAGGGCCTGACGGATCACCGCCGGGTCATTCGGGTCGAGGAAGATCTCCAGTTGTTTCTCGTACAGATCCTGCTCATTGGCGGTGCTCGCCACTTCGCTGATGCGGTCGGCGTCGTACAGCAACACGCCGAGGTAACGGATACGACCGACACACGTTTCGGCGCACACGGTCGGCATCCCGGCTTCGATACGCGGGTAGCAGAAAATGCACTTCTCGGACTTGCCGCTTTTCCAGTTGAAGTAGATTTTCTTGTACGGGCAACCGCTGATGCACATGCGCCAGCCGCGGCATTTTTCCTGGTCGATCAGGACAATGCCGTCTTCTTCACGCTTGTAGATCGCCCCGCTCGGGCACGATGCCGCACACGCCGGGTTGAGGCAGTGCTCGCACAGGCGCGGCAAATACATCATGAAGGTGTTTTCGTACTCGCCGTAAATGTCCGCCTGGATCTTGTCGAAGTTCTTGTCCTTGCGACGCTTGGCGAATTCAGTGCCAAGGATTTCTTCCCAGTTCGGGCCCCACTCGATTTTCTCCATGCGCTTGCCGGAGACCAGCGAGCGCGGGCGCGCCGTCGGCTGATGCTCGCCCAGCGGTGCGGTGTGCAGGTGCTGGTAATCGAAGTCGAACGGCTCGTAGTAGTCGTCGAGGCTCGGCAGGTCCGGGTTGGCAAAGATGTTGGCCAACACGCGGAACTTGCCGCCGATGCGCGGGTTGATCGAGCCGTTGGCATTGCGGATCCAGCCGCCCTTCCACTTGTCCTGGTTTTCCCATTCTTTCGGGTAGCCGATCCCGGGTTTGCTTTCGACGTTGTTGAACCAGGCGTATTCCATGCCTTCACGGCTGGTCCAGACGTTTTTGCAGGTGATCGAGCAAGTGTGGCAACCGATGCACTTGTCCAGGTTCAGCACCATGCCGATTTGTGAGCGAATCTTCATCTCAGTTCTCCTCGATATCGGTCGGCAGAGGACGCGGCAGGTCATCACCGGACGAACCATCGAGCCAGTCGACTTTGGACATTTTGCGCACCACGACGAACTCGTCGCGGTTGCAACCGACCGTGCCGTAATAGTTGAAACCGTAGGCCTGCTGGGCATAGCCACCGATCATGTGGGTCGGTTTGAGCACGACGCGGGTCACCGAGTTGTGGTGGCCGCCACGGGTCTTGGTGGTTTCCGATCCGGGCACGTTCACGATCCGTTCCTGGGCGTGGTACATCATCACCATGCCGTCCTTGACCCGCTGACTGACCACCGCACGGGCGGTCAGCGCACCGTTGGCGTTGAAGCACTCGATCCAGTCGTTGTCCTCGATGCCGGCGCTTTTCGCGTCGTTCTCCGACAGCCAGACAATCGGGCCGCCACGGCTTAAGGTCAGCATCAGCAAGTTGTCGCTGTAGGTGCTGTGGATGCCCCACTTCTGGTGCGGCGTGATCCAGTTCAGGACGATTTCCTTGTGGCCGTTGCTGCGCTTGCCTTTCACCCCGGCGATGGTCCGGGTGTTGACCGGCGGCCGGTAACTCATCAGTTGCTCGCCGAACGCCTGCATCCACGGGTGATCCTGGTAGAACTGCTGACGACCGGTGATGGTGCGCCATGGAATGGCTTCATGAACGTTGGTGTAACCGGCGTTGTAGCTGACGTGATCGTCTTCGAGACCCGACCAGGTCGGGCTGGAAATGATCTTGCGTGGCTGCGCCTGGATGTCGCGGAAGCGAATCGCCTCATGCTCCTTGCCCACCGCCAGATGGCTGTGGTCGATGCCGGTGAATTCCGACAGCGCGGCCCAGGCCTTGACCGCTACGTGACCGTTGGTTTCCGGTGCCAGCGACAGGATCACTTCCGCTGCATCGATGGCCGAGTCGATTTTCGGACGGCCGTGGCTGATACCGGCGTCCCGTTCGTGGTGGTTGAGCTCACCGAGGAACTTCACTTCGGCCTCGGTGTTCCAGTTGATGCCCTTGCCGCCGTTGCCGTGTTTCTCCAGCAATGGCCCGAGGGACGAGAACTGCTTGTAGATGTTCGGGTAGTCGCGCTCGACCACGTGCAGGTTCGGTGCGTTTTTACCCGGCACCGGTGCCACGCCTTCGCTTTTCCAGTCGGTGCCGCCAAACGGCTGGGCCAGTTCGCCGACGCTGTCGTGCATCAGCGGAATGGTCACCAGATCCTTTTCGACGCCCAGGTGCCCTTCGGCCATGCTGGAAAACGCCTTGGCGATGCCTTTGTAGATTTCCCAGTCGGAACGCGATTCCCACGCCGGGTCGATCGCGGCCGACAACGGGTGAATGAACGGGTGCATGTCCGAGGTGTTCATGTCGTCTTTTTCGTACCAGGTCGCGGTCGGCAAGACGATGTCGGAATAGACGCAGGTCGAGGACATGCGGAAGTCCAGCGTAGTCACCAGATCGAGCTTGCCGATGGCGCCCTCGTCCACCCATTCGGCTTCTTCCGGTTTGCAGTCGCCGACCTGGCCGATGTCTTCGTTCATCACCCCGTTCTTGGTGCCGAGCAGGTACTTGAGCATGTACTCGTGGCCCTTGCCCGAGGAGCCCAGCAGGTTGGAACGCCAGATGAACATGTTGCGCGGGAAGTTCACCGGGCTGTCCGGTTGCTCGCAAGAGAAGCGCAGCGAACCGTCCTGCAGCGACTTGACCACGTAGTCTTTCGGCTCCATGCCGGCAGCAGCGGCATCACGGCAAATGTGCAGCGGGTTGGTGTTGAGTTGCGGTGCGCTAGGCAGCCAGCCGGCGCGTTCGGCGCGGATGTTGTAGTCCAGCGCATGCTCGGGGAATTGCGACTTGTCGGCCAATGGCGAGAGCACGTCGTGCATGCTCATCTTCTCGTGGCGCCATTGCGAGCTGTGGGCGTAGAAGAAGCTGGTGCCGTTCATTTGCCGTGGCGGACGGTTCCAGTCCAGGCCGAACGCCAGGGGCAGCCAGCCGCATTGCGGACGGAGTTTTTCCTGGCCGACGTAGTGCGCCCAACCGCCACCGGTCTGACCGACACACCCGCAGAGCATGAGCATGTTGATCAGCCCGCGGTAGTTCATGTCCATGTGGTACCAGTGATTCATCGCCGCGCCGACGATGATCATCGAGCGGCCCTTGGTCTTGTCGGCGTTATCGGCAAACTCACGGGCAATCTGGATCGCTTTCTCGCGGCTGACGCCGGTGATCTGCTCCTGCCAGGCCGGAGTGCCGGGCACCGAGGCGTCGTTGTAATCCTTGGCGACGTTTTCGCCACCCAGGCCACGGTCGATCGCCAGGTTAGCGGCCGACAGGTCGAACACGGTGGCGACTTTGGCCACGCTGCCGTCAGCCAGAACGAGGCTGTGCACCGGCACACGACGGTATTGCACGGCATCGCCGGCCACGTGCTGGAAGTGCTCGTGGGACTCGCCGGCAAAATACGGGAACGCCACTTCGGCCACGTCATCGCCGATCAGGCTCAGTTTCAGATCGATCTCGCGACCTTCGCCGCCTTCACGCGGCAGAATGTTCCACTTGCCCTTCTCGCCCCAGCGATAACCGATGGAGCCCTGAGGGGACACCAGTTCGCCGCTGGTATCCAGGGCGATGGTTTTCCATTCCGGGTTGTTTTCCTGGCCGAGGTTGTCGGTCAAGTCGCTGGCACGCAGGAAGCGGTCCGGCTGGTAACCGGCGCCCGGCGCCTTGTCGGCCATTTGCTTGAGCAGCACCAGCACCGGCAGATCGGTGAAACGCTTGGCGTAGTCAGTGAAATAGGCGCTCGGTTTGTCCAGGTGGAATTCTTTGAAGATCACATGGTTGAAGGCCTGCGCCAGCGCCGCGTCGGTGCCCTGCTTGGGGTTCAGCCACAGGTCGGTGAGCTTGGCGACTTCCGAATAGTCCGGAGTGATCGCCACGGTCTTGGTGCCCTTGTAACGGACTTCGGTGAAGAAGTGCGCATCGGGGGTACGGGTCTGCGGAACGTTGGAACCCCAGGCAATGATGTAGTTGGAGTTGTACCAGTCGGCCGATTCCGGCACGTCGGTCTGCTCGCCCCAAACCATCGGCGAGGCCGGTGGCAAGTCGCAGTACCAGTCATAGAAGCTCAGGCAGGCACCGCCGATCAGCGACAGGTAACGCGAACCTGCGGCGTAGCTGACCATCGACATGGCCGGGATCGGCGAGAACCCGACGATCCGGTCGGGGCCGTACTGTTTGATGGTGTAGACGTTGGACGCCGCGATGATCTCGTTGACTTCGTCCCAGCTGGAACGAATGAAGCCGCCCATGCCGCGCTTGCTTTTATAGGAGTCGGCCTTGGCCTTGTCCTCGACAATGCTGGCCCAGGCTTCGACCGGTGCCATGGTCTGGCGCGCATCGCGCCAGAGCTTGAGCAACGGCTTGCGGATTTTCGGGTACTTGAGCCGGTTGGCGCTGTAGATGTACCAGCTGTAACTGGCGCCGCGCGGGCAGCCACGAGGCTCATGGTTGGGCAGGTCGTTGCGGGTACGCGGGTAGTCGGTCTGCTGGGTTTCCCAGGTGATCAGTCCGTTCTTCACGTAGATCTTCCACGAGCAAGACCCGGTGCAGTTCACCCCATGGGTGGAACGCACGATCTTGTCGTACTGCCAGCGCGAACGGTAGACGTTCTCCCAGTCGCGCGACTCTTTGCGGGTCTCTCCATGACCCTCGGAAAACTCGTTTTGCTTGCGATTGAAAAACCGCAATTGATCCAGTAAATGACTCACGGTGTAGTCCTCTCAGGCTTGCTGCGGGGTTCTGTGCCCCGCCCACGCAATGGTTGGATTCGGGTCGTCTCAGCAGGGTGTCGCGGCGCCTTTGCGCGCGTACCACCACCAGGTCACGACGATGCAGCTCAGGTAAAAACCGACGAACATGTAGAAGGCCATCTCCGGTCCGCCGGTCTGGGCCATCGAAGTGCCGAAGGATTTGGGAATGAAGAACGCACCGAAGGCGCCCATGGCCGAACTGAAGCCCAGGACGGCGGCGGACTCTTTGCCGGCATTCTTGAGTGCTTGTTCACGTACGGCCGGAGATTTTCCGGCAGCGGCTTTTTCATGCTGGGTGCGGAAGATCACCGGGATCATGCGGAAGGTGGAGCCGTTGCCCACGCCGGTGGTGATGAACAGCAGCATGAACATGCCGAGGAAGCCGTAGAAGTTGCCGCCCGTACCGTTCTGCGGCAGGAAGTGCATGACACCGAAGACCATCACGATCATCGCGACGAAGTTCCACAAGGTCACTTTTGCGCCGCCGAGCTTGTCCGCCAGCCAGCCGCCCAATGGACGCACGAGCGCACCCACCAACGGGCCGAGGAAGGCGAATTTCAGCGCGATCACATCAGGGAACGAGGTTTTGATCAGCAATGGAAACGCAGCGGAAAAACCGATGAACGAACCGAAAGTCGCCAGGTACAACCAGCACATCAGCCAGTTGTGCTTGCGTTTGAAGATCACCGCTTGCTCGCTGAACGAGGCCCGCGCACTGGACAAATCGTTCATGCCGAACCAGGCCAGCACCGTCACCAGAACAATGAACGGCACCCAGATGAACCCGGCGTTCTGCAGCCACAATTGGCCACCGTCCGGCAGGGTTTGCGGATTGCCACCCATGACGCCGAACACGCCGAAGGTGATCACCAGCGGCACGCAGAACTGCATCACCGAGACGCCCAGGTTACCCAACCCGGCGTTGAGGCCCAGGGCCGTGCCTTGCTGGGACTTTGGGTAGAAGAAGCTGATGTTGGACATGCTCGAGGCGAAGTTGCCGCCGCCAAAACCGCAGAGCAAGGCAATCCATACGAACACGCTGTACGGGGTGCCCGGGTCCTGCACCGCGAAGCCCATCCAGATCGATGGCACCAGCAACGATGCGGTGCTCAGGGCGGTCCAGCGCCGGCCACCGAAGATCGGCACCATAAAGGAATAGAAGACGCGCAAGGTCGCGCCGGACAGGCCCGGCAACGCCGCCAGCCAGAACAACTGGTCGGTGGTGAAGGTGAAGCCGATGGCGTTCAGGCGCACGATCACCGTGCTCCAGACCATCCACACCGCGAAGGCCAACAGCAGCGCGGGAATGGAGATCCACAGGTTGCGCGTGGCGGTCTGTTTGCCGCTGCTTCCCCAGAACGCAGGGTCCTCGGGGCGCCAGTCATGAATGACCGGCCCTTTTTCAGGCTTTTGCAGAACGGACATGTTGTTCTCCTTGGGCAATGCTGGAAATCGGGGACGGGGTCAGCGTCGGCGCTTTACCAAGCACCGGGCTTTTGCGCATTTCGCTGAAGTACATCCAGGTGAGGGAGACCCAGACCACGCCGTACATCAACATGAAGCAGGACGAGCGCACGCCGGTGAGGTCCACCAGGGCGCCAAACATGATCGGCAGCACGAAACCGCCCAGGCCACCGGCCAGACCGACGATGCCGGACACCGCGCCCATGTTTTTCGGGTAGTCATTGGCGATGTATTTGAAGACCGAGGCCTTGCCGAACGCGAAGGCAATGCCCATGACGAACAGCAGCACGGTGAACAGCGCGGGGTTGAGGCCGATGTGGAAATCCACGGTGCCGTTGATGGTCTGCACTTGCAGTTGGGTCTGTGGGTACGAGAGCAGGAACAGGCAGATCCAGCTGACCCACAACACCCACCAGGTCACGCTTTGCGCGCCCCAGCGATCCGACATCCAGCCGCCGACGGCACGCAGCACGCCACCGGGCAGGGAAAAACACGCCGCCAGCAGCGCCGCGCTTTGCAGGCTGAAACCGTATTCCTGCACGTAGTACTTGGTCATCCACAGCGCGAGGGCAACATAACCGCCGAAGACGATCGAGTAGTACTGGCAGTAGCGCCACACCGCAGGATCTTTCAGCGAACGCAGTTGCTCACGCAGCGTGGCGCCCGAGGCACTGCGGTGGTCCTTGTTTTCGGCACTGAGGAACCAGAACGACAGCGCAGTGATAAAGAGGATGGCGCTGAAGACTTTCGGCACCAGCTGCCAACTGCCGGCGGCGATCAGGGCCGGGGCGAGAAACTTGGTGACCGCCGCCCCGGCGTTACCGGCGCCGAAGATGCCCATGGCGAAGCCCTGGTTCTCTTTGTCGAACCACTTGGCGACGTAGGCAATCCCGACCGAGAACGAGCCGCCGGCCAAACCGACGAACAGGCCCAGCAGCAAAAACTGCCAATAAGCGGTGGCGTGGCTGATCAGGTACAGCGGTGCGACGCAGGACAGCATCAGCAGAAAGAACACGCTGCGCCCGCCAAAGCGGTCGGTCAGCAGCCCCAGCGGCAAACGCACCAGCGAGCCGGTCAAGACCGGGGTCGCGGCCAGCAGGCCGAACTGGGTTTCGTTGAGCTGGAGCAGTTCCTTGATCGGCACCCCGAGCACGGCAAACATCATCCAGACCATGAAACATACAGTGAAGGCCAGCGTGCTCATGCCCAGCACCAGGCCTTGTCGTACACGGGGTTGGGTCACAATGCTCTCCAGTCAGTTAGCCATGGCGGCAGACTAGAGAGAGCAACCCCGTAAAAACTTGATCCACGTCAACGAAGCCCAAGCGGGCCCAAGCCTATGCTTGCACTGCCTACCTCCAAGGAGGTAGACCGGAGAATGCTTAAAACCCCTTGTTTATCAGCGTTTTAACTTTTTCCACCCAGTGTTCTGTCGACAGGGAGCCGTCGACAACTCTTTAGAGGTAGCGCGCCTCTGGATCGCCTTCGCGGGCAAGCCTCGCTCCTACAGGATGGAAGTCGTTCCCATTTTCGGCAGCCGGCCCCAATCCTGTAGGAGCGAGGCTTGCCCGCGAAGAGGCCATAACAAACAACCTCACTCTGGAGCTGTACATGCTCTGCTTTCTGCTTTACCCCCGGGACCTGCGCCGATGATTCGCTGGTTGCGCAGCTCCCTGCCCGCCCGCGCCGGGCTCGCGGTGATCCTGATCGCCGTGCTCGCGCTCGCCAGCTCGTTGAGCGCCGGGTTGATCGCCTGGTTCAGCCAGGGTGATGCCGCCGCCATCAATACCGCGGGCTCGGTGCGCATGGAAACCTACCACCTGAGCTGGAAACTCGCCGCCGGTGCCACCGATGAAGAAATCATCGGCATCACTGAAAGCCTGCAACGTCGCCTCAACAGCCAGTCACTCAAGGCCGTGCTGGAAGATGGCCCGACCACCGCGTTGCAAACCAGCTATGGGCAACTCCAGCAACAATGGAACGAAGCGTTGCGCCCGGCGCTGGAACGCGGCGATGCCGTGGCGTTTCAAGCCCAGGCCCGGCCGTTCGTTGAGCAACTGAACCAGTTCGTCAGCCTGCTCCAGCGCCAGAGCGAGCAAAAGCAGGGCTGGCAACAAGTGATCCAGGGCATGGCGCTGTTCACCACCATGATTGTCCTGCTGATCGGTTTGTACGAGTTGCAGTACGGCGTCGTCACGCCCCTCAAGGAATTGGTGGACGCAACCCAGCGCTTTCGACGCGGTGATTTCAAGGTGCGGGTCAACCATCAGTCCCAGGACGAACTGGGCCAGTTGGCCACGAGCTTCAACGCCATGGCCGAAACGATAGAAGAGTCGCACCGCACGCTGGAAAGTCAGGTCCGGCAAAAAACCCTGAACCTGCAACAGGCCAACGCTGCGCTGGAGCTGCTGTATCAAAGCAGCCGCAGCCTGGCCACGCGCCTGGCCAATGCCGAAGGGCTGGACGAGTTGATCCGACGCTTCCAGCAACGCCTGCCGGGCTTGCGCCTGTCGCTGTGTTTGCAGGGCCAGGCGCAGGCACCTGCCCAGCAACTGATCGCCCTGCATGGCGCCAACATCCGCGACGTCTGCGCCAGCAGCGATTGCGCCACGTGCCAGAAACACCACGACGCGACGCCGCAATCCTTCAGCATCAGCAACCAGGGCAGCGAACTGGGTGAACTCAAGGCTTACTTTGTCGACGGCCACCCCACGCAAGCCTGGGAAACCCAACTGATCCAGGCCCTGGCCAACCTGATCGGCACTTCGCTCTCACTCAAGCGCCAACGGGAACAGGATCATCGGCTGCTGTTGCTGGAAGAGCGCACGATCATCGCCCGCGAACTGCACGACTCACTGGCCCAGGCCCTGTCCTACATGAAGCTGCAAGTCAGCCGCATGCAGACCCTGATGCGCCGGGGCGAACCGGTGCAGACCCTGGAAAACGTCACCGCCGAATTGCGCGAAGGACTGAACAATGCCTACCGCCAATTGCGCGAACTGCTGACCACTTTCCGCTTGCAGATTCACGATGCCGGGCTGGTGCAGGAGCTCAAGGACACTGCCGCAGAATTCTCCCGTCGTGGCGAATTCCAGGTGCACCTGCACGTCGATGCGCTGGCCTTTCAGCTCTCGGCCAGCGAGCAGATCCACATCCTGCAGATCACCCGCGAGGCGCTCTCCAATTGCCTGCGCCACGCTCACGCGCAAAACGCCTGGCTGGAACTTCGTCAGGACGGCGAAACCGTGAGGCTTTCGGTCGAGGATGACGGGCGCGGCTTCAGCGGCGACGTCGACCAGCGCGAACATCACGGCCTGAACATCATGGATGAGCGGGCGCGGAGCTTGCGCGGCCACTTGCACATATTTTCCAGGGAGCCTCAAGGCACCCTCGTCCAGCTGGAATTCCACCCGGAATTTCTCGGACAGCACACAGAAGGTAGCGTCACATGAACCCGTCCCCACACCATAGAATCCTGCTGGTAGACGACCATCCCATGATGCGTCGCGGCATCCGTCAAATGCTCGAACTCGAAGATGACTTCCTGATCGTCGGCGAAGCCAACCATGGCGAGGAAGCGCTCAGCCTGATCGAACCGCTGCAACCGGACCTGGTGTTGCTCGACAACAACATGCCGCAAATGAACGGCATTGAAACCCTGCGTCGACTGCGCGCGATGCACTACACCGGCAAAGTGTTGCTGTTCACCGTGTCGGACGCCGAAGACGATATTCGCGACGCGTTGCGCCTGGATGCCGACGGTTATCTGCTCAAGGACATGGAGCCCGAACTGTTGATCCAGTACATCCGCGAAGCGTTGGACGGTGCATTGGTCATCAGCCCCGGCCTGACCCAGGTCATGGCCCAGGCGTTGCGCTCGCCGCCACGCCAGGCGGTGGTTGAACTGACCGACCGCGAACGCCAGGTGTTGAAAACCATCGCCAGCGGCTTCAGCAACAAGGTCATCGGGCACAAGCTGGGCATCACCGAAGGGACGGTCAAGGTTCACGTCAAGAACCTGCTGCACAAACTCGGTTTACGCTCGCGGGTCGAGGCGGCGGTGTGGGCCATGGAGCATCTGCGCAGTGCGGGCTGACGGCCATGCCTCCTTGGAGGTAGGCCTGCAGAGGCATAGGTCAACCGGCCTGCGCTCTCTACTATGACCGTCAGCGGAGGTACGCCATGCTGACCCACCCTTCCATCGTTTTAACGTTGCGTCGTCATCATCTGTTCAGCCAATTGCCGGAGAAAGTCTTCGAGGAAGTCTGTGCCCTGGCCATGCTCAAGCGCCTGCCCTGTCACAGCACGCTCATGCATCAGGGCGATCCGGCCAAACGCTTTTTTCTGCTGGTCAGCGGCCAGGTCAAGTTGTACCGGCTCACTGGCGAAGGCCAGGAAAACCTGGTGGAGATCATCCAGCCCGGGCAAACCTTTGCCGAAGCGCTGCTGTTCAGCCAGGCCCGTCTCTACCCGGTGAGCGCCACCGCGTTGAAGGACAGCGTGCTGGTCAGCATCGAGGGCACCCACTATCGCAATGCGCTGGAGGACCAGCCGAAAGTCTGCCTGGCGATTCTGGCGAGTATGAGCGTGCACCTGCACTTGCGGCTGCGGGACATCGACACCTTGACCATGGCGAGCGCGAGCCGTCGGGTGATCAATTTCCTGTTTCAGGAACGCAACCCGGTCACCGGCCAGATTGTCTTGCAGATGTCCAAACGCCTGGTGGCGTCGAAGCTGGGGATTCAGCCGGAAACCTTTTCGCGGATTTTGCATCGCCTGGTGGACAGCGGCCTGATCGCCATGGAGCGACGCCACATCAGCATCCTCGCGGAAGAGGACCTGGCGGCGTTCCAGTAACCGGAATTGACTGCCATCAATGCGCAATGCCCTGTGCCTTGCACACTTGAACACCCCATCAACGGAGAGCATCAATGCCCCCTTCGACTTTGCCTCTGGTCTATGCCTGTTCCGGCTGTTCCAATGTTGCGCAACTGGCCAACACATTGGCTGTGCGCCTGGATCGCAGTGGCGTTGCTGAAATGTCCTGCATTGCCGGTGTCGGCGGGCATGTGGCCGCGCTGGTCAACAAGGCGCGGTCGGGGCGGCGGATTTTTGCGCTGGATGGTTGCCCGCTGCAATGTGTCGAGAACTGTCTGAAGCAGCATGGTTTGCATGCGGATGTGCATTTGATTCTGAGTCATTACGGGTTGCGTAAGCGTTATGGCGAGGATTGCACCGAGGCGCAGAGCGATGAGTTGTTTGAGGGGATCAGGGGGTTGATTGTCAGTGATACCCGGCAGCATCAAGTCTCTGAACATATGACTTGAGAGCAGCGCGGATCAAATGTAGGAGCGAGACCGGCTTGCCGGCGATGGCTTTGTGTCAGGCGCCGATTTTTTTTCAGGTGTACATATCCATTGCTGCGGTAACGGCCGCTAATGGTTTCGCTCTTACAGCGAGTCACTTGGAAGAGCCCCAAGTAACCAAGGGCTCTTGCCCCTTTCGTTCGGCCCTTCGCTTAGGCTCAGGGTCCCCTCGCTCCGGTCCTGCTCCGTGGGCCCGCCGCCATCGGCCATCCATGGCCGGGGGCGGCTAACCCGGCATCCATGCCGGGTTGCCCACTACGCAGAACCTCCACTCGGCCTCTCGAGGGGGCGCTCAGATCAAAAGCTGAAGGCGAGCTAACGCTCGGCCTGATGAGTGGTGAAAATCAAAAACGTACGTGCCCCCTGTAGGAGCCGGCTTGCCGGCGAAAAACGTCTGCGCACCGCGTTCATTCAGACAGCCCGCGTTATCGTTGACATCCATCGCCAGCAAGCCGGCTCCTACAGGGAATGTGTACGCCTGACATCTCAGATCAACCACAAAGCCCCTGCAGCATCGTCATGCGAATCCGATACGCGGGCATGACACCGATCAACTGTAGGAGCCGGCTTGCTGGCGATAGCGGTGGGTCATCCAACATATTTATTGACTGAACGGACGCTATCGCCAGCAAGCCGGCTCCTACAGGGGAATGCGTACGATCATAGAGACAGGTCGGCTGGCAGGCCGCCTCGTTTTTGCTTTGCTTTGGCTTTTGATTTTGATCTGCCCCGTCGGGAGGCCGAGTGGAGGTTCTGCGCAGTGGGCACCGCGGCAAGGATGCCGCGGTAGCCGCCCCCGGCCAGGGATGGCCGATGGCGGCGGGCCCACGGAGCAGGACCGGAGCGAGGGTACCCTGAGCCTAGGCGAAGGGCCGTACGTCAGGGGCAAAGCCTTTTGGTTCCTTTTTGGCGTTTGAAAAAGGGACTCGCCGTAAGGGCGAAACCATAAGCGGCCGTTACCGCAGCAACGGATATGTACACCATCAAAAAACTCGACACACAGCCATCGCCGGCAAGCAATACCGATCACCCCGCCGCCAGCCCCTTCCCCGCCCGCTCCAGATTCCGCCACAACCAGACCGGCAACACATCAGGATCAAGACTGTCGATCAAATTCTTCAACGCCAACCCCAATTCTGTGTCGCCCTCAATCACCAGACGCCGACGAAAAAACAGCGTATCAGGATCCTCCTGACGACTGGCCAACAGTAAAAACTCACGCCAGTTCCCGCTGATCGTCACCGCCGCCGTAGCATGCTCGGCAATCCGCAACCCCTGGCGACTGAGCGTCAAGTACCAGGACAACCCCAGATCCGGAATCCGCAAACACAACCAACGCCCGCGCAACACCTCAAACTCACCATCACGCAACGGCTCGGCGAGGCAACGATTGAGCGCCTGCTGCAACGCCAGGCGCTGCACGGCAAACGGCACCCGACGCACCAGCGGCAACAACCGGTCGGCACCTTTGAGCAGCCACTTTTTTCGGTTCAGCACAGGCCAACCTCCTCGACGCGCAACATGCCGGCCTGGCCATGCCAGTAGCCATTACACCCTTCGACAAACAACGGCGGCATCTCGCCCGAACGAACCCGCTGATAACTGTCAATCACCTCGGCCATGCCCTGCGCACGCGGGCTCAGGCGCAACAGATCGGCGCCGCAGTCCACCAGCCCGGAATAATCGGCGAGCAAATTGGTGACTTCGGCCGACATGGTCTGAATACCGTTAAGGGTAAACAGCGGCTGCCCTTCCTGGCTGGTCAGCGCCATGCCGTCGGGGTAGTTGATGCAGCAAAACTGGCAGTCGTCCTTGGGCCGGTTTTCCGCGCGGGCAGTGAAACAGCGGGCGGAATAGGCCAGGGGCAAATGCCCATAGGCGAAAATTTCAACTTCCGGCACCGCTCGGCCCAGTTCACGGACCTGCCCGATCACGTCGCGGATCAGCGCCGCCGAACACTCCACGGGCGGCACCCAGCGGGTCATTCCGCAGTCGAGCAGCTGCGCCAGCGAGTGGCCGTTGTACAGATTGAGGGCCGGGCCACCCACGAACGGCAACTGGCGCTCGGCGAGGAACTGCACCGCGCCCATGTCATTGGCCTCCACCAACAGTTGGCCGTTGTCACACAGGCGACGCAGGCTGGAAAGTTCCGACGCCGCTTCGATCAGCGTCAAACTGGAGATCACCAACTGCGCCCGGCTGCACTCCTGTAACTCGCGCCCCAGTCCCAGCCACTGATCCAGTGAAAAGGCCCGGCGTTTCGAGCACACGGTTTCCCCCAGGTAAATCACGTCCAGGGGCATGGCCGACATTTCGGCGTAAAAGTTGCTGAGTTGCTCCTTGTCCCAATAAAACAGGACCGGTCCCAGGCTGAGCTTCATGTCGCGTCCCCTCATTGCCATGATCGATGATAAGCACCCAGGGTGGTCTGGCTGCCCTCGGACAACCCGGCCAGCACCTGACGCCATTCTTCCTTGACCCGAAAAGCACCCGGCGCACCGCGATGGGCATCCAGCGCGGCGCGCCAGACCCGGGTGACTTGCTCGACATAAGCCGGGCTGCGTTGGCGGCCTTCGATTTTCACGGCTTCGACGCCGATGGCCGTCAGCTCCGGCAGCAGGTCCAGGGTGTCGAGGCTGGTGGGTTCTTCCAGGGCATGAAAGCGTTTGCCGTCGACCAGGAAACGGCCTTTGCACAAGGTCGGGTAACCGGCCGGTTCGTCGGGGGTGTAGCGGTCGATCAGGACTTCACTGAGCCGCGCGCTCAACCCTTCGGCGTCCTCGCTCCAGCGCACCGCCTTGGCCGGCGAACAGACGCCGCACAGGTTCGGTGACTCGCCGGTGATGTAGGACGACAGGTGGCAACGCCCTTCGGCCATGATGCACAGGCTGCCGAAGCCGAAGACTTCAATGGGCACTGGGCTGCTGGCGGCCACCTGGCGCACCTGCGCCAACGACAACACCCGTGGCAGCACGGCGCGCCGAATATCGTAGCGCTGCGCGTAAAACGCCAACGCGGCGGCGTGGGTCGCCGAGCCCTGGACCGAGAGGTGCAACGCCAATTGCGGATGGCGCTGACTGGCATAGTTGAGCACCCCGGGGTCGGCGGCGATCAGCGCATCCACACCGAAATCGGCAGCACGGTCCACCGCCCGCTGCCAGCGCTCCCAGCCCTTGGGTTGCGGGTAGGTGTTGACGGCGACATAGAGTTTGCGTTGATGCTGACGGATGTGGGCGACGGCGGCGTCGAACTGTTTGTCGTCCATGTTCAGCCCCGCGAAATGCCGGGCGTTGGTGTCATCGCGAAAGCCGACATACACGGCATCGGCGCCTTGGCGCACCGCCGCTTTGAGCGCAGGCAGGTTCCCTGCCGGGCAGACCAGTTGCATGGGTAATCCTCATGAAAAAAGCGGCGCTGCCAGTCTAGTCAGACCGGCAGGCACTGCCTTGACGGCAATCAATTGCCCTCACTGCATCAGGTCGGCAAAGGACAGGAACATCACGTTGTCGTGCTTGAGCACTTGCTGCTCGCAGTCGATCACTGCCAGCCCGTCAGCCCAGCACGCGGCCGTCAACATCGCCGAGCTTTGCTGAGGGTGCAATTCCACGCTCAACTGGCCGCCGGCGCCGGGCGTCAACCTGGCTCGCAGGTATTGCCGGCGCTTGTTGCGTTGCAACCAGTCGAACCCGGCGGGCACGGCCAGTGGCCGTGGCATCACGTCCGTCATACCTTGGGCCCGGAGCAAGAACGGTCGCACCACCACCAACGCGGTAATCAGTGCCGCCGAAGGATTGCCGGGTACGCCGATCCACGGTTTGCCCGCCACTTCGCCAAAGGCCAGCGGTTTGCCCGGCTGCATGGCGATGCGCCAGAAATCGACGCTGCCCAGTTCCTCGATGGCGTGCTTGAGATGATCCTCCTCGCCGACCGAAACGCCGCCGCTGCTCAGCAACAGGTCGCATTCCGACGACGCCAGGCTCAAGGCGTGCCGACTGGCTGCCAGCTCATCGGCCATCACGCCGTAGTCATGCACCTCGACGCCCCAGCCACGCAACAGCTCCGCCAGGCAGTAGCGATTGCTGTTGTAGATCTGTCCCGGCGCCAAGGGATCGCCCGGCTCGCGCAGTTCATTGCCGCTGCTGAGCAAACACACCTGCAACGGTCGATAGACTTCGATCCGCGCAATTCCGGCGCCAGCCAGCAACCCGATTTCCTGTGCGCGCAGGCGCTTTCCCGCCTTGAGCAGCAGGTGCCCGCGACGAACTTCTTCACCCTCTTTGCGCACGTGATCGCCAACGCTTGCGGGCGGCAACCAGACACGCTCGCCGTCGACCCGGCAACGCTCTTGCGGCACGACGGTGTCGGCGCCCTGTGGCAAGGGTGCACCGGTAAAAATCTGCACCGCTTGTTGCGCGAGCAACGGTGCGCACGCCTGATCCCCCGCCGCAATTCGCCCGCCGATCAACAGCCAGCCACCCTCCTCGGGCAGGTCGACGGCCCTGAGGGCGTAACCGTCCATGGCGCTGTTGTCCCAGGCCGGCAGGTTCACCGGGGAATGGATATCCGCTGCCAGCACGCGCCCCATCGCTTGATCCAGGCGGATCATTTGCACCAGGGGCGGCGGCGGTGCCTGATCGAGCAGGCGGCTGATGGCCTCGTCCACCGGCATCAGGTTGCCGAGGTCGCACACCCGGCCGGTCATGAGCGTGTCTCGCAGGCATCAATGTTGCGTTGGGCCTGAGGTTTCAAATGCGGGGCGAAATTGCAGGGGCCGGTGCGACTGTCCAGTTGTTCGAGCAGGATCTTGTTCCAGGCCGTCCGGCAGGCACCCGGCGAACCGGGTACGCAGCACACCAGCACGCCGTTGCTCATGCCGGCCAGTGCCCGGGATTGCAGGCTGGACATGCCGATTTCCTCCAGGGACACCTGACGGAACAATTCGCCGAAGCCTTCCACGTGCTTGTCCAGCAGCGGCAAGACAGCTTGCGGCGTGTTGTCGCGAGCGGTGAAACCGGTGCCGCCGGTCATCAGCACAACTTGTACTTCGGGGTCGGCGATCCACCGGGAAACGGTGGCGCGGATCTGATAGATATCGTCCTTGACCAGATCACGATCGATCAACACATGCCCGGCGGTTTGCAGCAAATCGGTCAGGGTCTGTCCTGAGGTGTCGGTGTCGAAGGTGCGTGTATCGCTGATGGTCAGCACGGCAATGTTCAGGGGTTCAAATGTGCGTTGCGCCAGATGGGCCATGTCCAGGTTTTCCCGTAGATGAGGGTATGGGCCCAAGCCTGAACCGGAATCCTTGATGAGCCTATTCCTCCAAGGAGGTACCTCTCGGGCGCATGGATTTCTGGCTGATGGGGGGATGGGTTTGTTGGGGGGCATATCCGTTGCTGCGGTGATGGCGGCTGGCGGTTTCGCCCTTACGGCGAGTCACTTTCGGAAAGCGCGAAAGTAACCAAAGCGCTTTTGCCCCTTTCGTTCGGTGGCTCGCTAATGCTCGCCATGCCCTCGCTCCGGTCCTGCTCCGTGGGCCCGCCGCCATCGGCCATCCATGGCCGGGGGCGGCTAACCCGGCATCCATGCCGGGTTGCCCACTGCGCAGAACCTGCGCTCGGCCTCTCGAGGGGGCGTGTACCTCAAGATCAAAAGC
>NZ_JAHBDD010000053.1:0-26981 GCF_019956155.1 Pseudomonas sp. BF-RE-22 | reverse complement strand
GCGGTGTGTCAGTCAAATCAATGGTGACTGATACACCGCCATCGCCAGCAAGCCGGCTCCTACAAGGGGTGTTCAGAACTGCACGGTATGCTTGAGCATCTGCGCCGTCGGCGTATCGCTCGGGCTGACCATCGCGTAGTTGTAACCGCTGCCGGACCAGTACTCAGCCTGCAACCCGCCGTCACTGCGACTACCCCTCGGCAGCAGAAAGTTTTTCGGTCCTGGCGGCCGCACGTAGAAGCTGACTTTGTGCCCGCTGCGATCCTCATAAACCACCATCGCCGCCGGCCCTTGCTCGGTGCTGAGCAAGCGCCCGCTGACCGGTTTGAACCCCGCGCCTGAAAGGTCCGGCAAGCGATGGGCCTGCGTGAAATAGCGGTCGAGCCAGCCCTGCATATCGCCGTCATCGCTGACCTTGTAATCGGCCGGCAGCATGCCTTGCTGGGCAAACAGCCGATAAGCCTGCATCGCGTCGGCCATCGGCGCCGCCGCGCTGAGGAGGGTCATCTCCCGCGCCTTCCAACCGCTGAAGCCGCCGATGCTCACGGCAATCAGCAACACCGCGGCGCTGGCCAGATGGCGGCGTGATTGGCGTTTGAGGCGTTGGCGAATCAGTGCCGGGTCGAGGGCCGGGTTGGCGGGTTGCTGTAACGCACCGCTCACGGCCGCGCGCAGTTGCTGGGCGTCCTGCTGCCAGGCGCGAACCTGTGCGGATATTTCCACGTTGCCGGCCAGAAAAGTCTCTACCAGACGTCGGTCGTCCTCATTGAGCTGGTGGTCCACATACGCGTGCAGGTCACGCTCGCTCGGGGGCATGCTGATCATTTGAGTCTCCGCAGGGAAGGGCGGGTGATTTCGCCGTCGCTGAGTTGGCGCAAGGCCTGGCGGGCGCGGGACAGGCGCGACATGACGGTGCCGACGGGGACGTCGAGAATCTCGGCGACTTCCTTGTAGCTCAGGCCTTCGACCGACACCCAGAGCAGCAGCGCACGCTGTTCGGTGCCGAGCTGATCGAAGGCTTGCAGGGTCGATTGGGCGATCACGGTGCGCTCCACCGACGGTTGGGTATCGTCCCGTCCGGTAAAGAATTCGAGCATCCGCGCATAACGCCGGGAGCGCCGGTGAGCGTCGAGAAATTGCCGATACAGAATCGAAAACAGCCAGGCGCGCAAGTCGCCTTCGGGGCGTTTGTCGCCCCAACTCGACAGCGCCCGCTCCAGACACGACTGCACCAGGTCGTCGGCGCTGCTGGGGTTGCGCGTCAACGACACGGCAAACCGGCGCAATCTAGGAATGATTTCACTCAGTTGTTCGTCGATATCGTTCATCACATTCTGACTAGTCACTACGCTGGGACTAGGAAGACGCCCGGCACACGAGGTTATTCCACGCCCGAAAAAATAAACACCGCGCGATGGAATAAACGTTCGCGGGGTTCGTCTGCTTGATCCTTCTCACTTGTGGCCGATGGCCCTGGAGTCTTTCATGGTAGATCGCTCATCACCGCCCACCCGGCCCCCTTTGAGTGCCGCGAGCCTGACGTTGCGTCTGGCCGGTATTGCCGTGGTGGTCGCTGCAGTGGCCGGGGCATTTGCCTACGTCAACGGCACCTTTGACCCACAGCGTCTGACCCCGAAAAAACTGATCAACGTGCTGGAAACCAACAACGGCGTGCACCCCGGTTTCCGGCGCAATCACTCCAAAGGCGTGTGCGTGATCGGACATTTCGAAAGCAGTGGCGAGGCGCGCAGCTATTCCAGCGCTCAGGTGTTCAACGAGGCGCGGACCCCGGTGGTCGGGCGTTTTGCCTTGCCTGCCGGTAACCCTTACGCGCCGGACAGCGCCGTGCCGATCCGCAGCCTGGCGCTGCGCTTCACCCAGGCCAACGGCCAACAGTGGCGCACCGGGATGAACAGCATGCCGGTGTTCCCGGTGGGCACACCCGAAGCGTTCTATCAATTGCAGCAGGCCCAGTCGCCGGACCCGGCCACCGGCAAACCGAACCCGGCAGCGGTGCCGGCGTTCTTTGGTGCGCACCCGGAGGCCGGACCGTTCCTGGCCTGGATCAAAACCGCCAAGCCGTCCGCCAGTTACGTGACGGAAACCTATAACAGCGTCAATGCGTTTTACCTGGTCAACGCCGCCGGGCAAAAGCAAGCGGTGCGCTGGAGCATGGTGCCGTTGGTGCAGGACGCGGCAGGTGCCACGGCGCCGGAGGGTGGCGATTTCCTCGAGAAAGACCTGCTTCAACGGATTGCCTTGGGGCCGCTGCGTTGGCAGTTGAACATTACGCTGGCCAACCCCGGTGATCCGGTCAACGACGCCAGCAAGGCCTGGCCCGACGGTCGCAAAGTGGTGAATGCCGGCACGCTGGTGCTCGAAAGCACCCAACCGCAGCTCAATGGTGAATGCCGCGACATCAACTACGACCCGCTGGTATTGCCCGCCGGTATCGAAGGTTCCGACGACCCGTTGCTCGCCGCTCGCTCCGCCGGTTACGCCAGTTCCTACTTGCGCCGCACCAGTGAAGTCAGTCAGTTGCCCGCCGCCAAACAGGAGGCTCAACAATGAGCAACCAACCGAACCACTTCGCGCCGCTGGCGCGCCTGCTGCACTGGCTGATGGCGCTGATGATCATTGCCATGCTGTTTATCGGCGCGGGCATGGTCGCTTCTGTCTCTGAGCGGCACGAGTGGCTGATCCATCTGCACAAACCACTGGGCATCGCCATTCTGTTGCTGGTGATCGTGCGCCTCGCTGTGCGCTTTTCCACCCGGCAACCTCCTTTGCCGGCAGACTTGCCGGGCTGGCAAGCGCTGGCGGCCAAGGCTTCGCATGTCTTGCTGTATGCCTTGATGTTGATCCTGCCGCTGCTCGGCTGGGCGATGATTTCGGCGGCGGGCGACCCGGTGATGCTCAGCAGTTCGTTGCAGTTACCGTCGATTGTGCCGGCGAATGCGCAGGTGTTTGCGTTCCTGCGCAAGGCGCACGGGTATCTGGCATACCTGCTGTTTCTGACCGTGCTGCTGCATCTGGCGGCGGCGTTGTTTCACGGTTGGGTACGGCGTGATGAGGTGCTCGACAGCATGCTGCGGGGCAAGGACCGCGGTTAAGCGGCTTTGCGCTTTGGGGCGCACGCTGTAGATCATGCTTTAGGGACAGAGGATTGTGTGCGAGTGGCGGCCGAATGAGGCGTGGCTGCATGCCTGGCATGCAGCCATTGCACAGGATCAGCGCAAGGTATCGACCATGTCCGCCACGGTCGTCAGCACATCCTTGCCCAGTTGCTTCGAACGCTTGCCGGACCAGCCTGTCAACGGATCCGGTTTGTCGTTGTTGTCCTTGAACGGCATCTCCAGGGTCAACGACAGACAGTCGAATTTCTGACCGACGCTGTTGCACGCCAGGGTCATGTTGGCTTTGCCCGGCTCGTCGCGGGTGTAGCCGTGCTTGGTCTGGAAGTCCTTGGTCAGGTGTTTCAGATGACTGCGGAAATGCTCTTCGAGTTTTTCGATCCGCGGCGTGTAGCCTGGGTTGCCCTCGCAACCGGCAGTGAACACGTAGGGGATTTCTTCATCACCGTGGATGTCGAGGAACAGGTCGACGCCGTACTTTTCCATCTGTTGCTGAGCGAACAGCACTTCCGGACTGATCTCCTGACTGGCGCTCTGCCAGGCGCGGTTGAGGTCCTGGCCCATGGCGTTGGTGCGCAGGTGACCGTGAAAGGCACCGTCCGGGTTCATGTTCGGCACCAGATACAGGTCGGCGCTGGCCAGCAGTTTGTTCAGCACTGGATCGTCGTGTCTTTCCAGGCGTTCGATCACACCTTCCATGAACCACTCGGCCATGTGTTCGCCGGGGTGTTGCTGGGCAATCATCCAGACCTTGCGCCGGCCTTCGGCGCCGGTGCCTTTGCGCAGCAACTGAATGTCACGACCTTCGACACTCTTGCCGGTGGCCAGCAGTTCAGTGCCGGCCTTGGTCAGCGCCTGTTCGATCAACCAGTCATGGCGGCCACGGCTGTAGGGCTCGAAGTAGGCAAACCAGGCGTGGGTGGCCGTGGCTTCGAGGCTGAAACGCAGGCAGTCGCCTTCGAAGATGGTCGGCACCCGGAACCAGTTGACGTGGTCGTAGGACGCCACTGCCTGATAGCCGTCCCAGGCTTTGTTGTACGAGGATTTGCTGGCATTGTTCAGACGAAACCAGTGTTCCTGTCCGACGTGCAAACCGCTGGCCTTGAAGTGAAACCACTGAAAATGCTGGCTGCGGGTGTCTGGCTTGATGGCCAGCAGGGCTTGCAACGGATTGCTGATGTCCAGCACTTCAATGTTGCCGCTGTCGAAGTTGGCGCTGATGTCGAAAGAAGATCTAGCCACGGTCATAGTCGATTCCTGAATATGATTTTTTATGGCTGATACTTTACACGCTGGGAAGGGAAAAACCGGGGGAAATTGCGGGGGTAAAAGGGGGGCGTCCTCCTTGACGCCGTCGCAGCTTAGAGACTGTGCGATTGATTCTCAAGTGCTATTTACCATTAGTTTGGCCCAATGTTGCCGGGCTTCTCTTGCCAACAGATATTCTTTTGATATTATCCGCGCCATCGAATTTGCAGCACCCAAAGACTTCATTAGCCTGAAGGTAAAGCCAGAATAACTGGCAAAAAAAAGACCCGGCAAAAAGCCGGGTCAAAAACCGTGATTAGCCTGATGAGGAGATAGTCCAGGAGACCGACCTAAGGTCACTTGGACAATCGACTGATCTCGCGACCAGCTGCATGCAATAATAATCATTCTCGTTTGCAAGTCAAACGATTTTATCTGCGCGATTGGAAAATTCTTTCCCGCGCCCCGCGAAATATCCCTGCCTGCCTTATGCGTGATGATCCCCGTCGAGGGATCGGTCCAGCAACGCCTTGGCCATATCGATCATATGCACCGTCGAAAACGCCAGGTCCCGGTGCACGCCCTGCAGATTGTTCGCCGACTCGTACGCCGTGGCGGCGGCGCAGCGCAACAGGTCTGAAGCTCGCACCAGTGCTTCCTCGCAGCTGACATTGCGGTTCACATCAAAAAAACGCTCCTCTTCCACCGCTTCGGACACAGCTGGTTTCAAGTAATAGTCCAGGGCGCGCTGCGCGGCGGCCGAGCCTTTTGGCGAGGTGAGGGAGGTGTCGATCTGCATGTCTGGCAAGTCATTGCTGGGGATGGTCATGGCGATGGCAAAGCTCCGTGTTAGATTCAAATCCGTGATCCAATCGTAGTACGAACTGTATTTGTGACGAGAATTTAAATACTACAAGTTGTGTTTTGCTGGCCGGAGGCGCCCACGTATCGTGCCGCACATGGATAAATGGATTGAATTGGTCAAGGCCAAGATGAGTGAACTCAAAGTCACTCAGGAAATACTCGCCGACCGCCTGGGGATGTCCCAGGGCGGCGTCGGTCATTGGCTGAACAAACGTCGCCAACCGGGCATCGATGACATGAACCGTGTGCTGCACGCACTGGGCATGGAGTTTCTCGAGGTGGCGCTGGTGATCCGCGAGCCGGACATTGCGAAGGAGGAAAGCCAGGATCTGGTGCGCAAGTACAACCCGTACTTCCGTTACCCGGTCAGCGACTGGCGTGAATCCTGCGAGGTGCGTGACGGTGAGCCGACGGTCTATGACACGGCGCGTTTCGAACTGACTGACTACCACGCTCAGGGCGCGGCGTTCTGGTTGACCGTGGTGGGCGATGCGATGACTGCACCGAGCGGCGTCAGTATCGCCGAGGGCATGATGATCCTGGTGGACCCGGCCATTGTGCCGGAGCCCGGGAAACTGGTGATCGCCCAATGGCCGGACAGCACTGAAGCGACGTTTCGCAAACTGATCGAAGAGGGCGGGCAGCGTTACCTGGTCCCGCTCAATCCGACGTATCCGAAAGCCCTTTACACCGAAGCCTGCCGAATCATCGGCGTAGTGGTTCAGGCAACGGCCAGGTTCTGATCAGATCGGTCCTCGCAATGCGTAGGACCGATCCGCATTTCAGGCTTCTTCCAGCTCGACCAATGCACTGCCTTCGCTGACCATCTCGCCTTCCTGGCAATACAGCGCTTTGATCACCCCGGCGTGTGGTGCACGAATGCTGTGCTCCATCTTCATCGCCTCCAGCACCACCAATTGCGCCCCGGCTTCGACCGTTTGCCCGGCTTCCACCAGCACTCGCACGATGCTGCCGTTCATGGGCGCAGTGAGCCCGCCATGATGGCTGTGACTGGCTTCGACGGCGCTGATCGGGTCGTAGGACTCGATGCGGCGCAATTCACCATCCCATTGCAGATACACAACGCCGCCGCGACGGATTGCCCGATGCTGGCGGCGCACGCCGTTGTGTTCTGTCAGCAGTTGCTCGCCCGCGAGTTGCGCCGATCGGGTAGCGCCCAACGTCAGCGCACGGTCCTGACCTTCGCAGCTCAAATGCAGGGTGATTTCCGTCGGCAATCCGGCACGGAACCCAGTGCCGATCCCCCAAGGCGAACTCAGGTCATCAGTGCGGGTTGTGGCCGGTTGGCTTTGGGAAAATGCCTGCGCCGCGGCTTGCCAGAACTCATCACTGAGCGGCGAGGGCGCTGGCAGCAGTTGCTCCTGGTAACGTGGAATGAACCCGGTATCCAGCTCGGCCGCCGCAAACGCCGGATGACCAACGATTCGACGCAAGAAGTTGATGTTGGTCTTGAGACCGCCAATCGCGAACTCATCGAGCATGCTCAGCAAGCGCAGGCGCGCCTGTTCGCGGTCCTCGCCCCAGGCAATCAGCTTGCCGAGCATTGGGTCATAGAACGGCGAAATCTCGTCGCCTTCTTCCACGCCGCTGTCGACCCGACGACCCGGGCCTTGAGCCGATTCACGGTACAACTCCAGGCGCCCGGTGGCCGGCAGGAAATCATTGCCCGGGTCTTCGGCGTACAGCCGCACTTCGATCGCATGGCCGATCAGGGGCACTTGATCCTGAGTCATCGGCAGCGCTTCACCACGTGCCACGCGAATCTGCCAGGCCACCAGATCGAGGCCGGTAATGGCTTCGGTGACCGGGTGTTCGACCTGCAGGCGCGTGTTCATCTCCATGAAGAAGAACTCGCCGCGCGCATCCAGCAAGAATTCCACGGTGCCGGCGCCGACATAACCGATGGCCTGCGCCGAACGCACGGCCGCTTCGCCCATGGCGCGACGCAGTTCCGGGCTCAAGCCTGGTGCGGGCGCTTCTTCGACGACTTTCTGGTGCCGACGCTGAATCGAGCAGTCACGTTCGTTGAGGTACAGGCAATTGCCGTGCTGGTCGGCGAAAACCTGGATTTCCACGTGGCGCGGCTTCAGCAGATATTTCTCGACCAGCATCCGCGAATCGCCGAACGAGGATTGCGCTTCACGCTGGGCCGAGGCGAGGGCTTCGGCCAGTTGGCTGACGTCCTCGACCACTTTCATGCCTTTGCCGCCACCGCCCGCCGTCGCCTTGAGCAGCACCGGATAACCGATGCGTTCGCAGGCGTCGCGGAAGGTGTCGAGGTCTTGAGCTTCGCCGTGATAACCGGGCACCAGTGGCACGCCAGCGGTTTCCATCAAGGCTTTGGCCGCGGACTTGCTGCCCATGGCATCGATGGCCGAGGCGGGCGGACCGAGGAAGATCAGGCCTGCTTGTTCGATGGCGCGGGCGAACCCGGCATTCTCGGACAGAAAACCATAACCCGGATGGATCGCCTGCGCGCCGCTGGCCTTGGCGGCGGCGATCAGTTTGTCGATTTGCAGGTAGCTGTCGGCGGCTTTGCTGCCACCGAGGTCAACGCGAATGTCCGCTTCGCGGCTGTGCCGTGCTTCGCGGTCGGTGGCGCTGTGCACGGCGACGGTGGTCAGGCCCAGGGCCTTGGCGGTGCGCATGACCCGGCACGCGATTTCGCCACGGTTGGCCACCAGCAGAGAGGTAATGACAGGTGCGCTCATCAACGCGGCTCCTTGGGGGTGGTTTCGGCCTGCCAGCTCGGCGGACGTTTTTGCAGAAAGGCGCGCAGGCCTTCCTGGCCTTCGGGGCTGACGCGGATTCGTGCGATGGCATTTTCGGTGTAGCGACGCAGCGCCGGGGTCAGCGCGCCGTTGCCGACTTCACGCAGCAAATCCTTGCTGACGCGCATGGCTGCGGGGCTGTTGAGCAGCAGGTTGTCGATCCATTGCTCGACTTTCTGCTCCAGCTCATTGCCCGGATAACTCTCCGACAACAAGCCGATTTCCCGAGCGCGTTGCCCACCGAAGCGCTCGGCGGTCAGCGCATAACGGCGTGCCGCGCGTTCGCCGATGGCTTGCACCACGAACGGGCTGATCACCGCCGGTGCCAGGCCGATACGCACTTCCGACAGGCAGAACTGAGCGTCATCGGCGCCGATGGCCATGTCGCAGCAACTGATCAGGCCCAGCGCGCCGCCGAAAGCCGCGCCTTGTACCACGGCCAGCGTCGGAACTTTCAGCTTGGCCAGGTTGTACATCAACTCCGCCAGTTCCCGGGCGTCGTCGAGGTTGGTGTGGTAATCGAGCTCGGCCGATTGCTGCATCCACGCCAGGTCGGCGCCGGCACTGAAATGCTTGCCACGTCCGCGCACCAGCAAAAAGCGCAGGCTGGCGTCGGTCGAGACCTTGTCCAGCGCGAGGATCAGTTCACGGATCATCTCGGCGTTGAACGCGTTGTTCTTTTCTTCCCGGCTGAGCCACAGGGTCGCGAAACCACGCGGGTCGGTCTGCAGTTCGAGGGTGTTGAAGTCGCTCATATTGTCCGTCTCCACAACTCTATTCTGTAGGAGCGAGGCTTGCCCGCGAAGGCGTCGGTACATCCAGCATCGATGTGACTGACAAACCGCTTTCGCGAGCAAGCCCGCTCCCACAAAAAATCACATCCGGAACACGCCGAAGCGGCTCGGTTCGATTGGCGCGTTCAGCGACGCGGACAAGGCCAGGGCAAGTACATCGCGGGTCTGCGCCGGGTCAATGACGCCGTCGTCCCACAGCCGTGCGCTGGAGTAGTAAGGGTGGCCCTGTTCTTCGTATTGATCGAGGATCGGTTGCTTGATTTCGGCTTCCTGCTCGGCGCTGAAACCATGGCCACCGCGCTCGGCCTGCTCGCGCTTGACCTGCACCAATACGCCCGCCGCTTGTTCGGCGCCCATCACACCGATGCGTGCATTCGGCCACATCCACAGGAAACGTGGATCGTAGGCGCGCCCGCACATGCCGTAGTTACCGGCGCCGAAGCTGCCGCCGATGATCACGGTGAATTTCGGCACCTTGGCGCACGCCACGGCGGTCACCAGTTTTGCGCCGTGCTTGGCAATGCCGCCGGCCTCGTACTTCTGGCCAACCATGAAGCCGGTGATGTTTTGCAGGAACAGCAACGGAATGCCGCGCTGGCAGGCCAGTTCGATGAAGTGCGCGCCTTTCTGCGCGGCCTCGGCGAAAAGGATGCCGTTGTTGGCGAGGATCGCGATCGGGTAACCGTGCAAGTGAGCAAAACCGCACACCAGCGTGGTCCCGAACAGCGCCTTGAATTCGTCGAACACCGAACCGTCCACCAGCCGCGCGATCACTTCGCGCACATCGAACGGCTGCTTGGCGTCGGCCGAGACCACGCCATACAACTCGTCGCTGCTGTAGAGCGGGGCGATGGGCGTGCGTTGTTGCAGTTCGCCGAGCTTGCGCCAGTTGAGGTTGGCGATGCTGCGTCGGGCAATGGCCAGGGCGTGTTCATCGCTCTCGGCATAATGGTCGGCGACCCCGGAAATCTTGCAGTGCACATCGGCACCGCCCAGATCTTCGGCGCTGACCACTTCACCGGTCGCGGCTTTCACCAGCGGTGGGCCGGCGAGGAAAATAGTCGCCTGCTCGCGAACCATGATCGCTTCGTCGGCCATCGCCGGCACGTAGGCGCCGCCGGCAGTGCACGAGCCCATGACCACCGCGATTTGCGGAATGCCCATGGCGCTCATGTTGGCCTGGTTGAAAAAGATCCGCCCGAAGTGCTCGCGGTCCGGAAACACTTCATCCTGGCGCGGCAAGTTGGCGCCGCCGGAGTCCACCAGATAAATGCACGGCAAGCGGTTCTGCTGAGCGATGGTCTGGGCGCGCAGGTGTTTTTTCACGGTCAGCGGGTAATACGAGCCACCTTTCACGGTGGCATCGTTGGCCACGATCATGCACTCGACGCCTTCCACTCGACCGATCCCGGCAATCACGCCCGCGGCCGGCACGTCTTCGCCATACACCTCGTAGGCCGCCAATTGGCTGATTTCGAGAAACGGCGAGCCCGGATCGAGCAGGCGATTGATCCGCTCGCGGGGCAGCAATTTGCCTCGCGAAGTGTGGCGTTCTTGCGCTTTCGGACCGCCACCTTGCTGCACTTGCGCGAGCAGAGTGTGCAAGGCGTCGACCTGGGTGAGCATCGCCGCGCTGTTCGCGGCAAACTCCGCCGAACGGGGGTTGAGCTGGGTATGCAGGATAGCCATGGACAGCTCCGTTTAGCGGGTTTCGTTGAACAGTTCGCGACCGATCAGCATGCGACGGATCTCACTGGTGCCGGCGCCGATTTCGTACAGCTTGGCGTCACGCAGCAGACGACCGGCCGGGAATTCGTTGATGTAACCGTTGCCGCCGAGAATCTGGATTGCGTCGAGGGCCATTTGCGTGGCGCGCTCGGCGCTGTAGAGGATCACGCCGGCAGCGTCCTTGCGCGTGGTTTCGCCGCGTTCACAGGCCTGGGCCACCGCATAAAGGTAGGCGCGGCTGGCGTTGAGTTGGGTGTACATGTCGGCGACTTTGCCCTGGATCAGCTGGAATTCGCCGATGCTTTGGCCGAACTGCTTGCGGTCGTGGATGTACGGAACGATCAGGTCCATGCAGGCCTGCATGATCCCGGTCGGGCCGCCGGACAGAACGACACGCTCGTAGTCGAGGCCGCTCATCAGCACTTTCACGCCGCCGTTGAGCACGCCGAGGATGTTTTCCTCCGGCACTTCGACGTCATCGAAGAACAGCTCGCAAGTGTTGGAGCCGCGCATGCCGAGCTTGTCGAACTTGTTGCTGCGGCTGAAGCCTTTCCAGTCGCGCTCGACGATGAACGCGGTGATGCCGTGCGGGCCTTTTTCCAGGTCGGTCTTGGCGTAGATCACGTAGGTGTTGGCGTCGGGACCGTTGGTGATCCAGGTTTTGCTGCCGTTGAGCACGTAGTGATCACCACGTTTGTCGGCGCGCAATTTCATCGAGACCACGTCGGAACCGGCGTTCGGTTCACTCATGGCCAGGGCGCCGATGTGCTCGCCGCTGATCAGCTTCGGCAGGTATTTGCTTTTCTGTTCGTGATTGCCGTTGCGGTTGATCTGGTTCACGCAGAGGTTGGAGTGCGCGCCGTAGGACAGGGCGACCGACGCCGAACCGCGGCTGATTTCTTCCATGGCCACCACGTGCGCCAGGTAACCCAGGCCAGCACCGCCGTATTCTTCCGGGACGGTAATGCCGAGCAGGCCCATGTCGCCGAACTTGCGCCACAGGTCGGCGGGGAACAGGTTGTCGATGTCGATCTGAGCGGCGCGCGGGGCGATCTCTTTGGCGACGAAGGACTGGACCTGATCGCGCAGCATGTCGATGGTTTCACCGAGGGCAAAGTTCAGGGATGGATAGCTCATGGGTCACCTTTTGGCTTTTTTGTAGGGCGGGGAGGGTCGTGATTTGGCTCTCACCTTTACGTTAACGTAAGCCTGTGACGAATGGCTGTCAATCACCCTTTACGTTAACGTCAACTTGAGCGAGAGTAGAGCCAGTTCAAGATAGAAAGCGGACCCAACTTGTAGGAGCGATGCTTGCTCGCGAAAGCGTCAGACCAGTCGACATAAATGTTGAATGTAGAGGCCTCTTCGCGAGCAAGCATCGCTCCTGCAGGTATCCGTTGGTAGCCCATTAATAAAGACAATAGGGGTCGTCATGGATCAACCCAGTGCAAGCCCGCAGCGCAGCTATACCCGTGGTTCTCAGGACAAAGCCTTGCTGGCGATGACCATCGGTCAGGCATTTGATAACACCGTCGCGCAGTATCCGACGGGCGAGGCGCTGGTCGTGCGCCATCAACAGTTGCGCTACACCTGGCAGCAACTGTCCGACGCCGTGGACCTTCATGCCCGGGCGCTGCTCGCGCTGGGGTTGCAGACCGGTGATCGCCTCGGCATCTGGGCGCCGAATTGTGCGCAGTGGTGCATCAGCCAGTTCGCCAGCGCGAAGATCGGCGTGATCCTGGTCAACATCAACCCGGCGTATCGCAGCTCGGAACTCGAATACGTGTTGAAGCAGTCAGGCTGCCAGTGGCTGGTCTGCGCGGGCGCGTTCAAGACCTCCAACTACCACGGCATGTTGCAAGGCCTGGTGCCCGAGCTGGCAGAACAATCCATCGGCCAGTTGCAGAGCGAGCGTCTGCCGGATTTGCGCGGCGTGATCAGCCTGGATGCGCAGCCGCCATCAGGTTTTCTGCCGTGGTCGCAACTGAGCGATCTCGCAGCGGGTGTATCCAGCGAGCAGTTACGCGAGCGGGGCGACAGCCTGCATTTCGACCAGGCCGTGAACATCCAGTACACCTCCGGCACCACCGGTTTTCCGAAGGGCGCGACCCTCAGCCACTACAACATTCTCAACAACGGTTACATGGTGGGCGAAAGCCTTGGCCTGACCGCCAATGATCGGCTGGTGATCCCGGTGCCGCTGTATCACTGCTTCGGCATGGTCATGGGCAACCTCGGCTGCATCACCCACGGCAGCACCATGATTTACCCCAACGATGCCTTCGATCCGCTGCTGACCCTGACCACCGTCGCCGAAGAAAAGGCCACCGCACTGTATGGCGTGCCGACCATGTTCATCGCCATGCTCGATCAGCCGCAACGTGCGCAATTCGATCTGTCGAGCCTGCGTACCGGGATCATGGCCGGCGCGACCTGTCCGATCGAAGTGATGCGTCGGGTGATCAGCGAAATGCACATGAACGAAGTGCAGATTGCCTACGGCATGACGGAAACAAGTCCGGTGTCGTTGCAGACCGGTCCTTCAGACGAACTGGAATTGCGCGTCACCACGGTCGGTCGCACCCAGCCGCAGCTTGAAAGCAAAATCATCGACGAGGCGGGCAACCTGGTACCGCGTGGCACCATCGGCGAACTCTGCACCCGTGGCTACAGCGTGATGCTCGGCTATTGGAACAACCCGCAAGGCACCGCCGAAGCCATCGATCAGGCCGGCTGGATGCACACCGGTGATCTGGCGAGCATGAATGATGAAGGCTACGTGTGCATTGCCGGACGCAACAAGGACATGATCATCCGTGGCGGTGAGAATATTTACCCGCGGGAACTGGAAGAATTCTTCTTCACTCACCCGGCCGTGGCGGACGTGCAAGTGATCGGCATCCCGTGTTCGCGTTATGGCGAAGAGATCGTCGCCTGGATCAAATTCCACCCCGGTCACAGTGCCACCGAACAAGAACTGCAAACCTGGTGCAAGGAGCGCATCGCGCACTTCAAGACACCGCGCTACTTCAAGTTTGTGGAGGAGTTTCCGATGACGGTGACCGGCAAGATCCAGAAATTCCGGATGCGCGAGATCAGCATCGAGGAATTGCGCATCAACAAGGCGTGACAAATTTCCCCTTGTGGGAGCCAGCAGGCTGGCTCCCACAGGGGCGATGGGGAAAACCTGAATCGCAGAAAGCACAAAGGGGAGCCGAAGCTCCCCTTTAATTTTTCGTTGCGCATGCTCTTTTTTTATTATTGAGGGGCGGTCTGTTTTTGTTTTTGGCAACCGTGACCCTTTACCGCTGTTTTTGTCGATCCCCATCCGGGATCAAGAGCAAACGTATTTTTTTGAGCGCTGATCTACTTTTTCGCTAAGCGATCCAACCAGTTCGGGAGCTACCTGAAGGTAGTTTTATTGTTCTCTGCCCGGTTGCGGGTTACTCCGAAAAGCACCCTGAAAAGCACACCTTCTCCAAAAAAATCTGTTAGCTGCGTCTCTGCCGTGTTGTTCTTGTTATGTCAGAGTCGTTACGTCTTATTTTTATTGGTTTGCTGCTTTTTATTCTTGTTATGCCATAGAGATAGCAGAAGCCGTGCCAACTTTTAAAAATCCTTTAAAATCAATGACTTGAATTTTTGTAGGATTTTTCGCTCAGGTAAACCCCTACAATTTGTTTCCGTGTTACTCGCTTATCCCCCACGTTCCAGACGCAGCGGTAACACCTGGACACATCAGCGCACTTACTGCGCGCTGCGAGCCTTGGCCACGCGGGAACCGGTTGGGCGCCCCAGCACCGTGCAAATCTGCTGACCGGCGAGAATCAAGGCGTCCAGGTCGATACCTGTTTCGATGCCGAGGCCATTGAGCAGGTAAACCACGTCTTCGGTGGCGACGTTACCGCTGGCGCCTTTGGCGTAGGGGCAGCCGCCGAGGCCGGCGATGGAGCTGTCAAACACCGAGATCCCTTCGAGCAGGCTGGCATAGATGTTGGCCATGGCCTGGCCGTAGGTGTCGTGGAAGTGCCCGGCAAGTTTCTCCCGAGGCACGTCGGCCGAAACCACTTCGAACATCTTGCGCGTCGCGCCCGCCGTGCCAGTGCCGATGGTGTCCCCCAGCGAGACTTCGTAGCAGCCCATGGCATAGAGCTCGCGGGCGACCAGGGCAACTTGCTCGGGTTTGACGTGACCTTCATAAGGACAGCCAAGCACACAGGACACGTAACCGCGCACGGTAACGCCGTGCTGCCTGGCGGCTTCCATGATCGGCGCAAAACGCTCCAGGCTTTCACTGATCGAGCAATTGATGTTGCGCTGAGAAAACGCTTCGGACGCTGCGGCGAACACTGCGACTTCCTTGACCCCGGCGGCGATCGCATCTTCGAAGCCGCGCAGGTTGGGGGCGAGGGCACCATAGGTCACGCCCGGTTTGCGCTGGATTTGCGCGAAGACTTCGGCGGATCCGGCCATCTGCGGCACCCATTTGGGCGAAACGAAACTGCCGACTTCTATATAGCCGAGGCCCGCGGCTGTGAGTGCATCGACCAGTTGCACCTTTTCGGCAACGCTGATCGGTTTAGCTTCGTTTTGCAGACCGTCGCGGGGGCCGACTTCGACCAGGCGTACGTGGGAAGGAAGGGACATGGGAATCGACCTGTGCTGTCTGTCTGAATGTTCATGGAACCCTGTAGGAGTGAGCCTGCTCGCGATGCCGGACGATCAGTCAACATCCAAATTGAATGTCACGCCCTCATCGCGAGCAGGCTCGCTCCTACAGGGGAATGTGTTGACCTATTGAACCACCGGCTGGCTTTTCATCGTTTGTTCCAGCGCCTGAGTGCAGCGCTCCTGTGCGGTGTCCAGTTCCAGCTTCATCTGCTCGATGTCGAGCATCTGCTGCTCCAACTGTTCGCGGCGCTCGGCGATTTTGCTCAGCATGGTTTGCAGCTGTTTCTGATTGCCGCCGGTGGGGTCGTAGAGTTCGATCAGCTCGCGGCATTCGGCGAGTGAGAAGCCAATGCGCTTGCCCCGCAGGATCAGTTTCAGGCTGACCTTGTCACGGGGCGAATAGATGCGCTCCTGGCCGCGTCGCTCGGGGCTGAGCAAGCCTTGCTCTTCATAGAAGCGAATGGCCCGCGTGGTGATGTCGAGCTCGCGGGCGAGGTCGGAAATGCTATAGGTCTGGCTGCTCATGGAAGCGCTCAAAAAAAGGTCATGGCGCTAAGCTAATGGCAGGTTGACGTTTACGTCAAGGGGCGGGTTTTTTCGTCGTCATTGCGGGCCTCTTCGCGGGCAAGTCGGATCGCCGCACCGCTCGCTCCTACAGGTACTGTGTAAATCCTGTAGGAGCGAAGCTTGCTCGCGAAGAACGATAACCCGGTGTAATGCCCTACACCTTATCGAGCTTCTTCTCATGCGCCGTCACCTGCTGGCACAACTCGATCATCTGCTCGCGCATCCAGCGGTTGGCCGGGTCCTGGTCGGTGCTTTCATGCCAGTAAAGGTGAGTTTCCACCGGCGGCACATCGTTGACCGGCAGGTTCACCGAGTACAAATCATGGCGGCGGGCGAAGCGCTCCGGCACGGTCATGACCATGTCGGTCTGCTGCAACACCTGCGACGCCATCAAGTAATGCTGGGAGCGCAGGGCAATTTTGCGCTGGATGCCCATCTTGCCCAGCGCCAGGTCGACATGGCCCAGACCGCTGCGGCGGCTGGAAATATGGATGTGCGTCAGTGACAGATAGTCATCGAGGGTGAATTTCTCCTTGGTCGCCAGCGGATGGCCCTTGCGCATGGCGCACACGTAACGGTCTTCCATCAACTTGACGTGACGCACTTGCGGGTCGGTGTTGAGCGGCGCGTCCACCGCAAAGTCGAGTCGCCCGGCCGCCAGTTCCTTGGTGGTTTCGCGGCGCTTGGACAGAAAGCTTTCGATGATCACCGTTGGCGCCAGGCGGCGCAGGCGCTGGAACAGTGGCGGCAGGATCACCGCTTCGGTGAGGTCGGTCATGCTGATGCGGTACGTCTTGACCGCCTGCAACGGGTTGAAGATGCGGCTTTCCTGCACCGACACCCGCAGCAGCGAGAGGGCGTTGCGCACCGGGCCGATGATGTTTTGCGCCATCGGCGTTGGCACCATGCCTTGGGCCGTACGCACGAACAAAGGATCGTTGAACGTCTCGCGCAGGCGGGCCAGAGCGTTCGAAACAGCCGGTTGAGTAATGCCGACAATCTGTCCGGCGCGGGTCAGGTTGGCTTCGGTGTAGATCGCGTCGAAGACGATGAAAAGGTTGAGGTCGACCTTGCTCAGATTCATTGCGCTGCACTCTTATTGTTGGTTCTCAATCAGCCGATCATATATCGGTGATGAATGTTAATACACGCCGAGAATAGGCTAGGTAAATTTTCGTAGCTGTTCTAGCATCGATTGCATGACCTAAACAACCTCCCCCCAGAAGGTAGCTGCTCATGGATTTCGCTTATTCGCCCAAGGTGCAAGAACTGCGTGAGCGCGTGACCGCGTTCATGGACACCTACGTTTATCCCGCCGAAGCCGTGTTCGAGCGCCAGGTTGCCGAGGGCGACCGCTGGCAGCCGACTGCGATCATGGAAGAACTGAAACTCAAGGCCAAGGCTGAAGGCCTGTGGAATTTGTTTCTGCCTGAGTCCGAACTCGGTGCCGGCCTGACCAACCTCGAATACGCGCCATTGGCAGAGATCATGGGCCGTTCGCTGCTGGGGCCTGAGCCATTCAACTGCTCGGCGCCCGACACCGGCAACATGGAAGTGCTGGTGCGCTACGCCAACGAAGAACAGAAGCAACGCTGGCTCGAACCGCTGCTACGCGGCGAGATCCGCTCGGCGTTCGCCATGACCGAACCGGACGTGGCTTCGTCCGACGCCACCAACATGGCCGCCCGCGCCGTGCGTGACGGTGACGAGTGGGTGATCAACGGCAAGAAGTGGTGGACCTCGGGTGCCTGCGATCCACGCTGCAAGATTCTGATCTTCATGGGCCTGAGCAATCCTGATGCGCCACGCCACGCCCAGCACTCGATGATTCTGGTGCCGGTGGATGCACCGGGCGTGAAGATCGTTCGTCCGCTGCCGGTGTTCGGTTACGACGACGCGCCTCACGGTCACGCCGAAGTGCTGTTCGAAAACGTCCGGGTGCCGTACGAAAACGTCCTGTTGGGTGAAGGACGCGGCTTCGAAATCGCTCAGGGTCGCCTTGGCCCGGGTCGGATTCACCACTGCATGCGTTCGATCGGCATGGCTGAGCGTGCGCTGGAACTGATGTGCAAACGCTCGGTGAATCGCACCGCATTCGGCAAGCCCCTGGCGCGCCTGGGCGGTAACATCGACAAAATCGCCGACTCGCGGATGGAAATCGACATGGCACGCCTACTGACTTTGAAAGCGGCGTACATGATGGACACCGTCGGCAACAAAGTGGCGAAGAGCGAAATCGCGCAGATCAAGGTGGTGGCACCGAATGTGGCGTTGCGCGTCATCGACCGGGCGATCCAGATCCATGGCGGCGCAGGGGTTTCCAACGACTTCCCGCTGGCCTACATGTATGCGATGCAGCGCACGCTGCGCCTGGCCGATGGCCCGGATGAAGTGCACCGCGCGGCGATCGGCAAGTTCGAGATCGGCAAGTATGTGCCGAAGGAAATGATGCGCAGCAGCCACTGAGTGTCACCCCTCTGTAGGAGCGAGCCTGCTCGCGATGGTCGCCAACGATAACGCGTGTTTATTGGATAAACACGGTGTTCATTAGTCCATCGCGAGCGGGCTCGCTCCTACAGTTGATTGCGTTTCAGTCGATCACTGGCAGTCCGTAAAAGGCCCGTGCACACGCGGTGCTGTGGGCCGCCAGCTCTTCCTCGCTTTCCCCGCGATGCAACGCCACTTCCCGCAACACTTCGGTCAGGTACGCCGGTTCGTTGCGACCATTTTTCGGCTTTGGCCGCAAACTGCGCGGCAGCAGATACGGCGCATCGCTCTCCAGCATCAACCGCCCGCGTTTGATTTCTTTCACCAACGGATGCAAATGCGTGCCCCGGCGCTCGTCGCAGATCCAGCCGGTGATGCCGATGTGCAAGTCCAGGTCGAGGTAGCTGAACAGCGCCTTCTTTTCCCCGGTGAAGCAATGCACCACGGCGGCCGGCAATTGGTCGCGGTAATCGCGCAGGATTTCCAGCAAGCGCTGACTGGCATCACGTTCGTGGAGAAACACCGGCAGTTGCAGATCGACCGCCATCGCCAAGTGTTCTTCGAGGACTTTTTCCTGTTGCGGACGCGGCGAGAAATCGCGATTGAAATCCAGCCCGCATTCACCCACCGCCACTACGTTCGGCTCTTTGAGCAAACTGCGCAGGCGCTGGGCGCTGTCGGCGTTCCAGTCGCTGGCTGCGTGAGGGTGAATGCCGGCGGTGGCGAACAACCGTTGCGCCGTTTCATCCAATTGCCGGCACAGCTCCAGCGCCTGTTCGCTGCCTTCGACATTGGTGCCGGTGAGCACCAATTGGCAGACTCCGGCGGCATAGGCGCGGTCGAGTACAGCCTGGTGTTTGTCGGCAAAACTGGGGTTGGTCAGGTTGACGCCGATATCGATGAGTTGCATGGTGCTACCTCGGACCAAAGGCCGGAAAGCATATCAGAGCTGTAGATTTATAAGAAAAGCCAAGAACTACAACGAGTTAAAGCTGTCTTTTGATGCCGCGAGACAAGCTGGGGTGGTCAGCATGCCATCACTGTGCCAGTCTTTCGCACTTTGCCAGCGCTCAAGGCGCTCTGTTTCTGTCGTTCGATTTCAAACATTTTTTTGAAATTGGCCCAGTATTCTTTCCGGAGAGTGGATGACACGTCCCTCGATTTTGTTACTGCTGTGTGGTTCGTTGCTGCTGCCGATGCCGGCGGTTGCGCGGCTGGCCGGCCCGCTGCAAGCCGTGCCGGCGGCCCAGGTGCGTGACCTGCAGGAAATCCGCAGCAGCCGTGTGCTGAAGGTGCTGGTCAACCAGAGCCGCAACAGCTCCGGCGAAGTCCAGGGCCAGGCCATCGGCGTCGAATACCATCGCTTGCGTGCCTTCGAGCAATACCTCAATGGCCATGCCCGTGACGGTCAGGAAGTGACGCTCAAGATCATTCCCAAAGCCAAGGATCAACTGCTCGGCGCGTTGCAGCGCGGGGAGGGGGATCTGGTTGCACCGGGCGAGTTACTCGATCTGCAACCGGGCTACGCCGTCAGCACCAGCGAACCGATTGCCAGCGACATTCCTCTGGTCCTGGTCGGAATCAAGGGCGAGAAACGCTACACCCGCCTCGAACAACTGTCCGGTAAAACCCTGGCGCTACCCACCGGCAGCGCCGCCGGGGAGGCGATCAGTCAGATCAATCAAAAGCTTGCCTTGCACAAACTGGCACCGGTGAAGATCGAGTGGGTCGATCCGAGCCTGGCGGTCGAAGACGTGCTGGAAATGGTTCAGGGCGGGATTTTTCACCTGACCATCGTCGAGCAGCCGATTGCCGAACGCTGGGGCAAGATCCTGCCCAAGTTGCGTTTCGATCGGCAGGTGCTGATCAGCGAGCCGGGGGAAGAATTCTGGTTCGTACGCCGCGATGCCTCGATGCTGCGGGCGAGCATCGATCGCTTCCTGATCGGGTACAAAAAGCCTTCGGATCAGGACGCGGCGTTCCTGCGCATCTATCGACGCCTCTATCAAGTGCATTACCCACTGGCCAAGACTGATCGCCAGCGCCTGGAAAAACTCAGACCGGTATTGCAGAAACACGCCGATGCCCAAGGCATGGATTGGTTGAATCTGGCGGCATTGGCCTTCAAGGAGTCCGCGTTGCAACCCCGCGCACGAAGCGGCGGTGGCCCCACTGGCCTGATGCAGATCACTCCGTCCGCGGCCCAGCGGGTAGGGGTCAACAACATTCAGGACCTCGATGCCAATGTGCAGGCCGGGGCCAAATACCTGGCGATGATCCGCCGCAAGTTTTTTGCCAGCCCCAAACTCAACGAGCGTGAGCGCATGGCGTTCGTGCTGGCGGCTTACAACATCGGGCCGGAGCGGGTTCAGGGCATGCGCGCCGAGGCGCGTCGGCGAGGCTTGAATCCCAATCAATGGTTCTTCCAGGTCGAGCGCATCGCCATGGAGCAGGTGGGAATGGGACCTGTCAGCTATGTTAATAGCGTGAACAAGTATTACTTGGCGTTCGATCGGGAGCGGGAGTCGTTGGAGCCCCAGGGGCAGAAAGTAGCCTTAAGGAAGTGATCGAATAAACTGATTGTTATGGCGAAAAATTTGCGCTTTTAGCATTTAATTTATTGATTAATATAGCGGCCAACCAACACACAAACACACAATGGATGACACAGCATGAGCTCACTGATCAACAAGGTACTGTTTACCCGCGCTGGCTACGGCCTGACTGTCCTGCGGATCTTCGTCGGCATCATCTTCGCGGCCCACGGCTCGCAGAAACTCTTCGGCGCTTTCGGCGGCTACGGTCTGGCGGGCACCGCGCAGTACATGGAAAGCATCGGCCTGGCACCGGGTTACCTGATGGCCACGTTGGCCGGTGGTACCGAGTTCTTCGCCGGTCTGGCCTTGATCATCGGCTTGCTGGTCCGCCCTGCGGCACTTGGCCTGACGTTCCTGTCGCTGGTCGCCATCTTCAGCGTGCATATCAGCAACGGTCTGTTCATGGCCAACAACGGTTATGAATTCGCCCTGGCCCTGCTGGGTGGCAGCATCGCGGTGCTGTTCGAAGGCGCCGGCAAGCTGTCGGTTGATCGCGCCATCGCTGGTTGATCGCTCTGGCTCAACGAAAAGGCCCGCATTGCGCGGGCCTTTTTTGTTGTGCGTCATTCTTGACACTGTCCGGTCAGCTTCTCTAGGATGCTGCCCATGCGCCGATTTAAACAGCTACTTGCGGGGCGCCAGGTGACTCATTCAGTTGCCGATAGAAGCTTGAAACAGGCTTCGAAATACCGCTAAAGCGCTGGTTCGGTGTTGCCTCTCACCTGCCATGCAGACTTTTGAGGCAGAGACACGACACGATGAATGCACTAAACCCCGTTGTACGCCCCGCGCCGATCACGGCACATCTGACCCAGCGCAATCCAAAAATCCTGCTTGGCGGCAAACATCAGCCGACGCTCCTGCGTTACCTCGATGGTTGGCCACGTCGCACCGGTGGGCCCGCAGCTTTCCTGATCCAGTTTGTCGAAGACGGTGAGTCACTGGCGCGTTTTGCCAGCGACAGTTTCGACCTTGCGGTGATTCAGTCGCCCGCCCTTGAAGACGCGCCAGAGATGATCAGGCAACTGACCCGCGTCGCCCGGCAAGGGCTGATCACCCGCCGTTAAGGCTTATGGGTAATCAATCGCCACGATATACACGCACTGTTCGCCGGTAGGCGTCTGGACCCGAACTTCGGCGTCCAGTGCCTTGCCGATCAGGGCGCGTGCCAGCGGTGAGTCGATGCTGATCAGGCCCAGTTTCAAGTCCAGTTCATCCGGCCCGACGATGCGGTAGCGCGACTCTTTGCCGTCCTCGTCTTCGATGGTGACCCAGGCCCCGAAGTAGACTTTGTTCGGATCGCTGGGCTTTTCGCTGACCACCTTGAGCGCTTCCAGGCGCTTGGTGAGAAAGCGCACGCGACTGTCGATTTCGCGCAGCATCTTTTTGCCGTAGGTGTATTCGGCGTTCTCGGAGCGATCACCCTGCGCCGCGGCCTCGCTGACCGATTGCGTGACCTGCGGTCGGCGCACATGCCAGAGCTCATGGAACTCGGCCCGCATCCGCGCTTCACCTTCAGGGGTGATCAGCGCGGTGCCAGCGGTGCGGGGAGGGCGATAACGGCTCATGGCAACTTCTTGTGGTTGAGAAGGGTTGAGTCTATCAACCCTCGCGCAAGACTGTCAGGGGGCTGGCGTTCAAGGCACGCCGGGTGCCAAACACGCCGGCACCGCCGATCAGCACGGCGCCGATCAGTGGCAACACCAGCAGCCACGGATGCGGGTGCCATGGCAAGTCGAAGGCGTAACGGTACAGCACCAGGCTCACCAACTCCGAGCCCAGCGCTGCCAGCAATCCGCTGACCGCGCCAAGCAGGCCGAACTCGATCCGTCGGGCCTTGACCAACAACCGGCGCTCGGCTCCCAGTGCCCGCAACAATGCGCCTTGGCGAATGCGTTCATCCAGCGTGGCTTGCAGGCCCGAGAACAACACCGCCATCCCCGCCGCCAACACAAACAACAGCACGTATTCCACCGCCAGGGTGACCTGGGCGAGGATGCTGCGCAGCTGCGCCAGCAAGGCTTCGACTTGCAGAATGGTCACCGCCGGGAAGGCGCGGGACAGGTCGACGATCTGCTGGTCGTGGCCCGCCGCCAGATAGAAACTGGTCAGGTAGGTCGCTGGCAGATCCTTCAATGTGCCGGGCTGGAAAATCATGAAGAAGTTCGGCTGGAAGTTGTCCCAGTTGATCTCCCGCAGGCTGGTGACCTTCGCTTCGCGATTGACCCCGCCGACGGTGAAGACCATGTGATCGCCGAGCTTGAGCTTCAGGCTCTCGGCGACTTTGCCTTCCACCGACACACCGGGAACGTCGTCCGGCGCCTGATCGCCCCACCAGTTGCCGGCGGTGAGTTTGTTTCCAGCCGGCAGGTCTGCCGCCCAGGTCAGGCTGAGGTCGCGCTGAATCGCCCGATCACCGGCCGAGTCCTTGCTGACGATGTCCTGCACCGGTTCGCCATTGATGCTGATCAATCGCCCCGGCACCACCGGGTACAACGGCGCCGATTGTGCCGACAGTTCGATCAGGCGATCGGTGAATGCCTGTTTTTCCGCCGGCAGGATGTTCAGCGCGAAGTAATTCGGCGCGTTTTTCGGCAACTGGTTTTGCCAGGTGTCCAGCAGTTCGCCGCGCAGCAAAGCGATCAGCGCCATGGACAGCAGGATCAGACCGAAGGCCAGCGATTGGCCGGCTGCCGCCAGTGGATGACGCAGCAGTTGACCCAGGCCGAGACGCCACGGCAACGAAGCGCGCGCGAGCATTCGGCGCAGGCTCTTCAGTAGCAGCAACAGCAAGCCGCCCAACACCAGCGCCGCGATCACGCCGCCGCCGAGCAGGGCGAAGGTCAGTACCAAATCCAGGCTCAGGCGCCACATGATCAGCCCGAGAGCGCCCAGTGCAGCTCCGTAGACCATCCAGGTGCTGGAAGGAATCGGCAGCATGTCGCGACGCAATACGCGCAGAGGTGGGACCCGACCCAACGCAGCCAGTGGCGGCAAGGCAAAACCGGCCAGCGCCACCAGTCCGGTGCCGATCCCGGCGATGGCCGGAAGCAGGCCGCCCGGTGGAACATCGGTCGGCAACAAATCATGCAGCAGCGCGAACAACCCGAGTTGCGCCAGCCAGCCGAGCAAGGCGCCGCTGATGCTGGCCAGCAGTCCGAGAACCGTCAGCTGCAAACTGAACAGCACCATGGTTTCCCGACGGGACAGCCCGAGGCAACGCAACAGTGCACTGGCATCGAAGCGGCGGGTGGCGAAACGCGTCGCCGACAGCGCCACCGCGACGCCGGACAACAGCACCGCGACCAGACTCGCCATGTTCAAGTAGCGCTCGGCTTTGCCCAGTGCGCCGCCGATCTGCCGGTTGCCATCGCGGGCGTCTTGAATGCGTTGATTGGCGGCGAGACCGGGTTTGATCAATTGACGGTAGGTTTCCAGCGCTTCGGCCTTGCCGCGCCAGAGTTCGCGGTAGCTGACGCGGCTGCCGGGCTGCACCACGCCGGTCGCCGTGAGATCGCTGAGGTTGATCAGCACCCGTGGCGTCAGGCTGTAGAAGTTGCCGGCACGATCCGGTTCATAGGTCAGCACGCGTGCCAGTTTCAGGGTGCGCATGCCGACGTCGATGCTGTCGCCGATCTTCAAATCCAGCGCGGTCAGCAGTCGCGCTTCAACCCAGGCTTCGCCGGGTTTCGGTCCGCCTCCGGATTCTTCCGCGGCGAAGGGCGCGGCGGCACTTTTCAGCTCGCCGCGCAGTGGGTAGATGTCGTCGGCGGCTTTGATGCTGGACAGCTGAATGCCATTGTCGGTGGCGATTACGCTGGAGAACTCCACCACCTGCGCATGTTCGAGGCCCAGATCCGTGCCGCTTTTGATCTGTTCGGGGCGCGCCGGCGAACTGCCTTCGAGCAGCAGGTCGGCGCCGAGAAATTCGGTGGCGCGCAGCATCATGGCGCCATTCAGGCGGGCGCCGAAGTAACCGATGGCGGTACTCGCCGCCACCGCCACCAGCAAAGCGAAGAACAACACCCGCAACTCACCGGCGCGGGCGTCGCGCAGCAGTTGGCGGATGGCGAGACTGAACAGGCGCAACAGCGGCAGGCGTGCCATTAAGGCTCCAGAGGGGCGACCAGCAGGCCGGCTTCAAGGCGGATCAGGCGCCGGCAACGATGTGCCAGGCGTTCATCGTGGGTCACCAGCACCAGGGTCGTGCCGCGTTCCTTGTTCAGTTCGAACAACAGATCGCTGATGCGCTCGCCGGTGTGGCTGTCGAGGTTGCCGGTGGGTTCGTCGGCGAACAGCACGCCGGGTTCGGCGGCAAACGCACGGGCAATCGCTACACGCTGCTGCTCGCCACCGGAGAGCTGGCGGGGCGAGTGGGTCAGGCGCTGGCCCAAACCGACCCGTTGCAGCAATTCAGTGGCGCGCTGACGGGCGTCTTTGCGGCCATCGAGCTCCAGCGGCAACATGACGTTTTCCAGGGCGTTGAGGCTGTCGAGCAATTGGAATGATTGAAAGACAAAACCGACGTGTTCGGCGCGAATGCGTGCGCGTTGGTCTTCATCAAGATTACTCAGGCCCTGGCCTGCGAGGGTGACTTCACCGCTGCTCGGCAAGTCGAGGCCGGCGAGCAGGCCGAGGAGGGTGGATTTCCCCGAGCCGGACGCGCCGACGATGGCCAGGCTGTCGCCCTTGTTCAGTTCCAGGCTGAGTTCGTGCAGGATAGTCAGATCACCTTCCGCGCTGGGAACCACTTTGCTGAGGTTCTTCGCGGTGAGAATGCTTGCGCCCATGGAGAATCCGATGCGAGTGTGGTTTTTGAGTGCTGGCCTGGCCTTGATGTGCATGGCCCAGAACGCAGCGGCGGGTACTGTCCTGATCGTTGGCGATAGTATCAGCGCCGGTTTCGGACTGGATACCCGCGAGGGGTGGGTGTCGCTGCTTGAGCAACGGCTCAAGCGCGAAGGTTTCGACGATAAGGTGGTCAATGCGTCCATCAGCGGCGACACCAGCGCCGGAGGCCGGGCGCGCCTGCCTGCGCTGCTTGCAGAGCATAAACCGGAGTTGGTGATCCTCGAGTTGGGTGGCAATGACGGGCTGCGTGGAATGCTGCCAACACAATTGCAACAAAACCTTGCAGCGATGATCAACAGCTCCAAGGCCAGTGGTGCCAAAGTGCTGCTACTCGGCATGCAATTGCCACCCAACTACGGTGCGCGCTACAACAAGGTCTTCGCTGAGGCTTTCAGCAACGTCGCCGCCGAGAAAAAAATCCCGCTGGTGCCGTTTTTCCTCGAGGGCGTGGGCGGGCATCCTGAGCTGATGCAGTCAGACGGCCTGCACCCGGCTGCGGGCGCTCAGGACAAGTTGCTGGAAAATGTCTGGCCGACACTGAAACCGCTGCTTTGACGCTTTTCTAGCGGCGGTGTTTCGGCTAAGGTGGCGCCCCCGATTTGGAGCCCCCGATGCCGCGTCCCGCCTGGTCACTTTTTGCCTATCAACTGATCGAGCCTGACGAACAGCTGGATCTGTTCGCCTGCCAGGAAGTGCGGGTACATCTGGTGACCCGTCAGCTGGAGCTGGGCGGCTCGGCCGATCGCACCTTGTGCGGAAGTCTGCTGCCCGCGCAGCCGCGCTGGTCGAGCGTTGATCGCCGGGTGTTCCAGGACCAGCGGCTGTGTTCGTTGTGCCGGGCTATTCTGGAGTCGCAAAAACGCGGTACTTCGCCGATCTGGCCGGAGCTGCGGTTCGAGCTTTGATGGCTTGATGTGGGGTTGGGTTGGGTTGGGTTGGGTTGGGGGCATATCCGTTTTTGCGGTAACGGCCACTGACGGTTTCGCTTTTACAGCGAGTCACTTTCGAAAAGCGCGAAAGTAACCAAAGCGCTTTTGCCCCTTTCGTTCGGTGCCTCGCCTAGGCTCGGCATACCCTCGCTCCGGTCCTGCTCCGTGGGCCCGCCGCCATCGGCCATCCATGGCCGGGGGCGGCTAACCCGGCATCCATGCCGGGTTGCCCACTGCGCAGAACCTCCACTCGGCCTCTCGAGGGGGCGACTACCGCCACAGCCGCCGAGGCGGCCTGAAAGCCGACCTGGCTCTTCAG
>NZ_JAHBDD010000052.1:0-27081 GCF_019956155.1 Pseudomonas sp. BF-RE-22 | reverse complement strand
CGAGAGGCCGAGTGGAGGTTCTGCGCAGTGGGCAACCCGGCATGGATGCCGGGTTAGCCGCGCACGGCCAAGGATGGCCGATCGCGGCGGGCCCACGGAGCAGGACCGGAGCGAGGGCATGCCGAGCCTAGGCGAGGCACCGAACGAAAGGGGCAAGAGCCCTTGGTTACTTGGGGCTTTTCCAAGTGACTCGCCGTAAGGGCGAAACCGCCAGCAGCCATCACCGAAATAACGGACATGCCCCCAACCGCCCAAACACCAACCAACCCTCAGTTAGTATCCAGATCCACGTTCTTGGTCTCACGCAAACAGATCATCCCCACCACCAGGCTCACCGCAGTAATCACCACCGGGTACCAAAGCCCATAAAAGATGTCCCCGGTGTACACCACCAACGCAAACGACACCGTCGGCAAGAACCCACCAAACCACCCGTTGCCAATGTGATACGGCAGGGACATCGAGGTATAGCGAATGCGCGTCGGAAACAGCTCGACCATCAACGCCGCCAGCGGCCCGTAGCACATGGCCGAGATGATGATCAGCGCGACGATCAGCGCCACGATCATCGGTTTGTTGATCAACTGGACGTCGGCTTTTGACGGATACCCGGCCAGGGTCACCGCACCTCGCAGAGCCGCTTCGTCAAAGCCTTCAAGCCTTACGTCACCGACGCTGACCTGCACGCCGCTGCCGGCCGGGGCCGCTTCGCTGCTGTAGGGCAGGCCCTGTTTCACCAGGAAGGTTTTGACCTTGTCACACGGGCTGTCAAATTTCGCCTTGCCCACCGGATCAAACTGGAAGGTGCAGGTCGCCGGGTCGGCCAGTACGGTAATCGGTGCCTGACGGCTGGCCTGGTCGATCGCCGGGTTGGCGTAATGAGCCAGGGTCTTGAAGATCGGGAAGTACAGCGCGGTGGCCAGCAACAGGCCGATCATCAGCACCGGTTTGCGCCCGACCTTGTCCGACAGCCAACCGAAGAAAATGAAGAACGGCGCGCCGATGATCACGCTGACGATCAGCAGGCTGTTGGCCAGGGCCGGGTCCATTTTCAGGAACTGGGTGAGGAAGAACAGCACGTAGAACTGCGCCGCGTAAAACGTCACCGCTTGCCCGGCGTTGATGCTGAACAACGCGATCAGCACGACCTTGAGGTTTTCCCATTTGCCGAAGGAGTCACGCAGTGGCGATTTGCAGAGCTTGCCTTCCTCTTTCATTTTCACGAACGCGGGCGATTCGTGCAGGCTCAGGCGAATCCAGGTCGAGATGCCCAGCAGCACGATGGAAAACAGAAACGGAATCCGCCAGCCCCAGACTTCAAACTGGTCACCGGTGAAGTAGCGGCAACCCAGCACCACGAGCAACGACAGCAGCAGGCCGAGGGTCGCGGTGGACTGAATCCAGCTGGTGTGGAATCCGCGTTTGCCGATGGGCGCGTGTTCGGCGACATAGGTCGCAGCGCCGCCGTACTCACCGCCCAGGGCCAGGCCCTGAAGCATGCGCAGCACCACGAGGATGATCGGCGCGGCGATGCCGATGCTCGCGTAAGTCGGCAGCAACCCGACGCAAAACGTCGCGACGCCCATGAGGACGATGGTGGCGAGGAAGGTGTATTTGCGCCCGATCATGTCCCCCAGCCGCCCGAACACCAGCGCACCGAAGGGCCGCACGATAAAGCCGGCGGCGAACGCCATCAGTGCAAAAATGAACGCGGTGGTATCGTTGACCCCGGCGAAAAACTGTTTGCTGATCACCGCCGCGAGGGCGCCGTAGAGGAAAAAGTCGTACCACTCGAACACCGTTCCCAGTGACGAAGCGAAGATGACTTTGCGGGTGTCACGGCTGGCATCGGTGCTGCGCGTGATGTCCAGAGATTGAACGTGTTCTGACATATCGGTATCCCTCACAGTGATTGTTTTTGTTGTTCCACTGTCGGCACATGCTTTGTGGGCGGGTGCCGCTACTGTCCGTGCATCGGGTGACATCGATGTTGATTGATCCGCCGCTATCGCCAGCAAGCCGGCTCCTACAGTTGATCTTTGTCGTTCATATTTCTTGTGCCCTACCTACAAGTTTTGTGTTTGGAGGTCAGGCATTGCTCACCAGTTCCATCGGTGAAGTCAGGCTCCTTGTGGCGGGGTTGAGGATGAGTTGTGCGGTCTTTTCGGCAATCATCAGCGTCGGCGAACAGGTGTTGCCCGAGGTGATGCGCGGCATGATCGAGGCGTCGGCGATACGCAGGCCGGGAATGCCGTGGACTTTCAATTCGGCATCGACCACCGCGTCCCCGTCGTTGCCCATGCGGCAGGTGCCGACCGGATGGAAAATCGTCGTACCGATTCGCGCGGCGGCTTCGTGCAGTTGTTCTTCGCTCTGCAAACTGTCGCCGGGCAGGTATTCCACCGGTTTGAACGCTTGCAGGGCGGGCGCGGAAACGATGCGTCGGGTCAGGCGGATGGCATCGGCAGCGACGCGCAAATCTTCCGGATGGCTCAGGTAATTGGGTTGAATCAGCGGCGCGTCCTGCGGGTTGGCCGAGCGAATGTCGATTCGCCCACGGCTTTGCGGACGCAGATCGCAGACCGACGCCGTGAAGGCCGGGAAGGCATGCAACGGCTCGCCGAAACGCTCCAGCGACAGCGGCTGCACGTGGTATTCGAGATTCGCCGAAGTCTGCTCCGGCCCGGAGCGGGCAAACGCACCGAGCTGACTCGGCGCCATGGACAGCGGGCCACTGCGGTCATACAGATAACGCAGCCCCATGCCGATCTTGCCCCACACACTGCCGGCGATCTGGTTCAGGGTACGCGCGTTTTGCAGTTTGTAGATCAGCCGCAGTTGCAGGTGATCCTGCAAGTTGCTGCCCACACCGGGCAGCTCATGGGCCACACCGATGCCCAGTTTTTCCAGGAGCGGGCGAGGGCCGATGCCGGAGCGTTGCAGGATGCTCGGCGAACCGACGGCACCCGCGCAAAGGACGATTTCCTTGCGCGCCTTGAAGGTTTTCGCCTGACCCTGCCAACGCGTACTGACCGCCGCCGCGCGGCCGTTTTCCAGGAGCACGCGGTCGACTTCAACGTCGGTCAGCACGGTGAGATTGGGACGATGGCGGACCGGTTTGAGAAATGCCTTGGCCGCGTTCCAGCGAATCCCGGCCTTCTGGTTGACCTGAAAGTAGCCGCAGCCTTCGTTGTCGCCCTGATTGAAGTCATCGATGCTGGCGATGCCGCTTTGTTCGGCCGCGCTGCGGAAGGCGTCGAGAATCGGCCAGGACAGTCTCTGGCGCTCGATCCGCCATTCCCCGGCGGCGCCGTGAAATTGCGAGTCGCCGGCAAAATGATTTTCGCTCTTCTTGAACAGCGGCAGCACATCGTCCCAACGCCAGCCGGGATTGCCATCGGCTGCCCAACCGTCGTAGTCGCCGGCCTGGCCGCGCATGTAGATCATGCCGTTGATTGAGGAACAGCCGCCGAGCACCTTGCCGCGCGGGTAACTCAGGGCGCGACCTTGCAGGCCTGCTTGCGCTTCGGTCTTGAAGCACCAGTCGGTGCGCGGGTTGCCGATGCAGAACAGGTAACCCACGGGGATGTGAATCCATGCGTAGTTATCGCGACCGCCGGCTTCGAGCAGCAGCACCCGGTGTTGCGGGTTGGCCGACAATCGATTGGCCAGCAAACATCCTGCCGGCCCGGCCCCGACCACGATGTAATCGTATTCATCAAGGGAAGTCTGCATCCCTGACCTCGTATTGTTGTTCTTGTTGTCGATCATCCTAGTTGTTAGCTTTCGTCAAAAGAATGTTAGTTTTTGCGCAGCCGCTGTGCGTTTTTAAACAGCGTATCCCTAAGGACGGTTCATGTTCGATTGGAATGACCTGCGGTTTTTTCTCGAATTGCAGCGCAGCGGGCGTTTGCTCACTGCTGCCCGCCGTTTGAACACCACCCACGCCACCGTGGCCCGGCACATCGAGGCCATCGAAAAAAGCCTCGGCACGGCGCTGTTCGTCCAGCACGCCCAGGGTTATGAATTGACGCCGGCGGGTGAAGCGCTGCTCAAGCACGCTGAAGCGATGGAAAACGTCGCCTTGCTGGCCCAGGAAGAGATCACCCAATCGACGGCGCCGCTGGGCAAGATTCGCGTTGGGGTGACCGAAGGCCTGGGCATCATGTTCCTCGCCAGTCGCATGAACGGTTTGTTCGAGCGCTATCCGGGGCTGGAAGTGGAGCTGGTGGCGGTGCCGCGATTTGTCAGCATCCTCAACCGCGAAGCGGAGATCAGCATCCACCTCGAACGCCCCGCAGCCGACATGCTGGTCACGCGCAAACTCACCGACTATCGCCTGGCGCTGTATGCCAGCCAGGCTTACCTCGACAGGGCGCCACCGTTGCGCAGCCGCGAAGACCTCGGGCGCCATGCGTGGATCGGCTATGTCGACGACTTGCTGTTCAGTCAGGAATTGATGTTCCTCAACAGCTTCTGCCGCAATCCGCAGGTGGTGTTCCACAGCACCAGCGTGATCGCCCAGCAACAGGCGGCGCGCTCGGGGTTGGGGATTGCGGTGCTGCCGTGCTACATGGCCAGTGCCGACCCGCAGCTGGTGCCGCTGTTGCCGGATGAAAGCATCCAGCGCAGCTACTGGATCAGCACTCGTCGCGAGCTGCACAAGTCCGTGCGGTTGCGGGTGTTGTGGGATTACGTGGTGGAGTTGTGTGAGCGAGAACAGGATCTACTGCGAGGCCCCGATCCCTTGTAGGAGCAGCGGTGCGGCGATCCGACTTGCCCGCGAAGAGGCCCTTGAATCTTGCATCAATTTCAAAACCGCCTTCGCGGGCAAGCCTCGCTCCTACAGTTGATCGCGTGTTTAGGGGAGGATTTCGAAGGCCGTGCTGGCGAGGCGTTCGCCGTTCACCAGGACGTGCACCGCGTGTCGGCCGGCGTAGTGCTTGCGCGTGGTGAGTTCCTTGATGTGCTGACCACGGCTGAGGAGGGCGGTCGCATGGCCGGGCAGCGTCAATGTCTTGAGCTTGAACACCTTCGCCGACGTGCTGCCATTGGCTTTGACGTAATCGATGGCGTAGTCGATCACCAGGCGCTGACTGTCCTCGACCGTGGATTTAACGCTGAAGGACAACGTGACTTTCTCCCCCAGGCCAATCACCGCCGGTTCAACGTTCACATCAATGATTTCGACCTCGGGCTTGCCGCCCGCGCCAATAATCGCCAGCGCCCGCTGGTTGCCCTGTTTGATCAGGCTGCGTAGCGCATGTCTGGCGATCCACGCGGTGTGCCTGTTCTCCAGCGACCAGCCTTCGATCAGGTCCAGCACCCACTCGGGATGGTCCTTGGTGATGTCGTTGAGGTGGTTGGCCACCGACTTGCGCACATAAAGGCTGGCGTCCGCCTTGAGGTTGTCGAGGATCGCGGCGGCGAGGCTCGGGTCGGCCTGAATCTGCTCCAGGCGAAATGACCACGGCAGGCGCGGGCGACAGCCTTCGCTGGCCAGGCGCCGGACATGTTCGTTTTCATCCAGTGACCAATCGTGCATCACGGCCAACGCGCGCTTGAGGTCACTGCGCAGGAAATAGCGGATCGCGAATTCAGCAGAGCCGAATGTAGTGAAGTATTTGAGCGCAGCCATGGACGGTTCGAAAGCATGGGCGCCGTAAGTCGCGACGTAATGCGGCAGCGAGATGCTGACGAAGCCGCTGTTCAGGCGCGGGGCGAGGGCGCGCAATACCTCCAGCGACTCATCAAAACCCAGCGGCAATACCGCGTGCAGAGATTCGCTGACCCGGGCCATGCGCTGCATGATCGACAGCTCGGCCAGTCCCTCGTTGGCCAGTTTGAGGAAGGCTTTGGCGTTGAAGTCGGGGTAGACCGCGGTCATCTCGGTAGCGATGTGCTTGAGGCGCTCGGCGTTGAAGATTTCCTTCAAGGCGGGGGCGGGTTGGTCAACGGCCATTGTCGATTCCTTTGAAATCGTTATTTATCCAGGTACACCGCGTTATCCAGGCGAGCTTGCTCGCGAATACGCTCATCACTGATGAAACGTATACCGATCCTTCCCCGAATGTTTTGACTCATACAACGCCTCATCCGCTTTCACCAGCGCCTGATTCAGCGTGTCGCTCTCCGCGACCCGCGCCAGGCCAATGCTGATGGTCACCGGGTGCAGGGTGGTTCGTTCGCGGACCACCCTGCACAGATCGCCGGCCAGGGCGGCGACGTCTTCACGGCGCACACCGGCGAGGTAAATCGCAAACTCTTCACCACCCAGTCGCGCGTATTCAAAGTCGGCCATCACCGCTTTGATGTCCGCGGCAACGCGCTTGAGCACCTCGTCGCCAATGTCGTGGCCGAACACGTCGTTGACCTTCTTGAAGTTGTCGATATCGATCATTGCCAGGTAATGGTCGGATTCCCGTGGCGCGGCTTGCAACTGTTTGTCGGCGCGTGCCATGAACGAGCGACGGTTGGGGATCTCGGTCAGCGTGTCGATGTAGGCCTGATCCAGCAGCAGGCGGGACATGATGAAATTGTAGAGTTTGGCCTCGCGTAATTTCAGGAAGCAGTAGACGGTCATCGCACAAAGAAAACCGGCGTAGCAGACCGTCATCATTCCCCGCAGCTCAAGCACGTGAAAGTGGGTGTCGTAGAACGGGTTGAGCAGCAGCCAGGTGATGATTTGCGCGCCGTAGAAGGACCAACGACTCAGCGGCAAAACCGACGCGCTGTACAGCGTGCTCGCAGCGGCCAGTACCAGCCAGGCAGGCTGGAAATCGGCGGGCAAGCCTTCGATCACCAGGCGAATGCCCAAGGTCATGGCGAAGACGAACATCAGGTTCAATACGTGGAAATGCCGAGCCTTGCGGGTGAACAGCAGCACAATCGCCAGGATCGTGAAAACCCCGAGAAACAGCATCGACAGCCAGGTAAAACCCTGGCCACCGATGAAGCTGACAATCAGATCGAAGAGCACCCAGATAACGATGCTGGCGACATAAATCAGCAGGCAGAATTTATGCAGCCGCTCGAATTCATGCTGGATGAATTCAGCCTTGAGTGCCGCCGGCGCGGCTTTTTTCAGGACTTCATCTTCAATGGTTTTGTACATCGCCGACCTGTTGCTTGCGCTGGTTGTCGAGAATCACCTTGCCCCACGGTCGATAACGCAGGGAAAACACCGCCGTCGGATGGCAACCTGCCGAGGAGGCGTCCGGGGCGGCCGGCTCTGCGCGGAACGGTTGGCCTTCGGCGCTGACTTGCCGGAACGCTTCGCGCACGATGCCGACCGGGCAGGGCAGCGCGCTGGCGTAGCCGTTGCGCACCAGTGGCGGTAAACGCCCGGTGCCCGCGCCGTCCTGCCACCACACTTGAACGCCCACGCTCGTCAGCCCATCGAGCCACTGCCCATTGACCTGTGGCGCAAGTTTGCCGGCCGTGAAGGCGCTGATGTGCAGCGGTGCGTCCAGTTTGCCGACGAAATCCTTGAGTTGGCGCTGCAGGGTTTGCCGTCGCTCGACCGCCAGGAAGTGAAAGTCATCGAGCTCCATCGGCAGGTACCAACCGCTGACCGGCAACTTCCAGTCCTGGCGCAGCCGCTGTTGCTGGGCCAGCGACTGCCCGAGTTGCACTTGCCAATAAGCCGCGAGCCCGGCGCTGTCCAGCTCATCGATACGCTGGTAATAGGCCGGGTCCATATTCAGGCCCAGTACCAGTTTCAGGCCTTGCTCGTGGGCCAGTTTCAAACTGTTGGCGAGCCAGCCATCGACGCCACCGAAGTTTGAATCACCGTACGCCGTCCATTGCACGATGACAGTCTGCACGCCGTGTTGAGCGGTGTCCTGCCAGATCCGTTGCCATTGCGCCTGGCTCAGACTGGCGTCGACGTTCAGGGGTTGGTAAAAAATCCGCTCATCGGCGCGGGCCATTGTGCTGCTCAACAACAGGCAAAGAACCAGGAGAAAACGCGTCATCAGAAATTCAACTCCACACCCAGCAACACACCGTTGCCGCCTTCATACAGGTTGCCGCTCAGGGATTGCTGATACTCGGTACGAACCGTCAGGTGCGCGCGGTAAGCGTTGTAGATGTCGTCGTCGAACCACCATTGCCAGCGCAGGCCGATACCGGTGCGCAGGTCCTGGCGCCAGTCATTGTTCGGGTCCTGGCTGGCGAACTCGAGAAAGCCGTACGGCATGACGGTTTGCGCGCCGTTGAACGGCAACTTCCAGGTGTGACCTTGCTGGAAGCGCGACAGCCATTGGTGATCACCGGCCTTGGTCCACCACGCGGCGTCGAGGTAGAGGAAACGTTCCTCCCAATCGTTTTCATCAATGCGCCAGTCGTTGCGGAACCGTCCCTGATCAAGAAACGAGGCCGTGGCGCGCAACAGGTAATCAGTGCTGGTGTGACCGTCCTGGCGGTGATCGTTGAACTGGTCGGCGAGTTTTTCAGGAATCAGCAATTGGCCCAGGCTCAGGCGCTGATTGTCGTTGTCATCGAACGAACTCTGTTTGTAGAGCTCGCCGTAGAAGTTGATGTTCGCCGTGCCCCAGGGCTTGTAGCGCAGACCCACGCCGGTGCCGAGGGATTCGCCGTAACTCGATCGACCCTGACCACCAAGCAGTACGCGGCCATAAACCGATAACGTGCTGCCGGCGCGGCTCGGCTCTTCACCGAGCGCATGGTCCCAGATCGCCACTTGTACGTTCTGTGAGGTGGCGCGTCGTGAGCTGTCGCGCAGGGTGCCGTTGGGGCGGAAGCTGTCGTTGGTCGAGACGCCGGCCGGTGACCAGGTGCTGGCCAGCGTGCGGCTGTCGCGACGGGACAGGGTTTCGTGAGCACGGCGCTGGCGATAACGCCTGGCTTCCATGCTGCCGTCTTCATCGTCGGCGGCTACCGGGTGCTGTTCCAGGTCAATGACCCGGCGCAATTCCTTGCGTGCCGCCGCGCTGTCCTTCACTTCGTCATAACGCAGCGCCAGGGTTTCGCCGAGGCGATAGTCTTCCGGAAAATCACGGGTGGCGCTTTGCAGATAAGGGATGGCGTGGGCGCGCTGTTCCCGGGTGTCGGCCCCCGCCAGACGCATGCCGTAATCGGCGCGATAGCGCGGGTTGTCCGGTTCGCGACGCACGGCTTCGGCGAGCCACGCGGTGCTTTGTTCCAGTTCGCCGGCCTTTTGCGCGGTGACCGACGCTGCGTAGAAATTCCCGGCATCCGGCGCCTGCTGCAAGGCTGAACGCTGACGTTGCAATGCTTCGAGATGATCGCCGCGCGCGTCGGCAATCGCCGCGCCCAGCGCCCATTCATTGGCCCCACGTGCGCGACTGTGTTGCCAGTAACGTTCTGCGAGCTGCGTGTCGCCTGCGGTGAGGGCGCTGCGGCTGGCCGTCAGCTTGGCGTTATCGCTCAACTCAGCCTCCGGCAGGCTGCGCCAGATGGCCAGGGCACCCGCCGAATCACCGGACGCTTCCAGCGCATACGCCAGTGGCAGACGACTGCCACGGTCGCCGAGTTTTTCCGCGGTCTGGTAGTAGACGACGGCTTCACCCGGCCGATCCGGCATGGCGCAACGGCCCAGGGCTCGATAGTCGCCTGCGACCTGCGGGTGCTCGCCAATGGCTTGTCGTACCGCGTCGCACTGACCTTTCTCGGCCAGTTGCGCCAGCAGTTGGCCGCGTGTGGCGGGATCGACGCGATTGAGCAGCGACACCATGCGTTTCTGCTGCGCCGGGGTCGGCGTCGACGAGGCATAGAGCCCCGCCAGCCGTTGCAGCAGGGCAACGGGCAACTTGCCGCCATGACGGTCATAGGCGTTTTCGAGCCACTGTTGCGCGTGTTCGCGCTGGCCGGCATTCAGCGCCAGATACGTTGCCTGATTGAGCGAGCCGAGGTTGCCGGTCTGCTGGTAGTGTCGCTCCCAGAGTGTCGCGGCTTCTGAATTTCGACCCAGGGCTTGCACCAGTTCGGCCCGGCGTTTGACCACGTCAGCCGTCTGTGGCTGGCCGGCGAGCCAGGCCATGACCTTGTCGCTCTCGCCCTGGTCCTGCCAGATGTCCAGCAGCCGTGCCTGGCGGCGACTGTCCCAGGGTTCGGGCAGGCGCGTGCCTTGCAGCAGCTCGGTGTCTTGCAGGCGCTGGGCCAGAATCAACCATTTTTGCGGGTCATCGTTCGGCTGGCAGCCACGCAGCTGCGTGCGTGCGGCTTGCGGATCGCGACCGGACAACCATTCGGCCGTCTCCAGGCACGGGCGCTGCAATTCGCCACTCAAGCGTTGCACGGTCGGTACATCGCCGCTTTGTCGAGCCAGTTCCCACAGGCGCTGGCGTTGCGCCGGATCCGCCAGGTCGCTGGCGGGCAATGATTGAATCCAGCGTTGAGCCAGTTGCACTTGGCCCATGGCGATCGCCCGATCGATCATCGCAAGGCGTGCCTTGCGCGCGGCTTCGGGTGACGGGGCTTGCTGCAGCAATTGCTGCAAAGGCTGTTCGTCGAGCCGCTGCACATAGGCATTGGCCAGTCGCTGCCAGCCTTCGGCGTCCAGTTGATCGCTGGCGGCCAGTGGCGCCAGTTGCTCGATGGTGCCGTTCCAGTCGCGCAATTGCTCGGACCAATTGGAGCGGGCCAGTTGCAGGATGTTGTCGTCACCCTTGGGCGTCAGTTGTGCCAGCCAGTCGTGAGCCCTGCCGGCGCCACCAAACTTCGCGAGGCTCAAGCTATAGGCCTGCCACAGGCGTACCCGCTGACTGAGGTTGCTGTTGGCGATCCATTGTTCTACTTGCTCGCTGCCCGGAGGGTCCTGTTCGATCCAGGTCAGGCGCAGGTTGAGCAGGGCGTCGTTGTTGTCCGGGTTGTCCGGCAGCGCCTGCACGGCATCCTTGTACCGTCGTTGCTTGGCCAGCGCTTCCACCAGCAGGGCGCGGGCTTCATCGTTTTTCGGCACCTTGACCAGCAGGTGGCGCATCAGCCGTTCGACTTCGGCCCAGTTGCCCTTTTTCGCTTCGCGGTAGCTGCGATCCATGTAGGGGAAACTGCGAAATTGTTCGAACTCGGTCAGCGGTTCAGCCTGTACCCATGAGCTGGTCGCCAGGCTCAGCAACAGACTGCCGATGAGGAGGGCATGACGATCAGGCTTCATGCGACCTCCCGGACAATGCGGAAGGCCGCTTGCTGTTCACTGGCTTGGTCGGCCAGGGCCTGTTCGAGCACTTCCTGCGTGATCATGCCGCGCGAGATGAGGTGTTCACCCAAGGACATGTGCTCGGCATCGAAGTCGATCAAAGCCTGATTGAACAGGCTCGGCGGGACCATGCCGCGCACTTGCAGCAGATTGCCCAGCAGCACCTGGTGATGGCTGACGCGTTCGAGCAAGGCTTCATCGTCCTGATGACGCTCAAGCACTTCGAGCATGTGGTGCACTTCCTTATTCTGGCGAGGGCTGGCGTACCAGTAGCGGATACCCAGCGTGACCCGGCCCTGAGGCGCAAGACGGCAGCGTACCGGGCGTTTCAATTGACGGCTGATGGCACCGAGGGAGACCTGGCTCACCGGTCCTTCGGAGGCCAGCACCAGGGTGTTGCCTTCCTCGGCCACCGGCAGCACGCCGTAGTGGGAGGCGATCTTGCGCGGCACGGCGTCGATCAGGCGCTTGTCGAGTTTGAACGGGTTCAGTGGCGCCCATTCGAGATCCAGCTGCTCGGCGAGGGTTTCTACCAGTTGTGTGCTGTCGATGTGTTCACGCAGCAGCAGTTCGTGGCCCAGACGCCGGCGTATCGGGTTGGTGATCGCCGCTTCCAGTTGCTCTTCGGTGAGCAGGCCTTTTTCCACCAGGCGATGACCCAGCGGCGTGCGCTGGGCTTTGGTCAGGGCCGGGAATTCGTGAGTGGTCTTGTCCCACGCCACGCGGCGCGAATCACCCATTTCCATGACCTGGCGCAGCGCCCGCACGTTGGCGAAGAAGTTGATGAAGTTGCTCCATATCATGCGCGGTGCCGACAACAGGCCTTCGACGAGCCCGTAGTAACGGGTGACGAACCAGCCACGCTGGAACAGTCGATTGATCAGCATCAAACCGTTGAGCCACAAGAGCGCAGCGAGCACCGGGCTGTTGGACAGGATCGACGGATAGCGCCAGGCGGTCGGTGCTATCACCGTCATCAGCCACATCGCCAGCAGCACGATGCATAACAGGTTCACCAGGAAACTCAGCAGGTAAGCGATCATGCCGCGACGGTCGCGCCAGAGGAAATAGTTGAGCACGCCCGTGGGGCTCCAGCCGAGGTTCTTGGTGCCTTGAAAGACGATGCCGACAATCCAGCGCGATTTCTGGCGGATGGCATGCTGAAAGTCCCGGGGGAAATGCTCGCGAACGCAGATGACCTGGGAAAACACGCGGTCCATGCCGAACGCCCAAGGCTGTTCGAGCGCCAGTTTCGGGTCGGTCACCGAGTAACGGGCAAAGATGCACTTCATGCCTTTTTGCTTGAGGCGGAAACCGATGTCGTAGTCTTCGGTCAGGCTCTGCACGTCGAAGGCGATGCCGTCACCGTCTTCGAGCAGGGCGCTGATGGCTTTACGGCTGAAGCAGGTGCCGACCCCGGCGCTGGGCACCTGGCCGGTCATGGCTTCGCGGACGATTACATCCTTGCCATGGTTCTCGGCGAACTCGTCGACGTAATGCCCGGCGGTGAAGCCTCGCCACTCCGGCGCATAGGGGTAGACCGGAATCTGGATCAGGTCCTTGGCCGGCAGCAGGTAGTTGAAGAGGCGCAATTCCATCGGCGAAATCACGTCTTCGGCATCGTGCAGAATGAACCCGGAAAACTGGATTTTCGCCTCGCTTTCAAAGCGCAGGATCGCGTCGATGATGTTGTTCAGGCAGTCGGCCTTACTGGTGGGGCCGGGGCGGGCGCAGACCACTTTGTGCACGTTGGGGTAGTGCTGGCAGACCGCATCGACGTCGGCCTGCGTCTCGGCATCGTTGGGGTACGTACCGACGAAAATCTGATAGTTCTCGTAATCGATGGTCGACGCCGCCAGGCGCGCCATTTCACCGACCACACCGACTTCGTTCCACGCCGGAACCATGATTGCCAGGGGTTTTTCGGCGATGGCGTACAGGCGCTCTTCATCCGCGCGCTTGAATTTTTCGTAGATCCGCCAGCGCCGGACCAGCTTGCGGCCCCAGTACACGAGGTCGATGAACAGGTCATCGAGCCCGAGGAGGAACATCAAAAACGCCAGGGTGATCGCGAGGTATTTGAGACCGAACAGAACGTAGGCAAAAAAATCGACAAAACCGAAACTCATCGTGCTTTGACCGCCGCCGAGCGCACGCTCAGCCACTCGAACAATCGAGTGCCGATGCGTTCGCTGGCGTGGCCGTCGCCATAGGGGCTGTGAATGCGGCTCATGCGTTCGAAGTGAGCCTCGTCATCCAGCAACCGACTGGCTTCCTTGACGATGCGGTCGGTGTCGGTGCCCACCAGCAAAACGGTTCCGCCTTCGAGCACGGAGGGACGTTCGGTGACATCGCGCAGCACCAGCAGTGGCTTGCCGATAGCAGGTGCTTCTTCCTGAATGCCGCCCGAATCGGTGAGGATGAAATGCGCACGGCCCATCAGCCAGACAAAATGCTGGTAGTCCTGCGGCGGCACGAGATAAATGTTCGGCTTGTCCGACAGCACGCCATACACCGCTTTTTGCACCTGCGGATTCAGGTGCACCGGGTAGACGAATTGCACCTGCGGGTAGCGCACGGCGAGGTCGGCGAGCGCCTGGCAGATGTTGCGAAAACCATCGCCAAAATTCTCCCGGCGGTGGCCGGTGATCAGCACCATGCGTCGATGGTCTTCAAGCACCGCCAGAGACGAATCGGCGGCAGGGTGCCAGTTGATTTCCTGTTGATGGGTGCGCATCCATAGCAGTGCATCGATCACCGTATTGCCGGTGACTTCAATGTTGGCTTTGGGCACGCCTTCACGCAGCAGGTTGTTTTCGCCCTTGGTGGTCGGTGTGAAATGCAGGTCGGCGATGACGCCCGTCAAGCGCCGGTTGGCTTCTTCCGGCCACGGCGCACGCAAATTGCCGGTGCGTAAGCCGGCTTCGACATGGCCGATGGGCAGTTGGCGATTGAAGGCGGCGAGGGCGGCGATGAAGCTGGTGGTGGTATCACCGTGAACCAGCACGATGTCGGGTTTTGTCCGCTCGTATGCCTGATCGAGGTTGATCAGCAGTTGTTGTGATAACCCGTTGAGGGTCTGGCCCTGGGTCATGACTTGCAGGTCTTCGTCGACCGTCAGTTCGAAGGAGTCGAGTACTTGCTTGAGCATTTCACGGTGCTGGCCAGTGGAGCAGATGTTCAGTTTGACCCCGGGCCATTGACGCAACACCCTGGCGAGTGGCGCCATCTTGATAGCCTCCGGACGCGTACCGAAAACCATCATGACGTTGAAAGACATTGACCCCTCCTGGGAATGTGACAAGGCTCTGGCTCAAGGCCAGCAGCGCTTGACTGCCTACTGAGATATAAATGAAAGCAGCCGGATCGGAGCTTGTCCAATTCGGTTCGGCGCTTGATTGATGACAATCAATTGCAGCGAATGCTCTGTCGATAATGGCTTTTGGACAGCAGTTTCCTTAAACGTTCAATCCAGTGCAAAGAAGGTCGCAGCGAGTCGGTTTTGGTCTCTTGCCAATTCGATCAACTTGATGAGCTCGGGTTGAAGGCCATTTTCGGGTATCGAGTATACGTGATGCATTCTCCACACCGTTATTGAACAGGGCCTCGCCGCTCAGTGCCAGCGAGGATGCCCGTACGCAGACATCGCCTCCTGTCAGTATTGACAGTAGACAAGGGTGTCGCCCCGGGGGCTTGATTGCACTCGGTTGATTGTTGGATTCCAGGCCGTGCCGACAGTTTTTCAGCCAGTTTGATGAATTCATCTCTGGATATGGAAGGGTGGCCGGCATGATCTCGACAGCAGTGGACAGCGGTTTTTTCGATAGGCAATCACGATACTCCCTCTCTTTACTCACGGCACCGACGGTGTGGTTTTCCGCGTACGAAGTCGTGCGAGTGTTTCTTCCGGTACTGGTCGACTACCGCCCCGGCAGGGTGACCACGCATATCTCTGATCCTGTGCTGGCGCCAGGCGATTGCGTGTACATCACGTGGTTTAGCGATAAAGGGAAATATGAGGCCGAACCTCATCCCGTTGTTTCCTCTGGATTGCAACAGGTCGCTATTCCCGACGCCGCCGTGTTAATGCACTCGGGGGGCACAGTTGACGTCAGTTATACCGTCAGCCACCCGGATGGCACGCAATCGAGCTCCCACGCCTTCTCCTTCGTGGTGGCCACTGGCGAACTGGACATCGATCACCTGCCGGATGTCGAGATTGTCGAGGCGCGGGACGGCGTCCTCAAACTTGCAGATGTTCCGAATGGCGCCACTTTCCGTATTCCCCCGATTCGCGGTCTGCACCGAGGAATGTTTCTGGGGCTGAGGATTTACTCCACGACTGGCGGCATCCCGTGCGGTCCTGACGTTCCTCCACCTTGTGGCCCAGGCATCGAGTACCTGTTGGCGTGGCAGCAGATTCGCACGACCGCGGATGGTTTTCTGAGCTTTCGAGTGGATCCGGCCGTGCTGCGGACACTCATCGGCAAGGAGTCCAGGGCCGGGTATGCAATCGAACTGCTCGATGGCTTGCTCTATAACAAAGGGGGGTTAAGCGGTTTGTTCCGGGTTGAGATGTAGGTGTGAGCCGGGCGCAGGCAAGGCGGCGCACCCGATCGGGTCAGCCTTCGCCCAGTTGAGATGCTTTTACCCGCCCGTTGTGGCGAACGGTAGCGCCCAGTCGTTTGCACGAGCGCTACCGTTTTTTCCTGTTGCAGCGCATCCCGTTGATTTCACTCGATTTGTAATTTTCCGAGAAATGGCCCCACAACCTGTGGCACACTTTCTGCTGTCTATTCCGTTGTTACATACTCGGTTCCGGTATAGCGGAATACACATCATCCTGGAGTGCTTGCCATGCATCGCCGACCTTCCTTGTTTAAAGCGTGTGTTTTTCTTTTTGCAGCTTCGGCTGCTGCCATGGGCGTTGCCCAGGCGGCGGACAGCAAACTCGATAGCGTGCTGGCCCGTGGGAAACTGATCGTGGGCACGGGCAGTACCAATGCGCCGTGGCATTTCCAGGGCGCGGACGGCAAGTTGCAGGGGTTCGATATCGATATCGCGCGAATGGTCGCCAAAGGGTTGTTCAACGATCCGAGCAAGGTCGAGTTCGTGGTGCAGTCGTCCGATGCGCGGATTCCCAACCTGCTGACCGACAAGGTCGACATGAGTTGCCAGTTCATTACCGTGACCGCCAGCCGTGCGCAGCAAGTGGCGTTCACGCTGCCGTACTACCGCGAAGGTGTCGGCCTGCTGTTGCCGGCCAACAGCAAGTACAAGGAAATCGAAGACCTCAAGGCGGCCAATGACAGCGTGACCGTGGCGGTGCTGCAGAACGTTTACGCCGAAGAACTGGTGCACCAGGCGCTGCCCAAAGCCAAGGTCGATCAGTACGACAGCGTGGATTTGATGTACCAGGCCGTGAACTCCGGCCGTGCCGACGCCGCTGCCACCGACCAGTCTTCGGTCAAGTACCTGATGGTGCAGAACCCCGGTCGCTATCGCAGCCCGACCTACGCCTGGAGCCCGCAAACGTACGCGTGCGCAGTTAAACGCGGCGATCAGGACTGGCTGAACTTCGTCAACACCACGTTGCATGAAGCCATGACCGGCGTTGAATTCCCGACGTATGCGGCGTCCTTCAAACAGTGGTTCGGTGTGGATCTGCCTACCCCGGCCATCGGTTTTCCCGTCGAATTCAAATGACCCCGTGAGAGTGGGGCGCCCATAACGCGCCCCGTTCAAGGTACTGCTGACCATGAACTATCAGTTGAACTTTGCCGCCGTGTGGCGCGATTTCGACACCTTGCTGGCGGGGCTCGGCCTGGGCCTGGAGCTGGCGCTGGTGTCGATCGCCATCGGTTGCGTGATCGGCCTGATGATGGCGTTTGCTTTGCTCTCAAAGCACCGCGCATTGCGGGTGATGGCGTCGGTGTATGTGACGGTGATCCGTAATACGCCGATTCTGGTGTTGATTCTGTTGATCTACTTCGCGTTGCCGAGCCTGGGGATCCGTCTGGACAAGATCCCGTCGTTCATCATCACCCTGTCGCTGTATGCCGGGGCGTACCTGACCGAAGTGTTCCGGGGCGGGTTGTTGAGCATTCCCAAGGGCCAGCGCGAAGCCGGGTTGGCCATCGGCCTGGGCGAGTGGCAGGTCAAGGCCTACGTCACTGTGCCGGTGATGTTGCGCAACGTGCTGCCGGCCTTGTCGAACAACTTCATTTCGCTGTTCAAGGACACCTCGCTGGCGGCGGCGATTGCCGTGCCCGAGCTGACCTATTACGCGCGCAAGATCAATGTCGAGAGCTACCGGGTGATTGAAACCTGGCTGGTGACCACAGCGCTCTATGTTGCGGCCTGTTACCTCATTGCCATGATGCTGCGTTACCTCGAGCAGCGTCTGGCGATCCGCCGATAGGAGGCCCTCATGTACGAATCACCCAGTTGGTTGCATGAGTTATGGGTTGCCCGCGAAGTGTTGTGGCAAGGCTTCCTGACCAGTGTGCAGGTCTCGGCGCTGGCGATTTTGCTGGGCACGATGGTCGGCATTGTCGCCGGTCTGGTGCTGACTTACGGCAAGTTCTGGATGCGTGCGCCGTTCCGTTTTTACGTGGACATTATTCGCGGCACACCGGTGTTTGTGTTGGTACTCGCTTGCTTCTACATGGCGCCCGCATTGGGCTGGCAGATCAGTGCATTCCAGGCCGGAGCCTTGGGGTTGACGCTGTTCTGCGGTTCCCACGTCGCCGAGATTGTGCGCGGCGCGCTGCAAGCGTTGCCGAGCGGGCAGATGGAAGCGAGCAAGGCGATTGGCCTGACGTTTTATCAAGCCCTCGGTTACGTGCTGTTGCCGCAGGCGCTACGGCAGATCCTGCCGACCTGGGTCAATTCGTCAACCGAGATCGTCAAGGCCTCGACGCTGCTGTCGGTGATCGGCGTGGCCGAGTTGCTGCTCAGCACCCAGCAGATCATCGCCCGGACCTTCATGACGCTGGAGTTTTACCTGTTCGCCGGATTTCTGTTTTTCGTCATCAACTACGCCATCGAATTACTCGGCCGGCACATTGAAAAGCGGGTGGCCTTGCCATGACTCAACCTCAAGTTTCGAACGTTCCAAATGAGCAGCCCCTGCTGGACATTCGCGGGCTGCACAAAAAATATGGCCAGCTCGAAGTGCTCAAGGGCGTCGACCTGACCATGCAGCGCGGCAACGTGGTCACGCTGATCGGCTCCAGCGGCTCGGGCAAGACCACGCTGCTGCGTTGCGTGAACATGCTCGAAGAATTCCAGGGCGGACAGATCATGCTCGATGGCGAATCCATCGGCTATGACGAGGTCAACGGCAAGCGCATACGCCACCCGGAAAAAGTCATCGCCCGCCATCGCGCCATGACCGGCATGGCGTTCCAGCAGTTCAACCTGTTCCCGCACCTGACCGCGCTGCAGAACGTCACCTTGGGTTTGCTCAAGGTCAAAAAGCTGCACAAGGACGAGGCTGTCGCGCTCGCCGAAAAATGGCTCGAGCGGGTCGGTTTGCTGGAGCGCCGCGATCACTATCCGGGGCAGTTGTCGGGCGGTCAGCAGCAGCGCGTGGCGATTGCCCGGGCGATTGCAATGAACCCGAGCCTGATGCTGTTCGACGAAGTCACCTCGGCCCTCGACCCGGAACTGGTGGGCGAAGTGCTGAGCGTGATCAAGGGCCTGGCCGAGGATGGCATGACCATGCTGTTGGTGACCCACGAAATGCGCTTCGCTTTCGAGGTCTCGGACAAGATCGTATTCATGAATCAGGGGCGTATCGAAGAGCAGGGGCCTCCCAAGGAGCTGTTCGAACGCCCGCAATCACCGCGTCTGGCTGAGTTCCTCAAAAACACGCGGTTTTAACTTTTAGCTTTTCAATCAGGAGAAACACTCATGAGCATTACTCGTTACGGCACCGGCAGCAGCGCCGCTGGCGGTACGCCTCGTCCTTTCGCCCGCGCCGTTGAAGCCGACGGCTGGCTGCACGTTTCTGGCCAGGTGCCGGCGTTGGATGGCGAGATCATTGTTGGCGGCATCGTCGAGCAGACTCACCAGACCATGAAGAACCTGATCGCGATTCTCGAAGAGGCCGGTTATGGCCTCGAAGATGTGGTGCGCGCCGGGGTGTGGCTGGAGGATCCGCGGGATTTCACCAGTTTCAACAAGGTCTTCTCCGAGTACTTCAAACCCGAACACGCACCGGCCCGGGCCTGCGTGCAGGCGAACATGATGGTCGATTGCAAAGTCGAGATCGACTGCATCGCGTACAAGAAAAAGGCCTGAGATTTGCGGTGAATTCTTCGCGGGCAAGCCTCGCTCCTACAGGAGTTCATCGTCTGTAGGAGCGAGGCTTGCCCGCGAAGGCGGCCTAACGGTCGACACGGCACTCTGGGTAAACTCCCGGCACTTTGATTGGGAAACACTGACATGACCGAAGACACCATCAAGCGCCGGGCTCGCGGTCTGGACCGGGCGTTCGATATCCTCGATTTCCTCAAGGAGATCGGCCAGCCCCTGCGTCCGAATGAAATTGCCAGTGGCATCGGCAGCCCGAAATCCACGGTCTACGAACTGGTGGCGTCCTTGCTCGAACGGCGGATTCTGGAGCCCGTGGGCAAGGACGGTCACGTCTACCTCGGCCGTCAGCTGTACTTCCTCGGGCAGGCGCATTTGCGTCATTTCGACCTGACCCGCGAGGCCGATCACGCCTTGCAGGAGATCGTCAGCCAGACCCATGAAACTGCGCAGATGTGCCTGCTCAACGGGCGCAAATACACGGTGGCATTGATGAAAGAGGGTGAGCGGCATTTCCGCATTTCCTCGGACATCGGCGAGAACGCGCCGATCCCATGGACCGCGTCCGGGCGCCTGTTGCTGGCGCACCTGAGCGACCAGGAAATCATCGACCTGATCGATCACGACGACTTCATCCTGCCTAACGGTGAACGCCTGCCGCTGGAGCAGTTTCTCGGCGAAATCCGTCAGGCCGGCATCGACGGTTTTTTCTCCTTCGACAGTGTCGCCGACACCTTTACCCATTGCTTCGCCGCCCCGGTCAAAGACCCGAACGGCGTGGCCATTGCGACCCTGTGCATCGTTGCCCCTCGGGCCGATGCCAAGACGCATTACAACGACTATCGCCGGGTGTTGATCGACAACGCCAACCGCCTGGCCCGTCGCATTAACGAATAACAGCGGCTGTTCGCGGCCGCGAAAATGTGAGGAGTTCGACCATGTCTTCTGCCCAAAATACTGCTGCCGTGGAAAAGGGCTTTGCCCAGACCGGTGCCCATCTGGTGCGTGACGTCAGCCTGCCGGCGCTGGTGCTGCATCGCGAGGCGCTGGAACACAACATTCGCTGGATGCAGGCGTTTGTCAGCAACAGCGGCGCCGAACTCGCGCCTCACGGCAAAACCAGCATGACCCCGGCCTTGTTTCGCCGCCAACTGGACGCCGGCGCCTGGGGCATTACCCTGGCCAGCGCCACGCAAACCCGCGCGGCGTACGCGCATGGTGTACGTCGGGTGCTGATGGCCAACCAACTGGTGGGGACGCCGAACATGGCGCTGATCGCCGATTTGCTGGCGGACCCGACGTTCGATTTCCATTGCATGGTCGATCACCCGGACAACGTCGCTGACCTCGGCGCGTATTTCGCCTCGCGCGGTGTGCGCCTGAACGTGATGATCGAGTACGGCGTGGTGGGTGGCCGTTGCGGTTGCCGGACCGAGGAGGAAGTGATCGCGCTGGCCAAGGCCATCAGCGCACAACCCGCGTTGGCACTGACCGGTATCGAAGGTTATGAAGGCGTGATTCACGGTGATCATGCGGTCACCGGCATTCGTGCATTCGCCGCGTCGCTGGTGCGGCTGGCGGTGCAGTTGCAGGACAGCGGCGCGTTTGCCATTGCCAAGCCGATCATCACCGCGTCGGGTTCGGCCTGGTACGACCTGATCGCCGAGTCCTTCGAAGCGCAGAACGCTGGCGGACGTTTCCTCAGCGTTTTGCGCCCTGGCAGCTACGTGGCCCACGACCATGGCATCTATAAAGAAGCGCAATGCTGCGTGCTCGACCGTCGCAGCGATCTGCACGAAGGCCTGCGCCCGGCGCTGGAAGTCTGGGCGCATGTGCAATCGTTGCCGGAACCGGGTTTTGCGGTGATCGCCCTGGGCAAACGCGACGTGGCCTACGACGCCGGGCTGCCGGTGCCGTTGCTGCGTTACAAGGCTGGTGTGGTGCCGGCAACGGGCGACGACGTCAGTGCCTGCAAGGTGACGGCGGTGATGGATCAGCACGCGTTCATGACCGTGGCGCCGGGGATTGAGCTGCGGGTGGGCGATATCATTTCGTTCGGCACTTCGCACCCGTGCCTGACGTTCGACAAGTGGCGCACGGGGTGTCTGGTGGATGAGCAGTTGAATGTCATCGAAACCATGGAAACCTGTTTTTAAGGTTCCAGACCGAGGCGCGGCCTTCGCGGGCAAGCCTCGCTCCTACAGGATTTGTGCCGTAATCATCATTTGCGAATGACACAAAACCTGTAGGAGCGAGGCTTGCCCGCGAAGGCGTCCTCTCAGACACCACCGAACCACCAGAGACACCACAACAATGAACACCATCAACACACTCGGCCCCAACATCCCGCGCATCGCCCTGATCGGCGAATGCATGATCGAGTTGCAACACCGCGCCGACGGCAGTCTGCAACAGAGCTTCGGCGGCGATACCTTGAACACGGCGGTCTACCTGTCCCGGGAACTGGGCGAATGCGGCAGCGTTGATTACGTCACCGCCCTGGGCGATGACAGCTTCAGCGATGCCATGTGCCAAAGCTGGGCCGCCGAAAACATCGGCCTGGACATGGTCCAGCGCCTGCCCGGTCGCTTGCCCGGTTTGTACTGCATCCAGACCGACGCCGCGGGTGAGCGGCGTTTTCTCTACTGGCGCAACGAAGCCGCCGTCCGCGATTGCTTTACCACGCCAGCCGCCGCGCCGATCCTCGCGGCGCTGCCGGATTACGACGTGCTGTATTTCAGCGGCATCACCCTGGCGGTGCTCGGTGTGCAAGGTCGGGAGAAATTGCTGGAAACCCTGATCGAAGCACGGCAGCGGGATGCGCGGATTGTGTTCGACAACAACTACCGGCCACGTTTGTGGGCGTCGATCGAGGACGCTCGGGCGGCGTATCGCAGCGTGTTGCCGTATGTCGATCTGGCGTTGCTGACTGTCGACGACGAACAGGCGCTGTTTCATTTTTCCGATTGCGAGGCGGTGTTCGCCGCTTACGAGCAGGTGGGGACGCCAGAAGTGGTGCTCAAGCGTGGTGCCGAAGCGTGCCTGATTCGCTGTGAGGGCGAGTCGTTCGAAGTGCCGGCGCAGAAGGTCGAACGCGTGGTGGACACCACGGCGGCGGGGGATTCGTTCAGTGCGGCGTACCTGGCCAGTCGGCTCAAGGGGGGGAGCCCGGTCGAAGCGGCGGAGGCGGGGCATCGGTTGGCGAGTCGGGTGATTCAGGTGCCGGGGGCGTTGATTCCGCGGTAGGTGGTGAATGGCCGGCTGCTGCGCAGTCGGATCGCGAGCAGGCTCGCTCCCACAATGGATCTGTGTACGCCGCAAATCCAATGTGGGGGTGAGCCGGCTCCGGGCGGCGTTCCGACGATGGGGTCCTCAAGGCAACCACTTAATCCCGATAAAACACCTGCACCAGGTGATAGCCAAACTTGCTCTTGATCGGGCCATGCACCACCCGCAACGGCTTCTTGAAAATCACCGCATCAATCACACCGACCATCTGCCCAGGCCGTACTTCACCGAGATCACCGCCGCGCTTGCCGGACGGGCAGGTGGAATACTTCTTGGCCAGCACATCGAAGGCTTCGCCCTTGGCGATGCGTTGTTTGAGCTGCTCGGCTTCTTCCGAGGTTTTCACCAGAATGTGGCGGGCTTGAGCTTTCATGGGGCGAGTACCTTGCAACGGTAGTGGCTATGTGGGTGGATCGGGGCGCGCGATTATGCCTCAACTCACTCGGGTTGGCCGATCATCGTGCGAATCTTGTTGGCCAGCAGGTCAACCGAAAACGGTTTGGCCACCATGTCCATGCCTTCCTCAAGGAAGCTCTGACGCTCGGCGGCCATTTCCGCGTAACCGGTCATGAACAGCACTTTGAGGTCCGGACGGTGCTGACGGGCGATTTCTGCCAATTGCCGACCGTTCATGCCTGGCAGCCCGACATCGGTCACCAGCAGATCGACCCGCAGACCCGATTCGAGCAGGGGCAGGGCGGTCTTCGCATCTTCGGCCTCATGGGCGTGATAACCCAGCTCCTTGAGCAGATCGAACACCAGCATGCGCACCGCCGGATCATCTTCCACCAACACCACGGTTTCCCCGGCTATCGCCGAGGGGGCCTCGCCGATGACCGGCGTCAGCACATCTTGCGGCTCCATCTCGTGCAAGCGCGGCAAGAACAGGCGCACGCTGGTGCCCTGGCCCGGCAGGCTGAACAGGCTCACGTGGCCGCCCGACTGCTGGGCAAAACCGTAGATCATCGACAAACCCAGCCCCGTGCCCTGGCCGATAGGTTTGGTGGTGAAAAATGGATCGAACGCCTTGGCCAACACTTTCGGGGTCATGCCGGTGCCGTTGTCACTGACGGCGATCATCAGGTAATCCCCGGCCTTGACGGGTTCCAGAATGTTGATGTCACTGCTGTCCAGATAGACATTGGCGGTTTCGATACGCAACTCGCCGCCATCGGGCATGGCATCCCGCGCATTGATGACCAGGTTGAGCAGGGCGTTTTCCAGTTGGCTGACGTCGGTGCTGACTGGCCAGGCTTCATCGGCCAGTTGCAGTTTCAGCTCGATGTGGTCGCCCTTGGTGCGGCTGAGCAAGTCTTCCAGAGAATGAATCAGTTCGTTGGCGTTCAGCGGCTTGCGGTCCAGCGATTGGCGCCGGGAGAAGGCGAGCAGGCGATGGGTCAGGGCGGCTGCGCGGTTGGCTGACGACACCGCCGCTTCGGTGAAACGGCCGATCTCGGCGGTACGCCCATCGGCGATGTAGCGCTGCATCAGGTCGAGGCTGCCGATGATCCCGGTGAGCATGTTGTTGAAGTCATGGGCAATACCGCCGGTGAGCTGGCCGACCGCTTCCATTTTTTGCGCATGGCGCAGGGCATCTTCGGCACGCTCGCGTTCGAACATTTCGTTTTGCAGGCGCTGGTTCGCTTCGGCCAATTGCTGGGTACGGGCGGCGACACGTTCCTCAAGGGTTTCGTTGAGGTTGCGCAAGGCTTCTTCGGTCTGTTTGCGCTCGGTTTCGTCGATCACGAAAATGTAGAAACCGTTCACCGCGCCATCCGGCCCGTGGCGGGGCAGGTAATTCATCAAGGCTTGTCGGGTGCTGCCATCACGATGTGGCGTGCTGATGCTGAAACAGCAGGTCCTGCCCGCCAGTGCTTCGGCGATGTATTCGGCTCGCAAGGCGTAGGCTTCTTCACCCAGCACCTCACGAATGGTCCGACCGTAAAGCTCTTGGGGCGTCAGCCCGTACCAGTCGAGGTACGCCGCGTTGTTCAGGCGAAAGCGTTCTTCGCTGTCGACGTAACTGATCAGGATCGGCATGGCGTTGATGATCAGTTGCAGCTCGGTCTGACTCTGACGCAAGGCCTGTTCGGTGTGTTTTCGTTCGGTCAGGTCCAGCGCGGCGCCGAGGAAACGGATCGGCCGGCCATGGTGGTCCTTGTAACAACGGCCCCGGGCAAACACCCAGCGCAACTGGCCGTCGGGTTGCAGCAGGCGATATTCCTCGGCGTATTCGCTGCCCTGGGTGATGCACTGCTTGATGCCGCGGGTGACCATCGAGCGGTCTTCCGGATGCACGGCTTCGAGATAGTCGCTGATGGGCAACTGACTGGCGAGTAGCGGGTCGATGCCGTGCAATTGGGCGAAGTGCGCGTCGGCAATGAAGCGGTCTTCGCCGATGTCCCAGTCCCAGGTGCCGACGGCGTCAGTGGCGGCCAGCGCCAGTTGCAGGCGTTCCTCGGTCTCGCGCTGAGCCTTCAGGCTGGCGGCCGAGCGCTGCTCCAGTTCGAGGGCGATGCGTCGGCGTTCGTTGGTTTCAATGGCTGTGACCAGAATCCCGGCGACGTCGGCGTGTTCATCGCGGATCGGGCTGTAGGTCAAATCCAGCCAGAAGTCGGAATCATTCCCGTCGCGTTGCAGGGTGAAGCGTTGTTCGCTGTAAGTCCGCACTTGGCCTTGTAGGACGGCGCTGTAAATCGGGTCGGTAAAGTCTTTGAGTTCTGGCCAGATCTGGTGCGTCGGTTGTCCGAAAGCGTGCGGATGCTTGCTGCCGGCCAGCAGCGCGAAGCCGTCGTTATAGATCTGCGTAAGCTGCGGCCCCCACAGCAACAGCATCGGCATCGGTGAGTGAATCACGATGTCCACCGCTGTGCGCAGGCTCTGCGGCCAGTCACTGGCGGCGCCGAGCGGGGTGCACGTCCAGTCCAGTCTGGCAATCAAGGCCTGGGCATCGCTGCCGGTGGGTACTGCGTTCATCAAGGTGTCCTGCACGTCGGTCGGGGTGACGGCGTCTACTATCCTAGGGCGGTAGACGCTGAATGACCGATTTTTCGGGTCATTTCTGTTCATTGAATGCTTCGCGGGTGTTTTTTGCCATGGAAATCGATGCGCTGTTAAAGACCCTGTCCAGCCAGGAGGGTTCCGATTTGTACCTGTCCACCGGTGCGCCACCCTGCGCCCGGTTTGACGGTGTACTCAAACCCTTGGCCGAGCAGCCGTTCAAACCGGGGGAAATCGCCGCGATTGCCGCGTCCATCATGGACGCCGAACAGCGACTGGAGTTCGATCGGGAACTGGAGATGAACCTGGCGATCTCGTTGGCGGGTGTCGGGCGCTTTCGGGTCAATATTTTCAAGCAACGCAACGATGTGTCGATCGTGGTGCGCAACATCAAGCTCGACATTCCGCGTTACGAAGACCTCAAGTTGCCACCCGTGCTGCTGGAAACGGTGATGCTCAAACAAGGGCTGATGCTGTTCGTCGGCGCCACCGACTCAGGCAAGTCGACCTCGCTGGCAGCGTTGATCGATTACCGCAATCGCCATAGCAGCGGGCATATCGTCACCATCGAAGACCCTATCGAGTACATCCACCGGCACAAAAAATCGATCATCAATCAGCGCGAGGTCGGCGTCGATACCCGCAGTTTTCATACCGCGCTGAAAAACACCCTGCGCCAGGCACCCGATGTGGTGCTGATCGGTGAGATCCGCGACCGCGAGACCATGGAGCATGCGCTGGCGTTTGCCGACACGGGGCATATGGTGATTTCCACCTTGCATGCTCACAACGCCCATCAGGCGCTGGATCGCATTATCAATTTCTTCCCGCAAGAACGGCGGATGCAACTGCTGCATGACCTGGGCAACAACCTTAAAGCGTTCGTTTCCCAGCGTCTGGTGCGCACTCGTGACGGTCAACGCAGGGCGGCGGTAGAAGTGATGCTGGGCACGCCGACCGTAGGCGACCTGATACGGCGCAATGAATTCGACGAGCTCAAAGGGATCATGGAAAAGTCGACCGAACAGGGTATGCAGACGTTCGATTGCGCGCTGTACGCATTGGTGATCGAAGGCGCTATCGGCGAAGAAGAGGCCTTGAAGCATGCGGACTCGCTGAACAATTTGCGCCTGCGGCTCAAGCTGCATGCCGACGCATCACCGGGACCCAACGCACAACCCGGCGAATGGGGCCTGATGGACTGACCCACATCCCCTCTGTAGGAGCCGGCTTGCTGGCGATGGCGGCCTGGAGCTTCGCATCAACCGTCAGGGCCCCATCGCCAGCAAGCC
>NZ_JAHBDD010000051.1:0-27496 GCF_019956155.1 Pseudomonas sp. BF-RE-22 | reverse complement strand
CCCCCTCGAGAGGCCGAGTGGAGGTTCTGCGTAGTGGGCAACCCGGCATGGATGCCGGGTTAGCCGCCCCCGGCCAGGGATGGCCGATGGCGGCGGGCCCACGGAGCAGGACCGGAGCGAGGGCATGCCGAGCCACAGCGAGGCACCGAACGAAAGGGGCAAAAGCCCTTGGTTACTTGGGGCTCTTCCAAGTGACTCGCCGTAAGGGCGAAACCAATAGCCGCCGTTACCGAAGAAACGGATATACCCCCAACCTAACCCCCAACCAAGCGCAAAGCCAAAGCCTTGGCCTGACTAGCCACGTCAGTCACCGCCGTACTCTCCCACCACATCCCCCGCAACGGCGGCCCCATGGCAAACAGTCGACTCGCAACCTGCCCATCACCACCCAGCACCGCGCCATCAATCGCCGCCGCAATCCCCAGCGCCAACGGCCCCGGCCGCACCAACCCACGGGCCAACAGCTGCCGCGGCAACGGTCGCGCCACCCGTCGCCAGTCGTACTCGATGCCACTGGAATTGATCAACGCCGCGCCACTGACGACAACCGTTTGCGCTTCACCACGGCGACGAATACGGATACTCACACCACCCAAAGCCGGCTCCAGCCCTTTGAACGAAGCCGCCTGAATCCGCAACCGCCCTTCCCCGTGCAATCGCGCCACCAACTCGGCACTCAACGGCGGCGACCGGTGATGATGACTTTCCCACCACGGCCGCACATGCCGCACAAACTGCCGACGCTGCCCATCCGTCGCCTGACTCCACAACCGACCGATATGCGCCCGCACCGTATCCAGTGGCGCCTGCCAGTCGACACCCTGCGCAATGGCATCCCGGCAATGCCGACGCAGTTCTCGCACCAACTGTCGCGGCGTACGAATGCTGTGATCCTCGGCAAGAAAATCCACCCACGCCGGTGGTTGTCGACGCACATGCGGCAGCAAGCCATGCCGCGAAAACACTTCGATCGACCCGCGATGCCCGGCCTGTTCCAGCGACACCACGGCATCGACCATGGTCAGGCCCGAACCGATGATCAACACTGTCGATAGCGGATCCAGCTCACGCATCGCGGCAACATCCCAGGGATCAAGCGCCGCAGCGTTCAAGCCACTGGACTCGGTCTGTGGCGTGCGCGCAGCCGGAAACATCCCGGTCGCCAGCACCGCATAAGCACCCTGCAACCGCTGGCCGTCACTCAAGCTCAGCCGCACCGAATCATCCAGCGTCTGCAAGTCCACCACCTCGGCCCGCACATGCTCGACCGTCGAGCCATTCAACGCGCCCAGCGCTTGCGCTTCGGCCAATCGTTGCTGCACGTACAACCCGAAAATCCCCCGGGGCGGAAACAGTTCGCTGACCGGCACATGCTGCTCATCGGACTCCGGCCAGCCACCGCTGGCGATGTACTCGGTCAGCCATTGCGTCAGGTCGTCGGCGTTGTCCGGGTCGACGCTCATGCGCGCCGCATTACCGTTCAGCGTATGGCCCAATTCGACCGCGCTGTAGGCCTCGCCCCGTCCAAGTTCTGCCCGGGGCTCGATCACCAGCAACGAGCGTCTGCCGGGCAGGCGCAACAACTGCGCCGCCAGCATCGCGCCGCTGAGGCCACCGCCGACGATCAGGATGTCCGCGTGGCGGATGGCGTCGGTCGCCTGTCCGCGTTGGGTTTCAGTCATGGCGTTCTCACTGCTCAGTGTTTACCTAGATAAAAGTCATGCAGATCGCCCCGCGCCAACAGCGCCTCGCTGCTGCCGGACAACACCACCCGGCCGGTGTCGAGGACATAGGCCTGTGAGGCGTACTTGAGCGCCACATTAATGTTTTGCTCGGCAATCAGAAAGCTCACCTGCTCGTCGCGATTGAGCTGGGCGACGATCTCGAAAATCTCCTGGACGATAATAGGCGCCAAACCCATGGAAGGTTCATCAAGCAGTACCAAAGTAGGACGTGTCATCAACGCCCGGCCGATAGCGACCATCTGCTGCTCGCCACCGGACGTCAGTCCGGCCTGGGTCTTGCGCTTGGTTTTCAGGCGCGGGAACCAGGCGTAAATCCGCTCCAGATCCCGGGCCAGCTCCTGGCGGTTCAAGCCGCGCACGAAGCCGCCACTGCGCAAATTGTCTTCGACCGTCAACTGCGGGAACACGTGGCGACCTTCCAGCACGTGCACCATCCCTTGGCGCACCCGAAGACTGGGATCGACACCCGCCGTATCGCGACCGAGAAACTCGATCGTGCCGCGACTGACTTGCGCCCGCTCGGCCCGCACCAGCCCGGAAATCGCCTTCAGCGTGGTACTTTTACCGGCGCCGTTGGCACCCAGCAACGCGACGATGCCGCCCTTGGGCACCTTCAGCGAAACCCCGGCCACGGCCAGGATCGCGCCGTCGTAGATCACCTCGATGTCATTGACTCGCAACAGGTCGTTGGCGGCAATGTCGCTGGCGGCTTGGCTCATGGTTTATTCATCCCCTGTGCAGGTGCGTGGCGTCAGGCCTTTTTCCTTGGCGAACGCGGCGGATTTTTCATCGATCAAAGGTCGCAACAAGGCGCGGTCGGCAGCGATCCAGTCGCTGATCAGCGTCCAGTTCGCACCGTCCCACTGCTGAACCCGCGCCGAACCGCCGCCCTCGTGATCCTTGCAGGACAATTTGAGGTTTTGCATCAGGCCGAAATAACCCATGTCCTTGAGCCGCGCATCGTCGATGTTCAGGTGCTCCAGACCCCAGCGACCTTCTTCGCCGTTCAACGGACGCTTGCCGAATTTGCCTTGGGCCGTGCGGATTGCTTCCACCATCACTGCGGCATTCACCAGCCCTGAGTTGTAGTAGACGCTGCCGAAATTTTTCAGGTCCTTGAGGTCGCTCTTGCCCTTGTCGAGGATGAATTGCTTGAGGCGTTTGTGGATCTCGAAATCAGCGCCAGCGGGGTATGGCGTCAGCGCCAGATAACCCTTGGCAGCGGCGCCTGCGGGCAACACGTCTTCGCTGGAACTGGCCCAAATGTCGCCGACGATGTGGTCCACCGGGAAGCCGAAACGCGCGGCGGTTTTCACGGCGACCGGCGTCGACACACCCCAGGTGCGCAGGAACACCCAGTCCGGGTTGACCTGGCGAATCTGCCGCCATTGCGCCGATTGCTCGTTACCCGGATCGGCCACCGGAATCTGGATGTTCTCGAAGCCGTATTTCTCCGCCAACAGCTTCAACGGGCCGAGGGTTTCCCGGCCATACGCGGAGTCGTGATAGACCGTGGCAATCTTCTTGCCCTTGAGTTTGTCGAAACCGCCCTCGCGCTGAGCGATGTAATTGATCAGGCTCGATGCCTCGCTGTAGAAGGTCAGCATCACCGGGAAGTTGTACGGGAACACCGTGCCATCGGTGGCTTCGGTACGCCCGTAGCCGAGGGTAATCAGCGGGATCTTGTCGACTTCCGCGCGCTCGCTCAGCGCATAGGCCGCCGGCGCGCCGTTGGGTGAATAGATCGCCACCGGCGCGCCATCCAGGCCTTTCTTGAAGCGCTCATAGCACTCGATGCCCTTCTCCGCCGTCCACTCGGTTTCGCATTCCTGCCACACCAGTTTGACGCCGTTGATTCCGCCTTCCACATCGTTGATGTAGTTCAGGTAATCGAGCATCCCGGCCCACACCTGCACACCGCTGGAGGCGTACGCGCCGACGCGATAGGTGGCCAACGGGAAGAATTGCTGGTCCGCCGAGGCCTGGACCACCGGCACTGCACTGCTGAAAACGGCCAGCGTCAAAGCGGCGCCGACCAACGAACGTTTCAAGGATGCACGCATGTTGTCTCTCTATCTAATAATGGAAAGGATTCAGAAGCGCAGCGGCCAGTGACTCAGCCGTTCACGAAGGTTGCCCAGCAGGCGGATCAGGCCTTCCGGTTCCTTGATCAGGAACAGGATGATCAGCACGCCGAAGATGATTTTTTGCAGGTTCTGCAACTGCCCGGCGTCCACCGAACCACCGAACAAGGCTTGCCCGGCGTGGCTGAGCAGGATCGGCAACAGGCTGATGAACGCGGCGCCGACAAAGTTGCCGGCGATGCTGCCCATCCCGCCGATAATGATGATGAACAGGATCTGGAACGACCGGTTGATATCGAAACTGCTGGCGCTGGCAGTGCCCAGGTAGGCGAAGGCCCACAGCGCCCCGGCGATGCCGAGGTAGAACGAACTGACGGCGAACGCCAGGTGTTTGTAGCGCACCACCGGAATGCCGATTACCGCTGCGGCGGTGTCCATGTCGCGGATCGCCATCCAGTTGCGGCCGATCTGGCTTTTCACCAGGTTCACCGCCACCCAGGTCAGCAACAATACGGTGGTCAGGGTCAGCAGATAGCGTCCGAGCGGCGTGTTCAAGTCGTGGCCGAACAGCGCCAGTTTCGGTGCGGAAATGGTCCCGGACGAACCGTAGTTGTAGAACCAGGGGAATTTGACGAACAGCCACTCCAGGAAAAACTGCGCCGCCAGCGTGGTGACCATCAGGTAAAAGCCTTTGATCCGCGAACTCGGCAGGCCGAAAACAAACCCCACCACCGCGCTGATCAACCCGCCGCCGAGCAGCGCGACGGGCAAGCCAAGCTCAGGCAAGCGCAGCAAAAATCCATACGTGGCAAACGCCCCGACCGCCATGAACCCGGCGGCGCCGACCGAGGTCTGGCCGGTGTATCCGGTGAGCAGATTCAGGCCGAGGCCGGCCAGGGACAGCACCAGAAACGGGATCAGGATTGCGTTCAGCCAATAGTCGTTGCCGGTCAGCGGCACGACCACGAAGGCGATCAGTAACAGGCCAAGCAGTCCAAACGGGATACGACGCTGGATCAACACCGACGGCGCGGTTTCGCGGGCAAGGGAAATGGTCATGGGTTCAGACTCGCTCGATGGCGCGCTCGCCGAACAGGCCGGCGGGACGGATGTACAGGAAGGCCAGGGCCAGGACATAGGCGAACCACGGGGTGATGCCGCCACCGATCAGCGGACCGACGTAGACCTCGGCGAGGTTCTCCGCCGCGCCGACAATCAGCCCACCGACAATCGCCCCGCCAATCGAGGTGAAGCCACCGATGATCAGCACCGGCAACGCTTTGAGCACCACCAGCGACAGCGAAAACTGCACCCCTTGGCGAGCGCCCCAAAGCAGTCCCGCCACCAACCCGACAACCCCGGCCACGGCCCAGACGATCTGCCAGATCCGGTTGAGGTTGATGCCAATCGACAACGCGGCGGTGGTGTCATCCGCCACCGCCCGCAACGACACGCCGATGCGGGTCTTGTTGAACAACAACGCCAGCACCGTCACCAGCACAATGGCCGCCGCCGCGGCGATCAGGTCGAACTGGCTGACCATCATCCCGCCGATGAACACCGGCACGTCGTCTATCCCTAAGTCCAGCGCCCGCACTTGCGAGCCCATCAAGCCTTGTGCCAGGCCTTCGATGATGAAGGACAGCCCAAGCGTGGCCATGAACAAGGTGATCTGCGAGCGGTTGACCAATGGCCGCAGCACCAGCCTTTCGATCAGCAACGCGCCGATGATCATCACCACCACGGTCAGCAACAGCGCCAGGGCAAACGGCACGCCCTGATCGTGCAGGCTGACGAAGGTCAGCGCGGCGAACAACAGCATCGCGCCCTGGGCAAAATTGAACACGCCGCTGGCCTTGTAGATCAGCACGAAGCCGATGGCGACCAGCGAATACATGGTCCCGGCGAGCAAGCCGCCGAGCAGGGTTTCGAAGAAGAACGTCATCAGTGCACCACTCCCAGATACGCCGCGATCACTTCGGGATCGGCCTGCACTTCGGCCGGCGTGCCGTCGCCGACCTTGCGCCCGTAATCGAGGACCACGACGTGGTCGGACAGGCCCATGACCACGCTCATGTCGTGCTCGATCAACACCACCGTGGTGCCGAGGTCGCGGTTGATGTCGGCGATGAAACGGGCCATTTCCTGTTTCTCTTCGGCGTTCATTCCGGCCATCGGCTCATCCAGCAGCAACAGGCGCGGGCCGGCGATCAAGGCGCGGCCGAGCTCTACGCGTTTTTGCAGGCCGTAGGACAGATTGCCCACCGGCACATCGCGATGCGCCTGCAGCTCAAGGAATTCGAGAATGCCCTGGGCTTGCTGGCGGAAGGCTTCGGCCTCGCGGCGTGCTCGCGGCAGGTTGAGTGCCTGTTCGATGAAGCTGCTGCGCAAGTGCCGCGACAGGCCGGTGAGGATGTTGTCGATCACGCTCATTTTCTTGAACAACGCGTTGTTCTGGAACGTGCGGCCAATGCCTCGGCGCGCAGCGGTCAACGGGTCGATGCGTTTGAACGGCTGTTGCTCGAAGACAATCGAACCGGCGTCGAAGCGGTACACGCCGTTCAGCACGTTGAGCAGCGAACTCTTGCCCGCGCCGTTGGGGCCGATCAGCGCGCAGATCTCGCCCCGACGCACGTCGAAGGACAGCTCGTTGATCGCTTTCACGCCTTTGAAGGACAGGGAAATGCCGCTGACTTGCAGGATGGAATCGGTCGAAGTCATGCGATGTCCTGTTTGAATTCAGTGAGCCAGGTTGGCGCGGCTTTCACCTCAGGCGTGCGCGTGGCTTGCCAGATGTAATGCAGGTTGTGAAAACCGAGCAGTCGCCGAACGCGGTTCTTGATCAGGCGTTGCAGGCCTTTTTCCGGGTGAGCGATGGCCCACTCGCAAAGACGTCGACGCCAGGTGCCTTGCGCGGCGAGGCGACTGTCGATTTCCTCGGCCAGCAGTTGCAGGCGTTCGGCCGACAGCAGCAGCCCCGAAGGCGCCACCTCACGACGGTCGCGACTGGCACTGCCGGGGCTTTCCGGGAAAGCCAGGGATTGACCGCTGCTCAGCCATTGCTCAAGCAACACCGTCAGGCCGGCCTGCCATTGCGTGCTCTCTTCGCTCCACAGTTGCGCGTTCTGGCGCCAACGGTTGAGGCGCTGAGGAGTGTCGACCGAGCCAAGCAGATCGTTGAAGTTCAGCAGCGTTTGGCCCTGATTGAGCCACAGTTGCCGGGTCTGCCGGCCTTGAACGAAGGCGTGGGTGGGCCCGCTGCGCCAGAGGGTTTTGTGCAGGGATTCGGGGTCGAGGTTGTCCGGCAGGGTCAGCAATTGCCCGCCAATGTGTTGTGCGGCCAGGGCCAGCAGCAACAGATTCGGTTCGAACGCACCGCTGAGCGCCAACCGCGAATCTTCGGTAAAACCTTGTTGGCGCAAGCCGTCGGCCAAGCGTTCGACATCGCGCAGTGCATCGATCCAGCGCCAGACAAACCACTGGCCATGGCGCTTGTGACGCAGCGCCGGCTGCAACGGACTGACCTGCGCCCAGTGACGCAATTGCTCCAGCGCCGTGGGCAGCTCGACCCGCCACTCGGCGGTATCCGCAAAGGGCGGACGTTTGAGTTCATGCACGCTCATGGGTTGACCTCCTGTTCATGGGCAAAAGCGTGCGGTGGTCCGCTGGGCCAAAATCTCTAAATCACCACCATCCCCTGTAGGAGCCGGCTCGCCGGCGATAGCGGCGTGACAGCCGACATCAATGCTGGATGTACCGGCCTCTTCGCGGGCAAGCCCGCTCCCACAGGGTTTTGTGTTGTCTGCAAATATCATCCACAACACGAATCCTGTAGGAGCCGGCTTGCTGGCGATGGCGGCGTGACAGCCGACATCAATGCTGGATGTACCGGCCTCTTCGCGGGCAAGCCTCGCTCCTACAGGGTTTTGTGTCGTCCACGGAAATCACCGGCAACACGAATCCTGTAGGAGCCGGCTTGCTGGCGATGGCGGCGTGACAGCCGACATCAATGCTGGATGTGCCGGCCCCTTCGCGAGCAGGCTCGCTCCCACAGGTTTCGTGTCGCCAGCGATATTTGTGCATGACACAAAACCCTGTAGGAGCCGGCTTGCTGCGGGCGGCGTTCCGACGATGGCGTCTAGGCAGACACCACCTTCCTCTCCTGCTGCCGCAACCCCGCCAAATCCCGATACCCCGCCCCCGGATGTATCTCCGGCAACCGCGCCCCCTCCCCGAACAACTTCTCGCGCAAGGTCCCCGGTGCGTACTCGGTCTTGTAGACCCCACGCTTCTGCAACTCCGGCACCAGCAGTTCCACGGCGTCGATAAAGGTTTCGTGCGTCAGCGCATAGGCCAGGTTGAAGCCGTCCACATCGGTCTCTTCAACCCACTCCTGCAAAAGATCGGCAACCGTCTCGGGACTGCCGACAAACAGCGGACCAAACCCGCCAATTCCGACCCAGTCGGCCAGTTCGTTAGGCGTCCAGACCTTGTTCGGATCGGCCGTGGAGAACGCTTCCACTGCCGATTGGATGGCGTTGGTGTGCACATGCTTGAGCGGTTCATCCGGTTTGAACTGACTGAAATCGATCCCGGTCCAGCCCGAAATCAATGCCATCGCACCTTCGTAGCTGACCCAGGTTTTGTATTCCTCGAATTTGGCTTTGGCCTTGGCATCAGTCTCACCGAGGATCACCGTTTGCAGGTTGAAGATCAGGATCTTCGACGGATCGCGCCCGGCCTCGGCGGCGCGACGACGGATGTCGGCCACGGTCTTTTTCAACAGCACCTTCGACGGCGCCGCCACAAACACACATTCGGCATGTTCAGCGGCGAACTGCTTGCCACGACTCGACGCTCCGGCCTGGTACAGCACGGGCGTGCGTTGCGGTGAGGGTTCGCAGAGGTGAATGCCCGGCACCTGGAAGTGTTTGCCGACGTGCTGGATCTCGTGAATTTTGCTCGGGTCACTGAAAATTCGACGCTCGCGATCCCGCAGGATCGCGCCCTCTTCCCAACTGCCTTCCCAGAGTTTGTAGCAAACCTCCAGGTACTCTTCGGCGAAGTCGTAGCGGGCGTCGTGTTCAGTCTGGTTTTTCTGCCCGAGGTTCTTCGCGCCACTCTCCAGGTACGAGGTGACGATGTTCCAGCCGGCGCGGCCCTTGGTCAGGTGATCGAGGGTCGACAGGCGTCGGGCGAACGGATACGGGTGCTCAAACGACAGCGACGCAGTCAGGCCAAAACCCAGATGCTCGGTGACCAGCGCCATCGGCGGAATCAGTTGCAGCGGATCGTTGACCGGCACCTGCGCCGCCTGACGGATCGCCGCCTCACCGTTGCCGTTGTAGACGTCGTAGATGCCAAGCACGTCGGCGATGAACAACCCGTCGAACTTGCCGCGCTCGAGGATTTTCGCCAGGTCGGTCCAGTATTCGAGGTCTTTGTACTGCCATGAGCGGTCCCGTGGGTGCGCCCATAAACCGGGCGACTGGTGACCGACGCAGTTCATGTCGAAAGCGTTTAGACGAATTTCCCGGGCCATCAAACGGCGCTCCTGAAGCTTGGGGGATGAATGCCGTTAAGGCGAAAATTACCAATGAGGTGGAGTTTCCAGTGCAGCGGATCGTGCAGTGAGCCGGGCAATGTGGTGCGTTGCCCGGTGAGTTCAAACTCGGCGTGGCTTACGGTGTTGAGCGCCTCTGCACTGGCGAGGTGAGACTCGGCAATGGCGACGCTGACTTCGGTGTCGTCTTCGTGGCTATTCAAGAAATCGTCGGCACGTTCAAGCAGCACGGCGGCGACTTCGATGCGGATCTGCACGTCGCCGAAACGGCTGATGACGTATGGGTCATCCTTGGTTTGAGTCTGTTGACGAACGAAGCGCAGGGTCGCATCGAGCAAACTGCGCGCGTTGTGCAAGTCGTGCTGACTCTTGGCCAGGGGTTGCCCGGCAGCAATCGGTTGGGTCAAGGCATTCATGGTGGACTCCTCAGTTCCAGGCGTGGCGCGCAGGCTTGACGCCGTTGAGCAGGTAGTTGCCGATCAGGTGGTATTTCCAGCGTGCCGGGTCGTGCAGCGTATGTGTGCGGGCGTTGCGCCAGTGGCGGTCGAGGTTGTACTTGCCGAGCACCGAGCGGGTCCCGGCCAGTTCGAAGAGTTTGCTGCTGGCGAGCAACGCGATTTCGGCAGACAGGACTTTGGCCTGGGCGACCACCACCGAGGCGTAGGCCACCGTGTCTTCATTGGGATTGAGCAACGCCGCGTCGATGGCTTGCCCGGCTTTCTTGAGGATCGCTTCGGTGCCGTGGACCCGCCATTCGAGGTCGCCGATGGCGGCGATGCTGAACGGGTCCTGCCAGCCGTGGTCGTGTCCGCTGTCGATCCATGGTCGGGATTCACGGGCATAGCGCTTGGTTTCTTCCAGCGCGCCGACGGCGATGCCGGTGTCCACCGCTGCCTGGATGATCTGTGAAATCGGGCCGTCCGCAGTGGGTTCGTCAAACGCTTTGTGAGCAGGGATCACCGCACTCAACGGCACCTTAACCGCATTCAACGTGACGCCGCCGCTGGCGGTGGTGCGCTGGCCAAAACCGTCCCAACTGTCGATCACGGTCAGGCCGGGATTGTCGCGCTCGATGAACGCGATGAACGCCTGGTTCTGCTCGTTGACCGCCACCGCCGGGACGATGTGCGCGAACAGCGCACCGGTGCAGTAGAACTTCTCGCCGTCGATCTGCGCGGTGTCCTTGTCGAAACGAATGCGGGTTTCGAAGGCCCCGGCGTTTTTGCTTTTGGACTCGGAGAAAGCGTTGCCGAAGCGGTAACCCTGCAAGACTTTGCCGAAGTAGTAGCGCTTCTGCTCTTCGGTGGCGGTTTGCAGCAGGATGTCGAGCACGCCGAGGTGGTTTTGCGGGATCTGGCCAAGGGAAGAATCGGCGGCGGATATGATCTTGATCACTTCGGCGACGGTCACGTAGGAAACGCCGGCGCCACCGTATGCCTTGGGAACGGTGATGCCCCAGAGGCCGCTGGCGGAAAACTCGTCGAGCTCGGCGACCGGCAAGCGGCGCTCGCGATCGCGCACGCTGGCCTCGACGGCGAAGCGTGCAGCGAGTTTGTGAGCGACGGCGATTGCCTCGGCATCCGAATGGATGACGTGGACGGTGCGAGGGGGTTGGGCTGAGATTGTCATTACGCGACTCCAGCGTCAGGTGAATACCCAAACACCTCTACAGAAGTCGTGCCAATATTTTTAATCTTTATTAATCAGTACGTTACTGACAAAACTTAAATGACTTGACTAAATAAAGCGAGACAATCTGTGGATTTACTGTTGCTCGACAAACACTTCTGACAGCAAAACGCTCGCCCCTTTCATAGAGGTCGAGCGCTTTGCTATTCCACTCAATCAAGAATGCAAAATATCGTAATTTATCGAATCAGAGATGTGTGCGGCTCCGTCGTACAAGAGAATATATTTGAACTGCTTTTCCGGCCCTGAATGATCCAGCAAAGTACTTTTTGATATTTTTACTCGATAATAGCCATCGATCGGCACGCCGAGCTTCAGCAAATACTCCTGACGCTCAATAAACACGCTGACATATTCACGGGGAAAGCTATTATCGGGCTCAGGAATGAGGGCCGTAGCGCCATCCGCCGGAACATCTGTAAGTTTAATCACCCCACCTACAGCTTCTTTCATTTGGAGCGCTGGTAATAAAGCCATTTATCCAACTCCGTTCAGTGGACGGTCGGGCAAACCCTACCCGGCAGTCAGGGCAAGTCACGAGTACAACGTACTGAACGATATTTAAAGAACAATCACCCCGCCCGCCTACTGTCATAAATAACAGGTAGCGCATCATTTCAGATGAGCGGTATCCGAAATCAGATCACCACATTTCGCACAAATCGCGTCGCCACTTCCCCATCGTTGCGATAGGAATGAGGCTGGTTGCTGGCGAACATGAAAAACTCCCCCGCGCCGATGTTATGTGGCGTGTCGCGCACCATCAGCGTCAGGCAACCTTCGAACACGTAGATCTGTTCGCTCCAACCCTCTGCATCCGGTTGCGACGGATAAATCTCCCCCGGTTGCAGGCACCATTCCCACTGTTCCACTTCACGGGTGGCGGTGGCTTTGGACAGCAAAACGGCTTTGCTGCCCGGAATCACTCCGGCCCAGGCCACTTCGTTGATGCGGCTCGGGTCGCGGGCGTCCGGTGCCTGGATCAGGTCGCTGAAGGCCACATCCAGCGCTTCGGCCACGCGGTCGAGGGTGGTCAGGCTCACGTTCTTCTCGCCGGCCTCGATGGCCACCAGCATCCGGCGGCTGACCCCGGACTTTTCGGCGAGCGCGGTCTGGCTCATGTCGGCGGCGTGGCGCAGACGCCGAACGTTCAGGCTGACGTGCTGAAGGACCGAAGCCCGCTGCGTTGAATCTTTGTGCACTATATTGCTCACTTGTCGGAGTTGGGCAGTATACTGCGCAACATTCGGCGCATTGTGCGTCGCCCTCAGGTAGCGCGCAAGGTCATGACGTCGTTGAACTCCTCCCCGGCTTCTTCCCGCAAATTCAGCAAGGCCGAGTGCGTGCTGGTGCTGATCACCATGGTCTGGGGCGGGACCTTCTTGCTGGTGCAGCACGCGATGACCGTCAGCGGCCCGATGTTCTTCGTCGGCCTGCGCTTTGCCGCCGCCGCGTGCATCGTTGCCCTGTTCTCCTGGCGTCATCTGCGGGAAATGACCCTGTTCGAACTCAAGGCCGGCGCCTTTATCGGCGTGGCGATCATGCTCGGCTACGGCTTGCAGACCGTCGGGTTGCAGAGCATTCCAAGCAGTCAGTCGGCATTCATTACCGCGTTGTATGTGCCCTTTGTGCCGTTGCTGCAATGGCTGGTGCTGGGGCGGCGTCCTGGGCTGATGCCGAGCATCGGGATCATGCTGGCCTTCACGGGGTTGATGTTGCTGTCTGGGCCTGCCGGTGCTTCGTTCAATTTCAGTCCGGGTGAAATCGCCACGCTGATCAGCGCCATCGCGATTGCCGCGGAGATCATTCTGATCAGCACCTACGCGGGCCAGGTCGATGTGCGCCGGGTGACGGTGGTGCAATTGGCGACCACCTCGGTGTTGTCGTTCTTGCTGGTGGTGCCGACTCAGGAAGTCATTCCTGACTTTTCATGGTTTTTGCTGTGCAGCGCCCTCGGCCTCGGCGCAGCGAGCGCGGCGATTCAGGTGGCGATGAACTGGGCGCAGAAGAGCGTTTCTCCGACGCGGGCGACGTTGATTTACGCGGGTGAGCCCGTGTGGGCCGGGATCGTCGGAAGGATCGCCGGGGAACGGTTGCCGGCGATTGCGTTGGTGGGCGCGGGGTTGATTGTGGCGGCGGTGATTGTGAGTGAGTTGAAGACCAAGGGTAAGGCAGCTGCGGTCGAGGAAGAGTTGGAGCGCGAAACTCTGGGGTAAACCTCAAGATTTGAAGCGCCTGATAAATCGTCTTCACCCCTTGCGACCACATCGACCTTCACCGCTTTGCCGTACAACCCGACATCCCGCTGCTCGACGTTGCGGAACATGCCAAACATATGATCGGCACCGCGCTCACGGGTACAGGCCTCTATTGACGGCATGCACGCCGCTCAAGCGGAAGGTGACGCATGAACCCGCACATATCGATGACCAACAATGATTGCGATACTCCGGTGTTGCTGGTCGCCATGTACACATCCCTCCTGTAGGAGCCGGCTTGCCGGCGATGGACGTTAACGATAACGCGGGCTGCCTGAATGAACGCGTTGCCCCGACGCTTTTCGCGGGCAAGCCTCGCTCCTACAGGGTGTCACGTTTGCTTTTGATTTCCACCACTCATCAGGCCGAGCGTTAGCTCGCCTTCCGCTTTTGATCTGAGCGCCCCCTCGAGAGGCCGAGTGGAGGTTCTGCGCAGTGGGCAACCCGGCATGGATGCCGGGTTAGCCGCCCCCGGCCAGGGATGGCCGATGGCGGCGGGCCCACGGAGCAGGACCGGAACGAGGGCATGGCGAGCATTAGCGAGGCACCGAACGAAAGGGGCAAGAGCCCTTGGTTACTTGGGGCTTTTCCAAGTGACTCGCCGTAAGGGCGAAACCATAAGTGGCCGTTACCGCAGCAATGGATATGTACACCATCAAAGAAACACGCCAACCATAAGCACACCATCGTCGGAACGCCGCCCACAGCAAGCCGGCTCACAAAGGGTCCAGCCCCGCTGAACACAGCCCTCTGAAACAATGTGAATCAGGCATTTTCCGTCTACCTTGTAGGATTCTGCCACAGCTTGCCGTTTGGTGATCCGGGGACTGGCACGTATGATGCTTCACAAACTTCCGCAGATTAGAAGCCTATGTCCCTGATAGTTCTACTGCTTCTGCCCTTTGTCGGCAGCTGTCTGGCAGCCGTGCTGCCGCACAACGCGCGTAACACTGAATCTTTGTTGGCTGGCGTCGTTGCCCTCATAGGCACCGTCCAGGTCGCACTCCTGTACCCGCAGATCGCCCATGGTGGCGTCATTCGCGAAGAGTTTTTCTGGCTACCCAGCCTCGGCCTGAACTTCGTTCTGCGCATGGACGGGTTTGCCTGGCTGTTCTCGATGCTGGTGCTGGGCATCGGCACGCTGGTGTCGTTGTACGCTCGCTACTACATGTCGCCGGACGATCCGGTGCCGCGCTTCTTCGCGTTCTTCCTGGCGTTCATGGGCGCCATGCTGGGTCTGGTGATTTCCGGCAACCTGATCCAGATCGTGTTTTTCTGGGAGCTGACCAGCCTCTTTTCATTCCTGTTGATCGGCTATTGGCACCATCGCGCCGATGCGCGACGCGGCGCTTACATGGCGCTGATGGTCACTGGCGCGGGCGGTTTGTGCCTGCTGGCGGGGGTCATGTTGCTTGGCCATGTGGTCGGCAGCTATGACCTGGACAAGGTCCTGGCCGCCGGCGATCTGATTCGCGCACATGCCCTCTACCCTCTTCTGCTGCCCCTGATTCTGATCGGCGCCCTGAGTAAAAGCGCGCAATTCCCCTTCCACTTCTGGCTGCCCCACGCGATGGCGGCGCCGACACCGGTCTCTGCTTATCTGCACTCGGCGACCATGGTCAAGGCCGGGGTGTTTCTGCTGGCGCGGCTGTGGCCGTCGTTGTCCGGCAGCGAGGAATGGTTCTACATCGTCAGCGGCGCTGGTGCCTGCACCCTGTTACTCGGCGCGTACTGCGCGATGTTCCAGAACGACCTCAAAGGCCTGCTCGCGTACTCGACCATCAGCCACCTCGGCCTGATCACCCTGCTGCTGGGCCTGAACAGTCCACTGGCTGCCGTGGCCGCCGTGTTTCACATCCTCAACCATGCCACCTTCAAGGCATCGCTGTTCATGGCCGCCGGGATCATCGACCACGAAAGCGGCACACGCGACATTCGCAAGCTCAGCGGCCTGATCAAACTGATTCCGTTCACCGCGACGTTGGCCATGGTCGCCAGCGCCTCAATGGCTGGCGTGCCGTTGCTCAACGGTTTCCTGTCGAAAGAGATGTTCTTCGCCGAAACCGTGTTCATCAACGCGACCGCCTGGATCGAGTTGACCCTGCCCATCGTCGCGACCATCGCCGGCACGTTCAGCGTCGCCTATTCGCTGCGCTTCACGGTTGATGTGTTCTTCGGCCCGACCGCCACCGACCTGCCGCACACCCCGCACGAACCGCCACGCTGGATGCGTGCACCGGTGGAATTGCTGGTGTTCACCTGCCTGATCGTGGGGATTTTCCCGGCGCAAGTGGTCGGCTCGTTACTGGCTGCCGCTGCCCTGCCCGTCGTCGGCGGCACCTTGCCTGAATACAGCCTGGCGATCTGGCACGGCTGGAACGCGCCGATGATCATGAGCCTGGTCGCCATGTCCGGCGGCATCGTGCTCTACCTGCTGCTGCGCAACCAGTTCAAGCACGGGCGTTTCAAATACCCGCCGGTGATTGGCCTGTTCAACGGCAAGCGCCTGTTCGAGCGCAGCCTGGTGATCATGATGCGCCTGGCCCGTCGCCTGGAGCGGCGGATCAGCACCAGACGCCTGCAAACCCAGCTGTTCCTGATGGTGCTCGCCGCCGTGCTGGCCGGGTTGATCCCGATGCTGCACAGCAGCCTGAGCTGGGGTGACCGGCCGAAGATTCCGGGCTCGATTGTGTTCGTGACCTTGTGGCTGCTGGCGATTGCCTGTGCCCTCGGCGCGGCGTGGCAAGCCAAGTATCACCGGCTCGCGGCACTGACCATGGTCAGCGTCTGTGGACTGATGACCTGCGTCACCTTCGTCTGGTTCTCCGCGCCCGATCTGGCGCTGACGCAACTGGTGGTTGAAGTGGTGACCACGGTGCTGATCCTGCTGGGCCTGCGTTGGTTGCCGCGACGGATCGAAGAGGTTTCGCCGCTGCCGAGCAGCCTGCGCAAGGCACGCATCCGGCGTCTGCGCGACTTGCTGCTGTCGATCGCCGTCGGGGGCGGCATGGCGTTGCTGTCGTACGCAATGCTGACGCGCCAGACGCCCAACGACATTTCCTCGTTCTACCTCAGCCGAGCCCTGCCGGAAGGCGGCGGCAGCAACGTGGTCAACGTGATGCTGGTGGACTTCCGTGGCTTCGATACCCTCGGCGAAATCACCGTGCTGGTGGCTGTGGCGCTGACCGTGTTCGCGCTGTTGCGACGCTTCCGCCCGCCGAAAGAAAGCCTGCAACTGCCGGCGCAACAACGCTTGCTCGCGCCCGACGTGGTCACCGATCTGGTCAACCCACGTCACGCCAGCGACACCGCGCTCGGCTTCATGATGGTCCCGGCGGTGCTGGTGCGCATGCTGTTGCCGATTGCGTTCGTGGTCTCGATCTACCTGTTCATGCGCGGCCACAACCAGCCGGGCGGCGGGTTTGTCGCGGGGCTGGTGATGTCGGTGGCGTTCATCCTGCAATACATGGTCGCCGGCACGCAGTGGGTCGAGGCGCAAATGAGCCTGCGACCGCTGCGCTGGATGGGCACCGGTTTGCTGTTCGCCACGGTCACCGGGCTCGGGGCGATGGCGGTCGGCTATCCGTTCCTGACCACCCACACCTGGCATGCCGAACTGCCGGTGTTAGGCGACATTCACATCGCCAGCGCACTGTTCTTCGACATCGGCGTGTACTCGGTGGTGGTCGGCTCGACGCTGTTGATCCTCACCGCCCTCGGCCACCAATCGGTACGCGGCCACAAAACCGCTGCCCAGCCCAGATCCGTCGCCACGAAAGGAGCCGTCTGATGGAAGAAGTCATCGCAATCGCCATCGGCGTACTGGCCGCGTCCGGCGTCTGGCTGGTGCTACGGCCACGGACGTTCCAGGTGGTCATGGGCCTGTGCCTGCTGTCGTACGGCGTCAATCTGTTCATCTTTAGCATGGGCAGTCTGTTCATCGGCAAAGAGCCGAACATCAAGGACGGCGTGCCGCAAGATCTGTTGCATTACACCGACCCGCTGCCACAAGCGCTGGTGCTGACCGCCATCGTGATCAGCTTCGCCATGACCGCGCTGTTTCTCGTCGTGCTGCTGGCTTCGCGTGGCTTGACCGGCACCGACCATGTGGATGGCCGGGAGCCTAAAGAATGAATGCGATGACGCACCTGATCGCCGCACCGATTCTGTTGCCGCTGCTGACCGCCGCCATCATGCTGATGCTGGGCGAGAAGCACCGCCCGCTGAAGGCTAAAATCAACCTGCTCTCCAGCCTCTTGGGGCTGGGCATCGCCGTGCTGTTGCTGCAATGGACGCAAACCACTGATGTGCCCGGCTCCATCGGCGTCTACCTGCCGGGCAACTGGCAAGTACCGTTCGGGATCGTGCTGGTGGTCGATCGCCTGTCCGCGCTGATGCTGGTACTGACCGGGATCATCGGCGTCAGCGCCCTGCTGTTCGCGATGGCCCGATGGGACGGCGCCGGTTCGAGTTTCCACGCGCTGTTCCAGATCCAGATGATGGGTTTGTATGGCGCGTTCCTGACGGCGGACCTGTTCAACCTGTTCGTGTTTTTCGAGGTTCTGCTGGCGGCCTCTTACGGCCTGATGCTCCACGGTTCGGGCCGGGCGCGGGTGTCGTCGGGGTTGCATTACATCTCGATCAATCTGCTGGCCTCTTCGCTGTTCCTGATTGGCGCGGCGCTGATCTACGGCGTCACCGGCACCCTGAACATGGCTGACCTGGCGCTGAAAATCCCGCTGGTACCGGAAGCCGATCGCGGCTTGCTGCATGCCGGCGCGGCGATTCTCGCCGTGGCGTTCCTGGCCAAGGCCGGGATGTGGCCGCTGAATTTCTGGCTGGTGCCGGCCTATTCCTCGGCCAGTGCGCCGGTGGCGGCGATGTTCGCGATCATGACCAAGGTTGGCGTCTACACCTTGCTGCGCCTGTGGACCTTGCTGTTCTCCGGTCAGGCCGGCGCGTCGGCGTATTTTGGCGGCGACTGGCTGATCTACGGCGGCATGGCAACCATCGTCTGCGCCGCCGTGGCGATTCTCGCCGCGCAACGTCTGGAACGCATGGCCAGCCTGAGCATTCTGGTGTCGGCAGGGATTCTGCTGTCGGCCATCGGTTTCGCCCAGCCGAACCTGATCGGCGCGGCGCTGTTCTATCTCGTCAGCTCGACCCTGGCGTTGAGCGCGTTGTTCCTGCTGGCCGAGTTGATCGAGCGCTCGCGCTCGGCCAATGAAATGCCGTTGTTCGATGACGCCGACCTGATTGCGCGGCCGATGGAATCCCTGCAACCGCCCAAAGGCATCAACCTCGACGATGAACAAAAAGCCGTGGTCGGCCAGGTGATTCCCTGGACCATGGCCTTTCTCGGCTTGAGCTTCATCGCTTGCGCGTTGCTGATCATCGGCATGCCGCCGCTGTCCGGCTTTATCGGCAAACTCGGTTTACTGCACGCCCTGCTCAACCCGCTGGGCCTGGGCAATGGCGCGGATGAACCGGTGTCAAACGCCGCGTGGGGTTTGTTGGCGTTGCTGATTCTCTCCGGGCTGGCGTCGTTGATTGCCTTCTCGCGTCTGGGCATCCAGCGTTTCTGGACGCCTGAAGAACGGCCATCACCCTTGCTGCGACGGCTCGAATGTGTGCCGATCATTGCACTGTTGGGCCTGAGCATTCTGCTGACCTTCAAGGCCGAGCCGCTGCTGCGTTACACCCAGGCCGCCGCACAAACCTTGAACAATCCGCAGCAATACGTGATGGCGGTGCTTGGCACCCGGGCAGTTCCGAGTCCGGAAGCCAAAGCGGCCGTCGCGGAGGTGCAGCCATGAGGCGTCTGTTTCCTGCACCTTGGTTGTCGCTGGCGCTGTGGTTGTTGTGGCTGGTGCTGAACCTGTCGATAAGCCCCGGCAACCTGTTGCTGGGCGCCGTGCTCGGGTTTTGCGCGCCGTTGATGATGCGCAAGTTGCGCCCCCTGCCGATCCGCATTCGGCGTCCCGGTGTGATTCTGCGTTTGTTCTTCATCGTCGGACGCGACGTGCTGGTCTCCAACCTTGCTGTGGCCTGGGGTGTCTTGAACGCCGGCCGACGCCCGCCGCGCTCGCGGTTCATCAAGGTGCCGCTGGATTTGCGCGACGCCAACGGCCTGGCGGCACTGGCGATGATCTGCACGGTGGTGCCCGGTACGGTCTGGTCCGAACTGGCGCTGGACCGCAGCATTTTGTTGCTGCACGTCTTCGATCTGGATGACGAAGCGCTGTTCATCGAGCATTTCAAGGTGACCTACGAACGCCCGTTGATGGAGATTTTCGAATGAGCCCGTTGCTGTCGAATGCGGTTCTGCTGAGCCTGTTCATTTTTTCGCTGGCGATGGTCCTGACCCTGATCCGCCTGTTCAAAGGGCCGTCGGCGCAGGACCGGGTTCTGGCACTGGATTACCTGTACATCATCGCGATGCTGATGATGCTGACACTGGGTATTCGTTATGCCAGTGACACGTACTTCGAAGCGGCGCTGCTGATCGCGCTGTTCGGCTTCGTCGGCTCGTTTGCCCTGGCGAAATTCCTGCTGCGTGGCGAGGTGATCGAATGAACGCTGAACTGTCTCTGTGGGTGGAAATCCCGGTGGCGATCCTGCTGGTACTCAGCAGTGTTTTTGCGCTGATCGGGGCGATCGGGCTGGTGCGTATGAAGGATTATTTTCAACGCATGCACCCTCCGGCGCTGGCCTCGACATTGGGTGCGTGGTGCGTGGCGCTGGGGTCGATCATCTACTTTTCGGCGCTCAAGTCCGGGCCGGTGCTGCATGCCTGGCTGATCCCGATTCTGTTGGCGATTACGGTGCCGGTAACCACGTTGCTGCTGGCGCGGGCGGCGTTGTTCCGCAAGCGTATGGCGGGGGATGATGTGCCGGCTGAGGTGAGTAGCCGGCGGACGGAGAGCGGGAGTTAGGGTCACGGATTTGTGTTGATTGTTCGGGCCTCATCGCCGGCAAGCCGGCTCCTGCAAAGGGTTTGTGTTCACCTGTAGGAGCCGGCTTGCCGGCGATGCTTTTCAAATCCACGCGACGACCAACAACCCCGCCCCCAACACCACACACAACGGCGAATACACCCACGTATCCAGCCGGGCAAATTCCGATCCCTTGACCTGCTTGAAAAACCCCACCAGGTTCGAATCGCCAATCGCCCGGGCGAACATCAGCATGGCGATTGCGCTGATCACCCATTGCAGCGATTGATGGGTCACCGCCGGCACCCACCAGCCAACGCGCAAACACACCAGCGCTGCAATCAGCAGCAATCCGAAAGCCACCAATAACGTCAGCCACCTCGAAGGCTTGAACGCGGGTTGCGATTGCGCGCCGTCCTCCCCCGGCACTTGCGGCACGGCCGCCACGAAAGCCCACTGGCCACCCAGCGCCCAGTAGACATGTATCAGGCTTATCACCGCGAAGATCGTCACCAGCCACTGAGCCAACACAAACGTCATGTCGAGGATCCTTGAAAGTGAATTAACAGAATCATCCTAGTCGGCATTTTTAGAAGTGCGCGGCTGATCAACGGTGGTAAAGTGCCACCCCATGAAACTCGCCCGGACCGATCGCTCACTCATTGCATGGATGCTTTATTGCTGCGTCCTGTTCAATGTGTTCGCCTGCAGCATCGGTCACGGACAAATGGTCGGGGCGCAGCTCAACGGCCTCGGCGGTCAGTTCTGTACGGTTGACCCGCGCACTCAGGCACCTGCGTCCTCAAACACGTCCGAAGAGCAACTGCCGACCCTGTCGAAAGCCTTCGGCTGCCCGTTGTGCTCCACCGGCGGCATGGGCCCGGCGCTCAATTCCAGCCTGACCCTGGCGATCCTCCCGCAAACACACAGCCCACCCTTGGCGGTCGTCGCCAACGCTGACCTCCCAGCCCGCTTCACCTGGCCCTCGGCCAACCCCCGCGCCCCGCCGTTCGCCTGAATCCTTCGCCATTCAATCAGCTCACTTCGCCAACGCGAGGCGTTCGCCTGTGCGCTGTTTCCTAGCAAGCATTCAGGATTCATCGATGAAAACCATTCCTTTGCTGGCCAGCCTGATCGGCTGCCTGTCCGTTAACGCCTGGGCACAATCCACAGTGGACCTCGCACCAATCACCATTGATGGCGAAGCCCCCGCCGAGCCGGGTCTGAGCCTGGACCAATCCAGCGGCATGGCCTCGCGCCTGGGGCTGAGCGTGCGTGAAACCCCGGCGTCGGTGGCGATTGCCAACCGCAACGACATCGAACGCCACGGCGCGCAGAACTTCCAGGACGCCGCCAACACCTTGCCCGGTGTGAATGCCAGTGCGCCGCCGGGTTTCGGCGGGTTCGTCTCCTACCGTGGTTTCACCAGCAGCCAGATCACCCAGATGTTCAATGGCGTGAACGTCTCCGGCGGCCTTGCCCGGCCCGTGGATGCGTGGATCTATGATCGGGTGGAACTGGTGGGCGGCCCGTCATCGCTGATCAATGGCGCCGGCTCCGTGGGCGGTTCGCTGAACTACGTGACCAAACTGGCGACCCGTGAAGAGCAAGCGGTCGAAGGCCGGGTCAGCTACGGCAGTTACGACACCACCGAGACCGCGCTCGGCCTGAATCACGCGCTCAGTGAAGCCGGTGCGGATGTGCAGCACTACGCGCGGCTGGATGTCAGCCACAACACCGGCAACGGCTATATTGATCGCCAGGAACGCGATGCGTGGAGCGTGGCGTTTTCGCTGCTCAGCGACCTGACGCCAAACCTGTCCCACACCCTGGCCCTGGAATATCAGGATGAACACGAAGACAGTCCGTACTGGGGCACGCCGGTGCTGAATCCCAAGGCCGGTGAACTGAAGATCGACAAGCACAACCGCTTCAACAACTACAACGTCGAGGACGGCCGTTACGAGCAACGTACAATCTGGGTGCGCTCGATCATCGACTACCGGATCAACGACAGCACCACCCTGCGCAACACGCTTTATCACCTCGACAGTCAGCGCGATTACCGCAACCTGGAAACCTATCAGTACAGCGCCAACAACCGCGCGGTGAACCGCTCCACGGCGTACCAGGTGCGCCATCAGGGCGAGCAGAACGGCAACCAGTTCGAACTGCGTCACGACAACACGTTGTTTGGCCTGGACACCACCTGGTCCGGCGGTTTCGAGTACAAGGTCAACCAGACCACCAATTCGCCGCTGAACGTCAAAGGCGCAAGCACGGTCGACCCGAACAACTTTCAGCCGGGGCATTTCTACGACATCCCGGGCACCCGGCCGGGGTTTGTCAGCGACAAGACCAACGAAGTCACCACCAAGGCACTGTTCGCCGAGAACCGCCTGGCGCTGACCGATAAATTGTCGTTGCTGACCGGGCTGCGTTACGACGACATCGATCTGGACGTGACCAACCACCGGGAAGTGACCGCCAGCAATCCACGTCATCTCAAACGTAGCTGGGAACCTGTGACTGGTCGCGTCGGCCTGACCTACCAGTTCATCCCTGACGCCAACGTCTACGTGCAATACAGCACCGCCGCCGAACAACCCAACGGCACGCAGGATTTTGATGTCTCGACCGGCAAGCAATGGGAAGTCGGCAGCAAATTCGACTATCTGGACGGGCGCGGTTCGGCGACGCTGGCGGCGTACACGATTGAGCGCAAAGACTTCGCGGTGACCGATCCGCTGGACCCGACGCTTAGCATTCCCGTGGGCCAGCAGACGTCCAAAGGCATCGAACTGGCCAGTTCGCTGCAGATCACCGACAAGCTGTTGGCCGAAGGCAACTTTGCCTGGGTTGATGCTCAGTACGACGAGTTCACCGAGAAGAATGCCGCAGGTGTGGTGGTTTCACGCAAGGGCAACACACCGACCAATGTGCCGGACCGGGTCGGCAATCTGTGGCTGACCTATGACTTTGCGCCGCAATGGCAAGGAGGTGTCGATGCGCGGTACGTCGCCTCGGTGTTTGCCGACAGCGCCAACACGATGACCGTGCCGTCCTATACGCTCTATGGCACGTTTCTCAGCTACAAGGTCGATCGGCACACCACCGTCACTGGCCGGGTACGCAACCTGACCAACGAGGTGTATGCCGAGTTTGCGCACGTGTCGCCCGCGTATTACCTGGGTACACCGCGGACCTTTGAGCTGGCCGTTCAAACCCGGTTTTAGTGCTCGATCCACGCTCCCTGTAGGAGCCGGCTTGCTGGCGATGAGGCCCCAGAGTTCTGCATCGATTTCGAGGTCGCCATCGCCAGCAAGCCGGCTCCTACAGTCCGGTGATATCAGCGGCACCCATCATTTCAACTCGGCGGAGACTTTATCCGCCACATCCTTCGGCAGCCACGCCTGCCACACATCCGGGTGCGCCTTCATGAACGCCTCCGCCGCCTGGCGCGGTGGAGTGTGTTTCTCGCTCATATCAGCCAGCGCCTTGTTCAACGGGCCGATGGGGAAATCGACCTTGCTGAAGAACTCGGCAATCTGCGGATATTGTTTCTGGAACGGTGTGGACACCCCAATCGACAGCTTCGAGGGCAGTGAGCGCGTCGGTTTCGGATTGGGGTTGTCGGCGTCGGTCAGTGTTTTCCAGGCTTCGGCGTCGAACGGCGGTTCTTCCAGCTGAACCAGTTTGAAGCGCCCGAGCAAGGGTGTCGGCGACCAGTAATAGAACAGGACCGGCTTGCCACGACGGATCGACGAACTGATTTCCGCATCCAGCGCCGCCCCGGAGCCGCTGCGGAAATTCACATAGCTGTCGTTCAAGCCATAGGCCGTGAGCTTCTGTTTGTTGACCACCTCCGAGGTCCAGCCGATCGGGCTGTTGAGGAAGCGCCCCTTGCCCGGGCTTTCCGGGTCACTGAACACGTCCTTGTATTTCGGCAGGTCACTGACACTGCGCAAGCCGGGGGCCAGCGGTTTGATCCCCTTGGCCGGATCGCCCTTGATCACGTATTCGGGCACCCACCAGCCTTCGGTGGCACCCTTCACCGTATCGCCAAGACTCGCGACTTTGCCTTCGGCTTCAGCCTTGACCCAGACCGGGCTGCGACCGGCCCATTCTTCGCCAATGACCTGAATGTCATTGTTGGCCAGGGCGGTTTCCAGGGTGATGGTCGTTCCCGGCAAGGTATCGGTCTGCAGCCCGTAGCCCTTCTCGACAATAATCCGCAGGATATCGGTGATCAGACTGCCGCTTTCCCAGTTCAGGTCGGCGAAGTGGATCGGCGCCTGGGCGGCGAATACCGGAATGGGCGAACCCAGACCGAAAGCGACCAGAACAGTGGCCAGCAACCGTCGAAATCCGTTCATGCTTTTGCACCTCGTGCTGGTCACAGCAATAGCAGGATGGCCTGATAAAGACCGCGAGCCTCAAAATACTCAGTCAACTGACTGTAGTAGAGGTTCCTGCTTTCGAGGGGCGAGGATTATTTTTCGGAAATTTCCTGCAAGCGCGCCAGCTCTCTTCTGACCATGCTGGCGTATTCAGCCGGGCGTAACGTGTAGATCTGCGACGCCACCCACCCCAGCCAGGCCCCCTGCAGAATGGTCTTCTGCTCGAACAGTCGCTGGGCCTCCACCTGGGCGCTGGCCTGGTTCTGTATGTGAAAATCGGCGCGGGTCAGGGGCATTACTCGCTGGCCTTGAAGGTTACCAGTTCACCCTTGCGCCACTTGGCGGCCTTGGCCGTCACGGCTTTCAGGGTTTTGGTCAGGCCTTCCTGCAATTGTTGGTGGGCGGCAAATACCATCACCACGCTGTGACCTTCCTTGAACACGATCCCGTGACCGTCGGCGGTGGTCACGAACGCGTAATCGCCCAGGCCATACACCGTCAGTTTGATTTCGCGGAACTTGATGTCCAGCTTGCCGCCTTCGCGACTGGGCAAAACCGAAGCGCTGAAATGATCGCCGACTTTAAGTTTCAGGCCTGGCTTGTCGTCCACCACCAGTGCTGATTCGGTGTCGATCTCGGCAATGTAAATGCCTTCAGCGTTCTGTTCGGTGATGTAAACAAAACGTGACTGGAACTGCTTGACCAGCTTTGCGCGCAAATCACCCAGCACGAACAAAGCATGCATATCGAGATTACTTACTGCCAAGGAAACATCCCCACATCTGAAAATGATGCCGCACGCTTACAAACAGCGCACAGCAGAAAAAAGCGGCAATGCCGAAGGTGTCGCCAAATGACCCGTGTTGAAATCCTGAAACGAGCAGAGGGCTCATTCATCGCGAGGCGTAAGAAGACTAATGGAAAGTCACTCGCGTCGTCTTGCCTGGAGTTCGTCAGAGGTTGAAGGAAAAAGCCCTTCTGACTGCCAGAAAAAACGGATTACCAACCTTAGGGAAAAAACTCTTTAAAAAAAGCACTTTTCCGACATATCGCCGGCAAAAAATTGCTTTAGATAACCATCAATCGCCCACCAGTGACGGTGATTCTAGAGCAGCGATGCTCTTCGAGACTACCCAAAACGATGTACACACGTCGGCAAAATAACGAAAAGGACTTCATATGTGCACCCTGACACACTTCGCCCGTCCCCTCGCGCCTTACTCAGGCAACCCGTCGACGCTGTACGCGGCGGGGTTTCAACACCCTGAACTTGACCCTGAAACGCTTGCCACACCGCGTTTTCAGGTTGTTCTGGCCGGTAATGCGTTCTTCCACATCAAAGAAATTTCCACTGGCCATGTCAGGGGTTTCCGCAGCGACCACAACGAAGCATGCGCACTCGCCCGCCAGCTCGAATTACATCGCTAAGCGCTACGCTCAGTCCCTTCTTATAGACGTTTCGTCATGCCGACGACTTAACTCAGCCGTCGGCAGGCAACTACTGCCATACTGCCGAACCAATGAAACCCGTTCCCAAGTCGGACGGCGTTCAACACAACAGGATATTTCCAGGGGAAGGCTGCTACGTGACGGAATTTGATATCGGTGAATTTTTTATCCGGGGCGAAGCCAGAGAAGTCGAAGGCGAATTCCAGGCGGTCATTGTCATGCGCGCCAAACCGCCGCTAACCACGGTGACGTATCACCAGGTCGAGAAGGATCGCTGGTTCAAGACCTCGGACGTCGCTGCCGTCGCCGCCCGTGAAGCCGCCCAGGCCTTGAAGCTCGCCGTCGATCAGGGGGCCTTGAAAGCCTGATCAGCCGATTCGCAGTCTATGCTCATTCCTGATTTCGGACATCGCTATCGAATGCCTGAAGCGCGGCGCCCTCAGATGCAATGCAGCCGCACCTCAGATCTCGTACCTGCGCGACCAGCAAGGAGATGAAGATGGATTCACCTATACACGACTTGAAAGGCTTGTTCGACCAGCTAGGCCTGGACTCCAGCGAGAAGGCCATCGACGACTTCATCGCCAGTCATTCGCCTATGCCCTTTGATAAAAAGCTCATCGATGCCGAGTTCTGGACGCCACAACAAGCTGGTTTCCTGAAAGAACAATTGCGTGAGGATGCTGATTGGTCACGGGTGGTTGATGACCTGAATCTGCGTATGCATCAGGTTCACTAGTCAATGCAGGCTGTCGGGGGCTTCGGCGCTTAATTGGGCCAACCAGGCAGCCTTGCACTCCTCCGCTTCATCGCGACGGGAGAATGCCGTCCCCCGGCGTTCGCCGTTCAGCAGCACGACCCAGCAGACGCTCTGCCCCTGCGCTCGCAAACTGGCGGGCACACCGCTGCCGATCATGACGGCGACATCGACTTTGCTTTGCATGCTGACCTCTTTGACTTCATTAGCAACCTAACTATGAAGGTATGGTAATGAGTTCATGTGTGAGGAAACAGCAACTGTGTTGCATAGATTAGTTGCTGGAATCGCAACAATGGTGGGGTTGGGGTTGGGGTACATATCCGTTTCTGCGGTAACGGCGGCTGGCGGTTTCGCTTTTACAGCGAGTCACTTGGAAAAGCCCCAAGTAACCAAGGGCTCTTGCCCCTTTCGTTCGGTGGCTCGCTAAGGCTCGCCATGCCCTCGCTCCGGTCCTGCTCCGTGGGCCCGCCGCCATCGGCCATCCATGGCCGGGGGCGGCTAACCCGGCATCCATGCCGGGTTGCCCACTGCGCAGAACCTCCACTCGGCCTCTCGAGGGGGCGCTCAGATCAAAAGCTGAAGGCGAGCTAACGCTCGGCCTGATGAGTGGTGA
>NZ_JAHBDD010000050.1:0-28069 GCF_019956155.1 Pseudomonas sp. BF-RE-22 | reverse complement strand
CATCAATGTTGTTTGATCCGCCGCCATCGCCAGCAAGCCGGCTCCTACAAAGGGATCGGTGTTTCACGGGCGTTGAAGGGCCTTGAGCAAGTTCTGCGCCAAGGGCTGGAACGCCCGCCCGACAAGGGGTTGGGCGGGGTGGTGTTGCTGGGGAAGCAATGCCGGGGAGGCGACTGCTCGGCCAGCAGCAGTCGCCGCGCAATGCTGCTGGCAGGCCAGCAACCAGCGTCGGTTGTTTGCTTGGTGTCAGGCGCAAAGCCCCTTAAACCGGGCGTTTCAGCTCTTGGCACGGGCGCTGCAATAGCTCTGGCAACAGACACTTGCCCAACCACGGAGCTGCCCATGACGCTTGCTGCCAAACAATCCCGACCCGCTGCCCCGGCTGAACTGGAGCAGATCTGGTTCACCCGTTGCCCGGTGCCGACCGCTTCCGGCATCGCCTACAAACTCGGTTGGCTCAGCGAAGAATTCGCCGCTGACGGCCTGCCGGTTTCGACCTTGCAGGAGGCCCGGCAACTGGGGCATCACCACTACGATCACGAGTTGCCGGGCCTGTTTCGTGAAGGCGGCAACGTACCGGCCCTGGCGGCACGCGCCGCTGGTGCACCGAGTCGCCTGATCGGCCTGACCTGGATCGAAGAGTGGCAAACCATCCTGGTTCGCCCGGACTCCGGCATTCGGCGTCCGCAAGACCTCAAAGGCAAGCGTCTGGCGCTGCCCGCCTGGGGTGAAACCCGCCCCGGCAGCATCGCTCGGGCCATGAGCCTGCACGGCTACAAAGGCGCGTTGAGCCTGGCGGGGCTGGGCTTCGATGACGTCGAACTGGTGGAAGTGGCGCTGCAAAACCAGGAGCAGGCGGCGAATCCTCAAGAGGGCTTGCAACGCCTTTGGTCGGGCCTCGATTACCTGGTGCGCGGTGAAGTTGACGCGGTGTACGTCAAAGGCGCGTCCGCCGCCGATGCCGCGCGGCGTCTCGGGCTGGTGGTGGGCATTGATCTCGATCTGATCGCCGAGCCGCGCTATCGCATCAACAATGGCACGCCGCGCCCGATCACGGTCCACCAGAGCCTGCTGGACAACCATTTCGACCTGGTCGTGCGCTTTCTCGCGCAAACCCTCAGCGCCGCCGATTGGGCAGCGAACAATCGCGAGGCGCTGAACGCGATTCTCGAAGAAGAAACCCGCGCCGGCAGTGCCGGTGTCGCCGAAGCCTATCGCGGTGAATTCCACACCACGCTGGCGCCGGACCTGTCGGCACGGCGTCTGGAATTTCTCGATACCCAAAAAGACTTCCTTTACCTGCACGGCTTCCTCGAACGCGATTTTTCCATCGCCGACTGGGTCGATCCGCGCCCGTTGCAAGCCGCCCATGAACTGTTGGCCAAGCGCCGCGCCTGACTCTGGAGAATTGCCATGACCGTCCTCATCAACGAACAACTGATCAGCGAAGAACTGAAAAACTTCATCGACAAGGTGCTGGTCGAGGCTGAAGAAGCCTTCACCGTGTTCCGTGAAACCAACACCATCACCGCCAACGGCACCGTTGGTTTCATCGAGCGCGTACCGGGCCAGGAGCTGCTGGTGTCGGTGAACTACGGTGGCCCGTGGAATTACCGCAAGCCGCTGCAAGCCACGGTCACCGACTTCGAAGGCAAGGTGATCTTCGGCAAAGGCAAGGGTGGGTTGGGGCGTTACACCAAACTGTTCCAGCAACATGCCGATGTGACCACCGTGTCCCATGTGCACTCGCCATACCTCGGCGCCTGGGCGCAAACCCACCGCACGCTGCCGTTCCACTACGTGCCGGTGCAGCGTTATCAGCTCGCCCGGGAGTTGCCGGTGTACATCGACCGCCGTCAGCCGGAAGTCGATTTCATCCTCGACAAGATTGCCGAGAACCCCTTCAACCTGGCGATTCTCGAAGCCAACGGCGGCTCCACCGTGTGGGGCAAACAGGGCCTGCGCGCCACCGCCGAATTCATCCTGTTGCTGGAGGAGGGCGCGCAACTGCAACTGCTCGCCGACGCCCTCGGCGGCTCCCGTGCCTATGGCCCTGGCGTGCTGACCCAGCAATGGAAAATGAGCGGCCTGTACGACAAAGCCACCGAGCTGGGCCTGGTGCCAGCCATCGACCGGCGCAGCTAACAATCTCCAGGCCACCACCATCCCCTGTAGGAGCCGGCTTGCTGGCGATAGGGCCTCGAGCCTTGCACCGATTTCACTGACGCCATCGCCAGCAAGCCGGCTCCTACAAAGGTGCATTGCCCCTACAAGGAACACACCCATGGCTGTAAAAATTCTCTGGTACCTCACCACCCCCGACGGGCCTTATCCGTGGGAACCCGAAGGCCGCTGGACAACCGATTTCGAACATCTGAAACAACTCGCCGTGGCCAGCGACCGTCTCGGTTACTACGGTTCGCTGCTGGGTTCCAGCCCCAACGAAAGCCTCGCTGTCTCGGCCGCGCTGATTGATGCCACGAAACGCCTGCGCTTCCTGGTCGCGCAACACCCCGGTGAACTGTCGCCAGCCGTGTTGGCCAAGTGGGCGCTGACCTTCGATCAATTCTCCAACGGCCGCCTGCTGTTCAACGTGGTCAACGGCAATGACGCTGGCCTGGCCACCCTCGGCGTGCATTACCCCCACGACGAACGTTATGACTTCAGCCTCGAATACTGGCGTGCGTTCCAGAGCTTCTACGCCGGGGACACCTCGGGGTTCGACGGCCAGTACGTCAAGCTCGCCCCCCGTTCAGCGGCTGCCGCGAATCATCCGTTGGGTGGCTGGCATCCGCCGAAGCAAAAGCCTGGCATCCCACTGTGGGGCGCGGGCACGTCGGGGCCGGGTGTCGCGCATTCGGTGCAACTGCTCGACGTGTACCTGAGCTTCGCCAACACCCCGCCGAAACTCGGCGAGAAATTCCGCAAGGTCGCAGCAGAAGCCGCGAAAATCGGCCGTGAGCTGACCTTCGGCACGCGCCTGCAAATCATCGTTCGCGAAACCGAGGAAGAGGCCTGGGCCCACGCCGAGAAACTCTTGCAACGTACCTCGCTGCAAACCGCGCGCACGGCCATCGAACGTCAATTGCCGCCCGGCGAAACCCTGGAGACCTTCCACAGCGACGATCCGCAGATCCAACGCAACGTCGAGGCCATTCGCGCCGGCCGTTTGCCCAAGGCCCGGGACCTGGAGATCTACCCGAACGTCTGGCTCGGCCCGAGCCTGTTCGGCTTCAACATCCTCGGCCCGGCAGCCGGCACTTACCTGGTGGGCAGCGCCGAGCAGGTCGCCGAGCGTATTCGCGAATACGAAGCGCAGGGCACATCGGCATTCATTCTGTCCGGTTTCCCGCTGATCGATGAAGCGCACCGGGTGGCGGATCTACTGTTCCCGTTGCTCGATCTGGATCACGGTTTCGACGTGCCGCAATTGGGTGTCAGCACACCGGCACCACGGCGTGTAGCAGTGACCGAGCGAGTCTGAGGAGACAGCGATGAACGAATTTTCCCGTCGCCGGTTTCTCGGCAATGGCCTGGCGGTCAGTGGGGGCCTGTTGCTCGGCAGCAGCCTGCTCAGCGGATGCGACAGCGGGGCACAGGTCAGCGGTGCGGCCGCGTTGTCCAGCACCCCGGTGCGCGGCGGTCGCTTGCGGGTCGGCATCATCGATGGCGATCAGTCGGGCAACCTCGACGCGCACAAACCGGTGGGCGGCGGGATCATTCGCGGCTGGGCGCTGTACAGCAAGTTCTGGGAATGGAACACCGACGTCAGCACGCGCCTGGCCCTGGCCGAGTTTGCCGAGCCGAACGCCGACGCCAGCGCCTGGACCATTCGCATCAAGCCGGGCCTGGAGTTCCATCACGGCAAGAGCATCGGCGCCGATGACATGCTGTTCTCGATCCTGCGCCTGACCGACCCGAAACTGGCGTCGCCATTCGCCGGTCTGGTGGGCGCGATCGACCGCAACGCGTTGCGCAAACTGGATGCGCGCACCATCGAAATCCGCTTCAAGGAAGGCCAGAGTTTTTACCCGCTGGATGAAACCCTGATCAGTTTCGGCGGCATCGTCCCCACCGATTACGACCCCGTCAGCAACCCGGTCGGCGCCGGCCCCTACAAGCTCAAGAGTTTCATTCCCGGCCAGCGCTCGCTTTATCAGCGCTTCGAGAATTACTACAAGCCCGGCCAACCCTATGCCGATGAACTGGAGATCATCGAGTTCAAGGACCAGGTGTCCCGCGCCGCCGCCCTGCGCGCCGGGCAGATTGACGTGGCCAGCGGCGTGCAAGCCGAACACAGCGCACTGCTCAAGGCCGACTCGCGGCTGAGGTTGTACGCCTCGCCGAGCACCTCGTTCACCGGGTTCAATCTGAATCTGGCGAAGCAACCGTTTCAGGATCAGCGGGTGCGCCAGGCGTTCCGCTTGTTGGCCGACCGTCGCGAGTTGGTGGACCGTGGCCTCAACGGTTTCGGGCGCATCGCCAACGACCTGTATTCGCCCCACGACCCCACCTATAACCACAGCATTGCCCAGCGTCCCTACGACCTGGAACAGGCGCGTTCGCTGTTGCGCCAGGCCGGGCAGACCGACTTGCGGGTGGAGCTGACCACCACGCCGGGGCCGGGTGTCAACGCGGCGCTGGTGTTTGCGCAACAGGCGAAAAAGGCTGGGGTCGAGATCAAGGTCACTCAGGTCGATGGCTCGGTGTTCAACGGTCCGCAACGGGAAAACTGGCTGCTGTCGCCGGGCTCCACACCGGCCCGGGGTTTTCTCGCGTCGGCGCTGCACAACGATGCGCCACAGGCCATCTACAACCGCAGCAACTTCCACGATGAACGCTTCAGCGCGCTGTACCGCCAGGCGCTGGCGCAACCCGACCTTGAGCAACGCAAAGTGCTGGTGCACGAAGCGCAAGGCATTCAACACGAACGCGGTGGCTTGTTGATCTGGGGCTTCAACGATGTGCTGGACGCGGCATCGGTGCGGGTCGGCGGTTTGCAGCCTGAACAGACCACATTTGCCTCTTGGCGTTTTGATGAATTGTGGGTGAACCATGCCTGAGCCTTTTTGCAAAGAACCCCGCACGCCAGCCTGGCTGTCGTGGTTTATCGGGCGCCTGGCTTACGGATTGCTGACGGCGTGGGTCATCAGCCTGGTGGTGTTCATTGCCACGCAGGCGCTGCCCTCGGACCCGGCCCGGGTGATTCTCGGCCCCGACGCGCCGCTGGAAAGCATCCTCACCTTGCAACGCCAGTTGGGTCTGGACCGGCCGGTTCTTGAACAGTACCTGCGCTGGCTCGGGCATGCCCTGAGCGGCGAGCTCGGTGTGTCGCTCGACTCCAACGCGCCGGTCGGCAGCATTCTGTTCGGCCGTTTCGGCTACACCCTGGCGCTGCTCGCCGGGGTCATTGCGGTGGTGGTGCCGGCGGCGTTGTTGCTCGGCGTTTCCCTGGCGTTGCGCCGTGACAGTCGGCTGGATCGCTGGAGCCTGTCGCTGCTGATCTTCCTTAAAGCCACGCCGGGATTTCTGTTGGCCATCGGTCTGGTGCTGCTGTTTTCCATGCCGCACATGGACCTGCTGCCGGCGGTGTCGATCCTCGATCCGGACAAGTCGCTGCTGCGCCAACTGCAGTTCCTGGTGTTGCCGGTGTTGGCCCTGAGCCTGTCGGCATTGCCGTACCTGGCGCGCATGGTGCGGGCATCGATGATCGAGGCGCTGGAGTCCGATTACGTGATCGCTGCGCGCCTGCGCGGCATTCCCGAGTGGCGCATCGTCTGGCGCCACACGCTGCCCAACGCACTGATCCCGGCGATTCAAGGCGTGGCGTTGACGCTGAGAACGCTGATTGGCGGCGCGCTGTTGGCCGAGGTGATTTTCAGTTACCCCGGCATCGGCACCTCGTTGAATTCGGCGATCCAGATGCGCGACTTGCCGATGGTCCAGGCCATCGTGCTGGTGATCACCCTCGGCGTGGTGTTGATCAACCTGCTCGCCGATCTGCTGACCGTGCTACTTACGCCAAAACTGCGCACCGCCCGCCGCGTGACCATGATTCAGCGTAACCGCCGGGGCATTCAGCCGTGGTGGCGACGTTCCCCATCCAAGGCGCCTTGAGAGGTAAAACATGACTGACTCCCGACGTTCGCGCTGGCAGGTCTGGCTGGCGGAACCGCAAACCCGCAAGGGCGCGCTGATCACTGCGCTGGTGGTGACACTGGCGTTGTCTGGCCCGTGGCTGGCGCCGCACAGCCCGACGGAAATGCTTGGTTCGGTGTACGGCGCACCGGTTGGCGCGGCATTACTGGGCTATGACTTTCTCGGGCACGACGTGGTGTCACGCTTGCTCAGTGGTGGCCTCTCGGTGTTGTGGATGTCGGTGGCGGCGGCCTCGATTGCGCTGTTGACCGGTAGCACCCTGGGGTTGCTGGCGGGTTTTTCCCGGCGCCGGCTCGACCAATTGATTACCTGGCTGGCGGACGTGTCGCTGGCCTTTCCCGACCTGATTCTGGTGTTGTTGATTGTCTCCATGCTCGGCCGCGCGCCGTGGTTGATCGTGTTGACTGTGGCCATCGCGTTCACGCCCGGTGTGATCCGCCTGGCCCGTGGCAGTGCGGTGGCGGTGGCGGGGCAGGAGTTCGTCGAGGCCGCGCAGATGATGGGCTACTCGCGGCGGCGGATTCTGTTCAGGGAGATCCTGCCGAACATCCTCACGCCGCTGCTGGTGCATTTCGGCAACATGCTGACCTGGGGCGTCGGCATGCTCTCGGGCCTGAGTTTTCTCGGCTACGGCGTGGCGCCGCCGACCGCCGACTGGGGGCTGATGATCAATGAAAACCAGGCCGGTTTACTGGTGCAGCCGTGGGCGGTGCTGGCCCCGGCGATCCTGATCGGCATCTTCGCCTATGGCACCAATATCCTCGCTGAAGGCATCGGCCGCAGCAGTTCACGGATCGGAGAAAAACAGCCATGAATGCGATTGCCGGGATCGAGTCCCGCCCGCCGGTGGCCACAGCCGGGGTGTTGCAGGTGCGGGATTTGCGGGTCGAGTTGGCGGGACAGATTGACGTGCTGTCCGGGGTTTCGTTCAGCCTTGAGGCGGGCGAGATTCTGGGACTGGTCGGCGAATCCGGCTCCGGCAAGACGACCCTGGCCACCGCGTTGCTCGCCCATGCCCGGCGTGGGGCGCGGATTGTCGGCGGGCAGGTCGAGGTGTCGGGTCATTCGTTGTTGACGCTTGAGGGCGAAGCGTTGCGCCGGGCCCGTGGCAGCCTGATCGGCTACGTCGCGCAGGACCCGGCGACGGCGCTGAATCCGGCGCTGCGCATCGGCAGTCTGCTGCGCGAAACCCTCGGTGCGCATCAGATTGAACTGGATCGTGCGGCGCAACAGCAGCGCATCGTCGATACCTTGCGTGATGTTGGCTTGCCGGACGACGCGGCGTTTTTGCGGCGCTTCCCCCATCAGCTCTCCGGTGGGCAGCAGCAACGGGTGATGCTGGCGCTGGCGTTTGTCCTGCGTCCGCAGTTGATCGTCCTCGATGAACCGACCACGGCGCTGGACGTCACCACTCAGGCGCACATCCTCGCGACCTTGCGCCGCTTGTGCAAAAGCCTCGGCGTGGCGGCGGTGTATGTGTCCCACGACCTTGCGGTGATCAAGGACCTGGTCGACCGGGTGATGGTGATGTATGCCGGGCGCATCGTTGAAGTCGCCGACCGTGAAGCGTTGTTCACGCGGCCGGCTCATCCGTACACCCGAGGCCTGCTGGCGGCAATTCCCGATGTGGCGCAGCGTCGCGATTTGCAGGCGATCCCGGGGCATGCCCCGGCACCGGGGCAGCGGCCGCACGGCTGTGCTTTCGCGCCTCGGTGTTCGCGTCGCACCGCCGAGTGCTCGCAGGCTGAGCCGGCCTTGCACGACCTGTCTTCAGCGCAGCGAGTGGCGTGTCTCGATCCGCATCTTCAGGCCTTGCAGCTAGTTGCCCAGGCGCCGGTGTCGGCTGTCGATGTGCCGGTGGAGCGGGCGCCGTTGCTGGAGATCAAAGACTTGAACGTGGCCTACGATCGACAGGTGTTGTTCGACGTCTCCCTGCGGGTGGCCGCCGGGGAATGCCTGGCGCTGGTGGGCGAATCCGGTTCCGGCAAGACCAGCCTGGCCCGGGCCATCGCCGGGCTCGGGGAAAACGCCGAGGGCGACTTGCACTATGCGGGTGTGCCGCTGAGCTTGTCGGCCCGCCGGCGTGACGGGCGGCAACGGCATCAGATTCAGTACATTTTTCAGAACCCGTACCGGGCGCTGAACCCGCGACAAACCGTTTACCAGACCCTGAGTGCGCCGCTGGAACACTTCTTCGGCATCAAGGGCAACGTTGCGCGCCAGCGCGTGGATGCGGTGCTCAAGCGGGTGTCGCTGCCGGCGTCGGTGGCCGATCTGTATCCGCACAGCCTGTCCGGCGGCGAGCGCCAGCGCGTGGCCATTGCCCGGGCGCTGGTGTGTGAGCCGAAACTGCTGATCTGCGATGAAATTACCTCGGCGCTGGACGTGTCGGTGCAGGCTTCGATCCTGGCGTTGTTGCGGCAATTGCAACTCGAAGGGCTGACCCTGCTGTTCGTCACCCACGACCTCGGCGTGGTTCGCGCGATTGCCGACCGGGTGTTGGTGTTGAAGCTGGGAAGGGTGGTGGAGCAGGGGGCGGTTGATGATGTGCTGGATCAGCCGCAGGCGGCGTATACGCGTACGTTGCTGGAGAACTCGCCGACGTTGGGCGGTGGATCTTTGTAGGCAGCTACCATCGCCATCGCCAGCAAGCCGGCTCCTACAGAGTATGTGTGTACGCAGAAATGTGGCGCGACACAAACCTGTAGGAGCCGGCTTGCTGGCGATGGCGATCGTCCAGACACATCCGGAACCGAATTCTGGCAACGGCCTCCCTCCTGCGCACTAGCCTTGTGTTTCTCCCAAAAACACAGGAGGGCAATGGAATGCCCGATCTTCCCCACGCCAACCACCTGCGCGCCGGGCGCTATTCCGAATCCGCTCAAATCTACCTGCTCACTGCCGTCACCCATAACCGTGATTCCGTCTTCGCCAACTGGCGGGTGGGACGTCTGATCGTGGACCAATTCCGCCAGTCCCAGACAGAAGAATGGGCCGACTCACTGGCATGGGTGGTGATGCCTGACCAGTTCCATTGGCTGGTCGAATTGAAGAACAGCACATTGCCGGCGTTGATGCTGGCGACCAAATCACGCAGTGCCAGGGCGGTGAATGCACGTCTGCAACGCAGGGGGGCGCTTTGGCAAAGAGGCTTTCATGATCGGGCGATTCGTCGGGAGGAGGATTTGTTGGCGGTGGCGCGATATATCGTAGCCAATCCATTGCGCGCGGGGCTTGTCACGCGGGTGCATGATTATCCGCTGTGGGATGCCAAGTGGCTGTAGCCGGGATAGTCGGTGGTGGCTGTCAGGCCGCCATCGCCAGCAAGCCGGCTCCTACAGAGTCCGTGTATGTACGCAGAGTTGTGGCGCGACACAAATCTGTAGGAGCCGGCTTGCTGCGGGCGGCGTTCCGACGATTCGATGGTGAACGCTACGCCACCCGCGCCTTGCGCCGCCGTACTTCCTCGCGCACCGCCGGGATGATCCAGCGGCCGTAATCGACGGTGTCGTACAGCGGGTCATAACCACGATTGAGGAAGGTGGTCACGCCCAGGTCGACGTAATCGAGCAACGCCTGGGCCACGGTTTCCGGGGTGCCGACCAGGGCGGTGGTGTCGCCGTAGGCGCCGACGGCGGTGGCGGTGGGCATCCACAGGGCGCGGTCGTGACGATCACCCTGTGCCGCAGCGGCGAGCAAGCGTTCGGAGCCGGTGCCCTTGATGCGTTTTTGCCAGGGGCTGCCGGCGGCGAACTGTGGATTGGCCTTGATCTGTTCCAGAATCTGCTCCGCCCGCTGCCACGCCAATTCTTCGGTCGCCCCCAGAATCAAGCGCACGGACAGGCTCACCCGTGGCGCTTCCACGCCCGCCGCACTTGCCGCCGCGCGCAGTTTGCCGATCTGTTCGGCGACGCCGCTCAGCGGTTCGCCCCACAGCGCATACAGATCCGCGTGTTTCACCGCGATCTGATAGGCAATGTCCGACGACCCGCCAAAGGAAATCGGAATGTGCGGCTGCTGCAATGGCTTGACCGGCGAGAAGGCGCCCTTGATGTTGAAATACTGCCCCTCGAAGTCGAACGGTTCTTCAGCCGTCCAGGTGCGCCGGACGATCTCCAGGTACTCATCGGTGCGCTTGTAGCGTTCGATCTTGTCCAGCAGGAAGTCGCCTTCCTGGGGTTCGGCGGTGATGCCGGTAATCGCATGCAGGCGAATCCGCCCGCCGCCGGTGGTGTGATCGAGTGTCGCGAAGGCTCGGGCAGCGGCGGTGGGGGCGTTCAATGCCGGACGATGGGCGATCATGAAACCCAGGCGCTCGGTGTGCGCCGCCGCGTAGGCCGCAATCTGCAAACTGTCCGCGCTGCCCGGGCCGCTGGCGATCAGCACCCGGTCGAAGCCTGCGTGTTCATGGGCACGGGCGTGGTGGCGGATAAAGTCCAGATCGAAATCCGCGCTGCGAATGCCACGGGTCTCGGACCACTGGCGGGGGAAAATCATGCCGACAAATTCAATGGACATGGAACACTCCTGATAGCGATAGGTGCGGCTGCGTTAAAACTGGTAATCCACCTGGGCCAGCAACGTACGGCCAGGCATGGGCTGCAAAAAGGTATTGGTCGAGCCGGCCAGGCCGCTGACGAAGTTCAGCTCGTTGGTCAGGTTGAGCACCCGCAACGTGGTGCTCCATTGCGGCTGGCGGTAATACACCGCGAGGTCGAGGTTGTACTCGTCGGGGATTTTCACGGTCTTGCTCAGGTTCAAATACCAGCTGCTGGTCCACCAGCCGGACAGCTCTGCACCGAAGCCCGAGTCGAAGCGATAGTCGACATAACCGCTCGCGGTGTACTCGGGAATCTGCACCGCGTCGAAGCGCCCGGACGGCCGCTGATTGAGGCTGTTGTTGTCGCCGAACACCGTGCCGTTGTCGGGCACAAACCCGGCCGAGGCGAAACCGGCCTGTGAGGCAAACTCGTTGTAGGCGCTGAGTTTTGACAGGTTGAGGCCGCTGCGCAGGTGATTGTCCGGCTGGTAGCGAAGGGTCGATTCCACGCCCTTGATCACCAGTCGGGCAATGTTGTTATTGCTGTCGGGCGATTGATCCCGCGCCTGCTTGAACGCGGCCAGGGTCATGAACAGTTCGTTGGGCACCGCTTCGACTTTCAGCCCGACTTCGTGCAACACGCTGAGGCTCTGGAAGGCCAGCGGGTTGAGCTGATTGGCACCGGCGCCGCTGCCCCAGCCGAGGCCGTTGGAGAAGAACCCGGTATTGACCGCCAATGAGCGATCGAAGGTGTAATACAGCGTGCTGTTTTCGGTCGGTTTGACGTAAGGGCTGACCTGAAACGCGAACAGCCGATAATTGTCGCTGTCCTTGCGCGGATTGCCGCCGGCCAGCACGAACGGGTTCTCGATTTCAGCGTCGATCCAGCTGCGGCTGGCGCCAATGTTTAGACCGACACTGTCACCGAATCGCAGGTTGTGCTGGCTGAACAGGGTCTTGGTGGTCCAGGTGCTTTCGGCGGTGTAGGGCGCCACCGACTCGGCGTACAAGCCGTGGCCCGCCGGGTACATCGCCGGCAGATTCAGCCAGCCGTAGTAGTTGGAAAACTGCGCCACGCCGGGCTGGCCGATCCACGCGCCATTGCCGCCGGCGGGGTTGGAGCCGGTCAGGCCCAGCAAAGTGCCAGGATTCTTGCCCGACGGGTCCTGGGTCAAGTCATAGGCGTTGATGGTCGAGCCGAAGTTGTTGTTGGCGGCGATCGACTGGTTGAACTCGCGGCGGTAGATCACCCCGGTGTTGCTGTCATCGCGCAGGGTCAAGCCGCCGAATTGCACTTCGTTGCGCGAGCGGAATTCGAAGCGGTTATCGAACAGGTTGTCCTTGGACTGCACCTGGAAAGAACCGACCGCATCGGTCATGTCTTTGGAGCGCTGGTAGAAGGTGCTGTTGGCCAGGGTGATGGTCGGTGTCAGGTCGGCTTCGACCCGCAGCTGTGTGGTGAAGCGCCGCGAGCTGTTTTCATCCTCGTCGCGCTGACCGGTTTGTGACGACAGGCTGGTCAGGCCATTGCCCGTCAACGTCGGGTCATACACCCAGCCGCGCAAACTGCCGGGGTTGCTTTGGGTGTTGGGCGAGGCCGTCTGGAAGCTGCCGTTGACCACGCTGTATTGACCTTGTGCGTTGCGCTGGCGTTTGACCCAGCCGAGGGTCGGTGCATCGGCTGCGCCGGACGCCAGCACCGGCGACCACAGGGTGTTGCCGTTCTGGATGATCGGCGTGGCGCGCCCGGCGTAGTACTTGCCGCTGTCCACCAGTTCCTGGTTGGCGCGGTTCCAGCCGTGGGTGATGTTGTAGTCGTAGTAATTGTCGTAGCTGGCGTTCCAGTCGACCCGCACCGTGTCGTTGCGCCAGGCGAGGGCGCCGTAGAACGCGTCGAAGTTGTTGTCGACGTTGTCGTAGAAGTCTTCCTGGCGCTGCTTGGTGATGCTCAGGCGATAGGCGAGGTTGTCAGTCAGCGGCCCGGTGTTGTCGATGCTGAATTTACTGGAATCGCGCGATTCACCGTCCGGCACCCAGGCGCCCAGTTCGCCGCTGAGTTTGGTTTTGAATTCGTTGAAATTGGGCTTCTTGCTCAGGTAATTGACGTAGCCGCCACTGCCCGACACCGAACCGTAGGTCACCGAGGACGGGCCGGCGACGATGTCGGCGCCTTCGTAGGCGTTGAAGTTGGCCGGGTGGCGCACGCCGTATGCGCGTTGCCCGTCCTGGAACACTTCGGAACCCTGGGCGCGGAACTGCGGGGCGAGGCCGGCGTTCTGGCCGCCGCCGCGGGTAATGCCGGGGGCGTATTTCACCAGGTCATCGGCGCTGCGGATCGAGTCGTTGGCCAATTGCTCGGCGTTGATCTGGGTGATGGAGCGCGGCGTGTCGAGCACCTTGGTTTCGATGCCGCCGTAGACGGATGTGGGTGGCCGGGTGGGCAGCGCGTCATCGTCGGACTCGCTGGCACTGGCCTGGACGGTGACGGTTTGCAGTTGGGTGTCGGCGGCGAAGGTCGGTGTTGACAGGGTCGACATCACCGCCATGGCCAGGGCGGAGCGTTTTACGGGCAAACGAAAGGCGATAGAGGGCATGGCAAATGAGCCTCGAGATAAAAATTCATGGAAATTTGTAGGCGTTTCCTGACACCCCCCGACCTTGTAGGAGCCGGCTTGCTGCGGGCGGCGTTCCGACGATGGCGGTGGTGGCCGTTATGACGCCATCGCCAGCAAGCCGGCTCCTACAAGGATTCGTTCCCGTAGGGCATGTTGTTAGGTGTTACGCCGTGTCTTTCAACCAGAGCTTTTCAAACCGCCAGGTGCTGAACAGCGACTCTTCCGCCGCCGCGCCGCCTACGCGGTTGGCTACGCTGTCGAGCAGGTCGGCGTAGCCCCAGATCAGCATGCCGCCGCGTTCGTACTGGATCTGTTGAACCTGATGCACCAACGCTTTGCGTTTCTCCAGATCGGGCTGGGCCATGGCCGCCAGAAACAGCTCGCTGAACTGTGCATCCTTGAAGTGCGTCTTGTTGGCCACGGCAAACGGCGCGTCGGTGTGGATCGCACTGGCCAGGAACGGCGCGCCGATGCTGCCGCCGGTGCTCAAGGTCCAGTCGGTGCGCAGCGGTCCCTGGAACGTGGCCAGGTCCACTTGCTTGACCTTGAGCGTGACGCCAATGCGCTTGGCCTGTTCGGCCAGCACCAGCGCCGACGTCAGCCCCGGCCCCGGCGTGGTCACCAGTTCCAGTTCAAGGTTTTCGTAACCCGCCTCCTTGAGCAATTGCGCCGCGCGCCGCGGATCGTGGGGACGCGGCCCGAGCGTGTGGTTGAAGGTCGGATCGCTCGGCGCATACAGGTCGTTGGCCACGCGGCCCTGACCGTTGAGCGCCCGGCGCACCAGTTCTTCGCGATCTGCCAACAGGCGAAAGGCCTCGCGCACCCGTGGGTCGTTGAACGGTGGCTTGTCGAGGTTCATGTCGAACGACAACCAGTTGCCGGTCACCGATTTCAGCACCTTGAGCCGAGGGTCGTGCTGCAGCACTTCCAGCTGTTCGGTGGGCATCACGTTGGCCATGTCGATCTGCCCGGAACGCAGGGCCGCCAAGCGCGAAACCTGATCCTTGAAGTCGATGATTTCCAGCTCGTCGGCGTAGGGTTTGCCGTCCTTGTAGTAGTTCTCGAAGCGGGTGAACAGCGAGCGCTGGCCGGGGGTGAAGCTTTTCAGTTTGTAGGGCCCTGCGCCCACCGGATTGCTCACCGGGTGATAGTCCACCGGCACGATGCCGCCGAAGTTGACCCAGGTTTCCGCCAGCGGCATGTAGCTGCGGCCTTCACGGAAGTTCAGGCGCACGGTGCGCGAGTCAAGCTTGACCAGGTTGTCGCGGTCCACCCAGTGCAACAGCGCGGCATAGGGCGAGGCCAGTTGCGGGTCAGTGAGACGGCGGATCGAGAAGATCAGGTCATCGGCATCGATGGTCTTGCCATGGTGGAATTCCAGCCCGGGGCGCAGGCGCAACGTCCAGCTGCTGGCGTCGGCATTCGGCTCGGCGAACTCGGCGAGGGCCAGGCGCGGCTGCATCTGCTCATCCCATTCCCACAGCTTGCTGTACAGCGCAAAGCCGCGAACGATGCCGCTGCCGATGGGTTTGTGCGCATCGAGGTTGCCGCTCTGGTTGCCGTCGAGAATCCCCAGGCGCAGGCGTCCGCCATAACGCGGCTGATCGTCGGCAGTGGCAATCGCCGCCGCCGTTTTTTCGCCGCTCGGGCCACACCCGGCGAGCAGGCCGCCACCGAGCAGCAAACCGCCGCCGAGCAGTGCGCTGTGACCGAGAAAATCCCGGCGACTGAACAATGAATGATCCTCGCTCATGGCATCAGGCTCCGGCCGGGCCGTTGGCGGAACGCAGTTCCAGCGGCGCCGGCAGCGGGCGGCTCAGTTCGGCGCGCTCGCCGCGAAAGTGCGGCAGGATGTGCTCGCCCAGGCGATAGGCTTCTTCCAGATGCGGGTAACCGGCGAGGAAGAACAGGTCGATGCCGATGGCGTTGTACTCGCGAATCCGCGCCACGACATTTTCATAACTGCCCACCAGCGCGCAGCCCGGCGGAATGCCGATGTAGCCGAAGCCGGTCCATACATTCGGGTGGATGAAAAAGTCATCGAAACTCTGGGTTTCCGTCTTCTGCGCGAACTCGTTTTCATAACTAAGTTTGCGCGCGGTGCGCAGCCCGGCATGCGCGGCCACGGCCTTGACCGCGCCCCTGGCGATGCCTTCATCGAAGAAGCGCCTGGATTCGCTGCGGGCCAGTTCCTCGGTTTCGCGGGTGATGACGTCAATCGACAGACCGAAGCGAATGTCGCTGCGCCCGTACTTCAGCGCGCGCTCGCGAATGTCGGCGATCAGCGCGGCAATCTCGTTCGGGTGCTCGGCGCGCATCAGGTAGAAATCAGCGTGTTTGGCGGCAAATTCCCGGGCGGGAATCGACGAGCCTGCGGTGCAGATCAGCGGCAGCTCGGCTTTCTTCAACGGCCCGCGCAGGCCACCACCCTCGGCTTTGTAGAACTTGCCCTCGTAGTGGAAATTCTCGTTGTGCCAGTAACCCTTGACCACGTCCATGAACTCGATGGCGCGCTCATAACGTTCATCGTGATCACTGAAATCGCCGACCTGACGCTGAATCGCATCCGAACCGCCGTTGATGATGTTCCACACCAGCCGGTTGCCGGTCGCCCGTTGATAGGTCGCGGCCTGCTGCACCGCCACCCACGGCGTGTAGTGGTAGGGCTGGAACGCGGTGACGAATTTCAGCGTGCGGGTTTCCCGGGCCAGCAGCGAGCAGACCGTCCACGGTTCCTCGCCGGAGGGCGCGTTGACCATCAGCGCACCGCCGAAACCGTTGATCTCGGCAGCCTTGGCGATCTGCCCGAGGTAGTCGATGTAGGTGAAGTGATCGCCGACGCTGAACCCCGAGACGGCACCGGTGCTCGGGCCGCCACGGTGCCAGTCGCCACGGTTGCGCGGGTCGCCGGGGAGGAATTGGGTTTCGCCATGCAGGGGCAGGCGAGTGAAGAATTCAATACTCATGTCGAAGGCTCCGTCTTACTGCACGCTGGGGCTGCAGATCGGGGTGATGGGCTGGTCGTTGATGACCTTGTGCGCGAACGGCACCGAGTCCTTGAGCGAGGCGTTGACCGTTTCGCTGTGGCCCAGCCCTTTGTAGAGATGGCCTTCAACCACCGAGCCGGTCTTGCAGGCGTCCTGCATCAGCGCGACCTGTGTCGAGGCGGCCGGGGTTTTGTCTTCGGCGCCGGTGCCGATGAAGATCGGCTGGGCCAGTTTCAGCGTCGGGTAGGAAACCTGTTTTTGCCATGCGGCGAGCTGGTCGCCCTTGTAGTCTTTCTTGGCATTGGCCGGGGTCAGGCCGACGCCGACCACATCGCTGACCAGCGCTGCCAGGCAACTGGTGCGCGCTTGTTCGAACAGCGGCAGGGCCTTGTCGGTGTAGAAATCCTTGGGGTTGATGCTTGGGTCGTATTGCTGGGCCGCGAGCAGGGTGTAGAAGCCGTAGGCGAGGGATGCATCGACTTTGTTGACGTCCTGTTCGCCAACGTTTTTCGCGCCTACGGTATAGATCACTCCGGTGCCGATGCTGCCTTTGACGCCGAGGTCCGGCGCGTAGGTCGGGGCATAGGCCGCCGAGGCGAAGGCGCCCGCGCCACCCTGGGACTGACCGACGATCAGCACTTTGTTGGCCAGCCCCGGAACGCCCGCAACCACGGCTTTTGCCGCGTCGAGAATGCCGTAGGCGGCCATGCGATTGTTCAGCAGCGGGTGACCGCCGGGGACGCCGAGGCCCTGATAGTCGGTGGCGACGATGGCATAACCTTCATCCAGCCAGCGGCTGAGGTATTGCACGTCACGGTAGGAGCGACCTTGCCAGGACGGCGCGCACACATCGGCCACACCGACCGTGCCATGCCCCCAGCTGGCGACCGGCCAACCACCGGCGGGCGCCTTGCCTTTGGGCAGGAACAACGTGCCGGAGACCACGATCGGCGTCTTGTTGTCGATGCCGTCGGTGGAGGTGTAGAGAATCCGCTGCGCGCTGGCGGCGTTGGGCAGGCTCAGGGTTTTTTCCAGCGGCTCGCTGCGCAGCAGTTTGCCTGGCGTGGCCGGGATCACCTCTTGCCAGGTGTAGAACGCCGAGACGCGGCCATCGCCTTGCTGCGGGTCGGGTTTGGGGGCGTGGGCACCGGCGGCCATGGCACTCATGGACAGCGCCAGGACGCTCAGACCGAAAACGAATTGTTGCGGCAGTTTCATCTGGATTTCCCTATTCATGGATTGTTGCTGACCTGGCCGCGCAGGGCCGGCCAGTAGTCGGTGAGTTTCAGATCGATCAGCGCCTGGTTGGTGAAACCGGTGGCCAGCGAAGGGGTGATGTCGTAGGTGTCGCGAATCAGGTGGTTGGCCAGCGCATAGGCGGTCAGCGCCTGATAGTGGGCCTTGAGTTGCTGGTCGCTTTTCGGCGCCCAGCGGTCTTTCCAGGCCACGGGATCGTTCTGGTCGTCACGGCGCAGCACGCTTTCAGCGGTGCCGGCGCGGGAGGAGAGTTCGTAGTAGGCGTCCTGGTTTTGTTCCTGGGAGATCCACCAGGCGGCTTTGATCCAGGCGGTTGCCAGCAGTTGAGTAATGTCCGGGTGCTGCGCGACAAAACTGTCGGTGCCCCAGAGGTCTGAGACCAGACGCCAGTCGTTGGCGCCTTGCTTGGTCGACCAGATGATCTTGCCGACGCCTTTGTCTTCCAGCGCATAGGCTTCGCTGAGCAATACGGCCGCATCGACTTTGCCAGCGGACACCGCTGCGGCGCCGACTTGCGGATTGAGGTTGGCGATCTTGAAATCGTCGAGCTTCAGGCCCTTGCTGGCGAGGAAGTTGCTGAACGCGAACTCCCACGGACGACCGCGATGCAGGGCCAGGCGTTTGCCCTTGAGGTCATCGATGCTGTTGGCGCTGGAACCGGCGGGCACCACCAGATAGATGTTGTTGCCGCTGCCACCGGGCACGATCAGCTTGCCCGGCACACCGCCAGCCCCGGCAATCACGGAAGGCAGGTCGCCGCGCACGGCAAAGTCGATGCTGTTGTTGCTGAAGCCTTCGTTGATCTGCGGCCCGGCGCCGGCGTGGGGCAGGGCGATCCAGTCGAGCTTCACACCGCGCTGCGCCAGTTGCTGTTCCAGCCAACCGTCCTCGATCACCCGCCCGGCGATCCCGCCGAATACCGGTTTGCCACCCTGCGTATACGCGACGATAGCGATCTTCACCGACGCCGGTGCCTGTCCGGCCAGCGCCGTGGCACTGAGCAGAAACCCGGTCAAGGCGACCAGGCTGTTGCGCCAGAAACGTTTCATTGAACTCTCCCTAAATGGCTATTGGCGAAACACGGTCTTTGTAGGAGCCGGCTTGCCGGCGATCTGGCCTTCAAACCTTGCGGCGTTTCTGCGGACGCCATCGCCGGCAAGCCAGCTCCTACAGGGTTTTGCGGTGTCCGATGCTGCTGCGTTGTGAACACAGTCTTTGTAGGAGCCGGCTTGCCGGCGATGAGGCCTTCAAGCCTGGCGGCGTTTTTGCCGACGCCATCGCCAGCAAGCCGGCTCCTACAGGGTTTTGCGGTGTCCGATGCTGCTGCGTTGTGAACCCAATCCTTGTAGGAGCCGGCTTGCCGGCGATGAGGCCTTCAAGCCTGGCGGCGTTTCTGCCGACGCCATCGCCAGCAAGCCGGCTCCTACATGGGAATTGCGGCGCACCTCTTTTCCAGCGTTGTGAACACAATCCTTGTAGGAGCCGGCTTGCTGGCGATGGGGCCTTCAAACCTTGCGGCGTTTCTGCGGACGCCATCGCCGGCAAGCCAGCTCCTACAAAGTTTTGCGCTGTACATGGGAGAGAGCAGATTGCATGCCACTGCGCTGAAAACGCGCTGCAGGCCGCGCAGGGACTGGGTTTCAGGGCGAGGGGAGGGAACTGCCGGGAGCGTGGGGTGTTGATGTGCAAGCAGGCCGGTGCGTGCCAATTGCTGCTCCAGCAGCAGGCTGGCAGCAGTTGCGTTGCATATGGTTTTTGGGAATATATAAATACTAATTAAGAATTTTTTAGTCTAAACAACTTCATGCACTATTGAGCACGCGCTTTTACTGCCAGGAATGCACCATGTCGCTGATCACTCATCCAAACGCTCGCGAATTGACCAAGTCGGTGCGGGCCACCGTCCTGGTGTTCAAGGACCCGCGCTCCCAGGAATTGCTCAGCCGCATCGAGCGCCTGGCGCCCAGTGAAGCCAACACATTGATCATTGGCGAGACCGGCACCGGCAAGGAACTGGTCGCCCGGCATATCCACAATTTGAGCCGCCGCGGACGCGAACCCTTCGTGGCGGTGAACTGCGGAGCGTTTGCCGAAACCCTGGTGGAAAGTGAGCTGTTCGGCCACGAAAAAGGCGCCTTCACCGGCGCCACGACCAACAAGGCCGGGTGGTTCGAAGCGGCCAATGGCGGCACGCTGTTTCTCGATGAAATCGGTGATCTGCCGTTGAACATGCAGGTCAAACTGCTGCGGGTCTTGCAGGAGCGCGAAGTGGTGCGCCTGGGCTCGCGCACGCCGATCCCGATCAACGTAAGGCTGGTGGCTGCAACCAACGTCAACCTCGCGGATGCGGTCGTCGCCGGGCATTTTCGCGAGGACCTGTTTTACCGTCTGCACGTCGCGACCATTCGCCTGCCGCCCTTGCGCGAACGACCGGGCGACATCCTGCCGCTGGCCGAGTTTTTCCTTGAAGAACATTGCCAGCGCCTGGGCTACAACCGTGCGTCATTGAGCGTCGAAGCTGAACGCAAACTGCTGGAGCACAGCTGGCCAGGCAACATCCGCGAACTGGAAAACTCCATTCACCACGCATTGCTGGTGTGCCGCAATCAGCGGGTCGCCCCGGCGGATCTGCACCTGGTGGACATGCGTTCCTCCGGCATCCGCCAGGAACAGGCCAGCCAAACCAGCCACGCCGTTGCCGGCCCGGTGGACCTGGAAGCCGCCCTCAACGCGCTGTTCGAACAGAACATCCCGGACCTTTACGAACATATCGAAGAAACCATTTTCCGCGCGGCGTACCGGTTCTGCCACGGCAACCAGTTGCAGACTGGACGCCTGCTGAACATCAGCCGCAACATCGTCCGGGCGCGGCTGGAGAAAATCGGGGAGTTGAACAAGACACTGGCGGTGGAGGAATAGCCCTCGTCGTCGCTTTATTTCTGATTCGTCCACTCACAGCGAGCATTTCATGGCAACTCCCTACAAGCGTTCAGCGTTGACCCTCCTGGCGGCCTCCCTGGCGGCGATGAGTGCGTTACTCAGTCCCGGCGCGCAGGCCGAAGGCAAGATCAGCATCGCCCAGCAATTCGGCATCGGTTACCTGATTCTGGATGTGGTCCGCGACCAGCAACTCATCGAGAAGCACGGCAAGGCCCAGGGCCTCGACATCAAGGTCGACTGGAACAGCATTTCCGGTGCCACGGCGATGAACGAAGCGCTGTTGGCCGGCGCGCTGGATGTGGTGTCGGCGGGCGTGCCACCGATGCTGACGATCTGGGATCGCACCAAGGGCAAACAGAACGTCAAGGCGATTGCCTCGCTGGGGTCGATGCCCAACTATTTGCTGACCAACAACCCGAATGTGAAGAGCCTGAGGGACTTCACCGAGAAGGATCGCATTGCCGTGCCTGCGGCCGGGGTAGGGTTCCAGTCGCGCACCTTGCAGATCGAAACGGCCAGGCAGTTCGGCAATGACCACTACAAGAAATTCGACGACATCTCGATCAGCCTGGCCCATCCGGATGCGACGGCGGCATTGATCGCCGGGGGTTCCGAGATCAACGCGCACTTCTCCAGCCCGCCGTTCCAGTATCAGGAATTGCAGAATCCCAACGTGCACAAGGTGCTGAGTTCCTACGACGTGCTGGGCGGCCAGGCTACGTTCAATGTGCTGTACACCACGGAAAAATTCCACGACGAAAACCCGAAAACCTACAAGGCGTTTTACGACGCATTGGCCGAAGCGGAAAAAATCATCAAGGCCGACAAATCCGCCGCCGCCCAGACCTACATCCGCGTCGAACAATCGAAGCTGGCCCTGCCGCTGGTTGAGAAAATCGTCAACGATCCAGAGATCAACTTCACGGTGGTGCCGCAGCGCACGGCGGTCTACGCCGAGAAACTGCAGGAACTGGGCGTACTGAAGAACAAGGCGGCCAGCTGGAAGGACTACTTCTTCGAAGAAGCACACGGCGGCGCCGGCAGCTAAACACAACCCCCTTGTAGGAGCCGGCTTGCTGGCGATGGCGTCCTCAGACACGCCGCAGGGTTTGAAGGCCTCATCGCCAGCAAGCCGGCTCCTACAGATCTGTGTTTTCACGCCGTCGCGGTGGCAAATGCCGGCCATAAAACTGACCTGAATCAACCCGAATGGCACGGCAATACACAGGGGGATGGCCGTTTGTCATGCGTATGGTTATGCTCGCATCGTTTTGCATTTGCCAATCATTAACAACCACAGTGATGTCATGAGCCAATCAGAGACGCGTGCGACTGCCCTTGCGCTGTATCCGGAAGATTCCCGCGAGGCCGCGGCGCTGCTCAAACAAGCCATTCCGCTGATGGTTCGTCACAACATCCCGCCCAATCCGGTGCATTACGCGCTGTGGTACACCTACAGCAAAGGCCTGGACCCCGAACTCAATCGTCACCTGGACCGGGTGGTCAAAGACTTCGATTGCTTCCCGCCGGAATCCGCCACCCGGCTTTTCCGCGACTACATCATTCGCGACGAGCTGGAAGAGGCTCGCGCCGGGCAGCAACAGGCGATCAATCTGGTGGACGACATGCAGCGCGACGTTTCGCGCAGCGTCGAGGGCAATCTCAACTTCCAGAGCAGTCTGGGACGTTGCCTGGAAATGCTCGAGTCGCCCGTCAACGAGCGTTTGCCGGGCATTTTGAGTGAGCTGCAACAAAGCACCCAGCTGATGCACAGTCAGCAGGAACAGTTCCTCACCCAACTGCACTCCGCCCAGAGCGAGATCAAGAGCCTGCGCAGCAAGCTTGAGCGTGCACAACTGGCGGCCACGCTCGATGGCCTGACCGAACTGCTCAATCGCACCGCGTTTACCCGTTTGCTGGAGCAGGCGCTGAGCAATGAGTCCCAGGGCGTCGCGCTGGTCATGCTGGATATCGATCACTTCAAGCAATTCAATGATCAGTACGGTCACCCATTGGGTGACCGAGTGCTGCAGCATGTCGGGCAGGTGTTGCGCAGTTCGCTGCCACCCCACGCCACAGCGGCGCGTTATGGCGGTGAAGAGTTCTGCGTGATTCTGCAACACTGCGCCGACCTGGCGAGTGCCGCTGTTTTTGCTGAGCAACTGCGGGTGAAAGTACAATCGTTGCGGATCAAGGCGCGGGTTGATGGCAAGGTACTCGATACGATCACGGCATCCTTTGGCGTGGCTTTCGCGCAACCCGGCGAGAATATGGACAGCCTCCTGACCCGCGCCGATGACGCGCTCTACCAGGCCAAGCGCGCTGGGCGGAACCGGGTGCATCGCTAAGCACTGAAACGCCTTTCAAGCCGCCGACCCGATCCATTTGGTGACGGTGGGCGCTTGCCACTGTTCGAGCGCGTCGAGCAGTGCCGCCGGGTCGGTATTGAACATCAGCATCTGGCTGTGTTCGGTCTTCATGAAACCTTCCTTCACCGCATGGTCGAGCAGGCTGCGCACCGGGTCGAAAAAACCGCCGATGTTCAGGCAAGCGACGCCTTTGTGGTGTTCACCCAATTGGGTCAGGGTTGCCGCTTCAAACAACTCCTCAAACGTCCCCAGCCCGCCGGGCAATGCGATGAACGCATCCGCCGATTCGCTCATGCGCGTCTTGCGGCTGCGCATGTCTGGCGTCACTTCGTGTTCGGTCAGGCTGCCATGAAGATGCCCAAGGTCGAACAGCAAGCGCGTGATGATGCCGAGCACTTCACCGCCCTCGGCGAGTACGGCATCGGCCATCACGCCCATTAAACCCTTGTCGGTACCGCCATAGACCAGGCGTATGCCGCGTCTGGCGATTTCCCGGCCGAGGGCCTGGGCGCCTGCCACGTAGTCGGGGTTGAAGCCATAGTTGGAGCCGCAGAACACAGCGATGCTGTGGAGTGGGGAAGAGCTGGGCATCGGATTATTCCGGGTGGTGGTCGGTGGCCGATGATGCGGTGAGATGGGTAAGGCGGACAGGTCCATGAGTCAGCCGCTTGATTGGGCCATGACTGGTTTTTTGTGTTGTTCTCAAGGCCGCCTTCGCCAGCAAGCTGGCTCCTACAAGGGTTTTGCGGTGCACGCAAAACCCTTGTAGGAGCCGGCTTGCCGGCGATAGGGCCCTGGAATCTGGCCCCTACATCAACGCCAGAATCCGTTTTCCCAACTGCTCGGCAGTCTCTTGCGAATCAATGTTGGCAAACCCGAGCAACAGCGCGGAATCGGTCTCGTCATGCACACGCCAATCGGTCAACGCTTCAGCGTAGAGACCGGCCGCCAACAAGCGCTCGACCAGCAATCGGTCGGACTGTGCCTCCATCAGCCGCAGAATCAGATGCATGCCACCCGGCTGCGGATCGATGCGGATGCGTTCCCCCAGGACTTTCTTCAATCCGCGTGCCGTCGCTTCCCGACGTTCGCCGTAGAGCTTGCGCATGCGCTGGATATGGCGCGCGAAATGCCCCTCGGTCATAAACGTGGCGACGATGGCTTGGGTCAGTTCCGGACAACCGCCGAGAAAGGTTTCGCTGACATGTTCGAAGCGTTCGACCTGCGCTGGCGGCACCACCAGGTACGAAAGGCGGATCCCCGGAAACAGCACCTTGCTGAACGTGCCGGCGTAGAGCACCCGGCCATCACGGTCCAGGCTTTTCAGCGCGGGCAGGGGACGGCTGACGTAGCGGTATTCGCCGTCGTAATCGTCCTCGATAATCCAGGCCTGCTGCCGGCTGGCCCACTCAAGCAATTCCAGTCGGCGCGGCAGTGACAGCGACACGCACAGGGGACTTTGATGTGCCGGTGTGACCACCGCTGCTCGTGCGTCCATCGCGCTGCTCACCCCTTGCGCGACCTGCATGCCGTCCTGATCCACCGGCACGGGGGCAACCTTGATCTGAAGATGCGCCAGCAACTGGCGGGTCGGCAGGTAGCCGGGGTCTTCCACGAGCACACGGTCGCCGGGCTTGAGCAGCGTGTGAGCGATCAGTGCCAGTGTGTTGCGGTATCCCGAGGTGATGAACACTTGCGCGGGCGAGCAGGTAATGCCCCGTGAGACTTGCAGGTAAGTGGCAATCGCCGTGCGCAACGATTCCAGCCCCAACACCGACGGATTGGCCATGTCGGGAATGCGCGTGGCGCGCACGCAGCGTGCGCCGATCTGCGACCAGATCTTTCGCGGAAAGGCATCCAGCGCGGGCAAGGCCATTTGAAAGGGCAGGACCGCTGCCTTGTGCCTGATCGAGGCGCTGGCGGTCGCATTAAACGGGTGTTCCGTACGCGCCGAAGGTTTCCTGCCGCTGACCCCCGGCGCCACCACGGTGCCCGCCTGACCCCGCGACAGCAGATAGCCCTCCGCCGTCAGCAGTGAATACGCGGTGTCGATGGTCCCCCGCGCCAGACCAAGCTCTTTTGCCAGTGCCCGGGCCGCAGGAATCCGGTCCCCGGGGGCGAGCAGTCCGTCACTGATCGCGCCGCGGAACCGCCAGTAGATTTGCCGGTAGATCGGCTCCGGCGAGGTCGGATCAAGGGGTGAGAAGTTTTTGATTTGAAGGGTCATTGGCCTCGCCCGTGTCGTGCGCAGAAAAATGCGCTTGTAGTGCCTGGCCCGCCTTGTCCCTGGCGGCGGCGACGGCCTGCGGGCCCATGGCGGTTCCCTCTACGGAGAAAAAATTCACGTCGTGCAGCCCGATCATACCCAGCACGGCGGTCAGGTACGGCGTGAGAAAATCCGGTTGCCGCGGGGTCATTCCGGAAAACCTGCCGCCAGAGGACACTGCAACATACACCGGGCGGTCCTGCAGCAGGCTGGTTTTGCCTTGCGCACCGACATTGAACGTGCGTCGGACCCGAGCGATGTGATCGATCCAGAGCTTGAGTGTCGAAGGCACGGTGAAGTTATGCATCGGCGTACCAATCACCAGCATATCGGCGCTGTGCAGTTCCTCGATCAGCGCTTCGGATCGGGCGATAGAGCCTGTCTCTGTGACATCGGCGGACGCCTGTTGGGAAATCGCGTAAGGCTCGTCGATAGGGGACAGCGCGTCACCACCGACCACCCGCTCGATCACGGTTGCCGCTGGATGGGCCTTCAGCAAAAAGCCAATGATGTTTTTCGACAGCCGATAGCTTTCGGACGCTTCGCCGCGAGGGCTGCAAGTAACGTGGAGGATTTTCATGATTCACCCGGTTTGAACTGTGTGGAGGGAATCATTCTATGAAGCTCATGACCCAGGCCAAAGGTCCATGAATCCGGTTAATAACTGGGCCATGATTGCCGAATCATGGCCCATGACTCAAGGCCGATCATGGACCTTATCAACAAGGCCAAGACACGACACGATGAAGTCCCTCAACCAGCAAACACAAGGACTCATCATGAGTAATCGTCTCGACTACGCCAAGGCTTCACCTGAAGGTTACAAGGCTTTCGGCGGGGTTTATGTCTACCTGCAGAACAGCGGTCTTTCCCACGAGCTGATTGACCTGGTCTATCTGCGGGTGTCGCAAATCAACGGCTGCGCCTTCTGTATAGACATGCATTCCCGGGACCTGCTCAAGCTCGGCGTCAGCGTAGAAAAACTGGTGTTGGTGCCGGTATGGCGTGATGCCGGTTCAGTCTTCAGTGCCCGCGAACGCGTTGCGCTGAGCTGGGCGGAAACGGTGACTCGCGTGGCGGAAACCGGCGTTCCCGATGCCGACTATGCCGCTGCGTCTGCCGAATTCGGCGATAAGGAACTGGCAGACCTGACGTACGCGATCGGTCTGATGAATGCTTTCAACCGGTTCGGCGTGACGTTCCGGGCGAAACCCGCCGCTGCCAACAACGCCTGAACCATCCCCTTGAATCAATAGAACTCGCCGGGTGGTCACGCTCGGCGGGTTAACCAAAGGAGTTAACACCATGGCTTGGTCACTGCTTGGCATCGCCGGCATTCTCGAAATTGCCTTCGCGTTTTTCATGAAGGGCTCAGACGGATTTACCCGATTGACCCCGGGACTGCTGGCAGCCGCGACCGGTTTGTCCAGTGTCTTTCTGCTTTCACTGTCGCTGCGAACCCTGCCCGTCGGCACCGCCTACGCGGTGTGGACCGGAATTGGCGCGGCGGGCACCGCGATACTGGGGATGGCGGTGCTGGGCGACGCCACCACACTGCTGCGGATACTGTGCATCCTGGTCATCCTGGGCGGTGTTATCGGACTCAAGCTGGTCACGGGAAACTGAGAAGCTTTGAAATAAGGCATTTTGCTGGCCCCGAAGCCCGAAAGTTACAGACAGAATCACTTTAATTTCAGGTGGTTAGGGCTGGCTTTAAATGCGCAATGTATGGATTACGCTGATTTCGTTAGGCTTGGCTGGCATCGCCGTTTCCGCCCAGGCCAAAGACCTTCAAGCCAATGACCGGTATATGTGCAGCTGGGGCGCGGGCACTGCAGCCAGAGCCCAGGAACTCAAACTGGCCGGCGTTTCGCTGTACGCCGCCCGCCAGAAATTACAGACCTACAAGTTCAGCAAACCGTGGATGCGCATGACGGCCATGGGTATTACCGAGCAAACCTACGACAGCCCGTCGCGGATCAAACCCGCGGCACTGCGCCAGAGTTTCTACGAAGATTGCGTGCGCTTTAAGTTGGCGCGCAAATGACCGAGTGACCTACAACCCGTCTTCCATCAGCTTCAGATACTCGGGGCTGTCGGAGATCGAATTGTGCCCCACGCCAGGAATAACCTTCAGGGTCGCCACACCTTTGGCGAAATGCCCGTAGAGTTTTTCCGTGCTGGAGGGCGGGATGACTTCATCCTGCCCGGCCGCGAGCAACAGCGTCGGTATCGAGATGTGCTCGGCGTATTTCCACGATTCGAACTTGTCCTGCAACAGCCACTTCACCGGGAATATCGGGTACTGGCGGACGGCGAGCTCTTCAAGGCTGTTGTAGGGGGTGATCAGGATCAGTCGGGAGGCCGGGCGCTGACTGGCGAGGCGCACGGCGACGCCCGAGCCCAGGCTGCGGCCGACCACGGCGATGTGGGGATGGGTGTCGTAGACTTTGTCGAACAAGGTCAGGGCATCGCGGGAAATCGCCTCTTCGGAAGGTGAACCGGTGCTGCCACCGAAGCCCCGATAGTGCAGCAAGTACAGGGCATGGTCGGGGAATGCCTGGGAAAATACGGGCAGGTTGCGCGAAACGTCCTCGGCATTTCCACCAAAATAGATCAGTGCATTTGGCCCGTCGTGCGGTTTGACGGTGACCTGCACCTGTGCGTCCGCCACCGATAGCGTGAGCCGCGTTTCGGGCGCCCCGAGCGCGGCGGGTTGCGGGAAGTAGATCAGGGCACGCTGGAACACGAACAGCGCGACGCAGAGCGCCAGGTACAACGCGGTAACGATGACGATGAGATACATCAGGGTGCGCGACATTCGGTTAGCGTGAGTGGGTGGCATTGACTGCTCTGGGCCTGAGGACCGCGACGGCTTGATCGCTTTCAGAGTGTAGTTGAATCACGGTGGGGCCCTTGGGGGTGTGGTTTTTGAG
>NZ_JAHBDD010000049.1:0-29724 GCF_019956155.1 Pseudomonas sp. BF-RE-22 | reverse complement strand
CGCGAAGGCGGTGTGTCAGTCAGCATTGATGTATCTGACATATCGCCTTCGCGGGCAAGCCTCGCTCCTACGGGAGGGGGGTGTGTTCGATTAATCGTTGTACTGGCTTAGCAACCGCTCAAGGCGCGCGCTGAGGCGGCGTTTGATTTCGGTTTCGATGTGCGGGGCGAAGTCGTCGATCACGTCTTGCATGATCAATTGCGCGGCGGCGCGCAGTTCGCTGTCCAGGTGCAGCAGGTCGTCGGGACCTTTGCTGGCCGCGGGTGCCGGTTGCGCGGCAGCGGCGACTGGTGTCGGTGCGACGGTGGGCTGACTGGCGCTGACCGTGTCGAACAACATCGGAATCTGTTCCTGCTCTCCATCGTCGACCGTGTCGGTCAGCAGCGGTGGTTGCAGGTTGTCATCGCCGAGCAATTGGCGGATCGACTCAAGGTCGTCCAGCAGGTGCGCGGACTTTTGCAGCGGTTTTGGAGTGTCCATCGGAATGCTCAGAGTCGCTGTAAACGGTGATCTTGCAGAGGATAGCCCTGTTCGCGGTAGAAACGGAAACTCTCCCGCGCAGCCGTGCGTATCGCCGGATCCTCCACCACCACTTCCGCCACCCGGGCGAATTTGTTGGCAAAGGCCGGGACTTTCAGGTCGAGGTTGACCAGCAAATCCTGATGTTGACCGCAGTCATCGCCAAGACCCAGCACAATCAAACCGTCCGGCTCGCTTTCGGCGGGGCCGTGGGGCACGAAGCTTTCGCCCTTGAAGGCCCACAGGCGTGCATCGAGATCGTCACGCTGGGCGGCATCGCTGCAATGCAGGTAGATGCGATGGCCCATGCGCCAGGCTTTATCGGTGAGCTTGCAGGCGAAATCCAGCCGTGCCGAAGGATCGGCGCTGGGCAGGATATAGAAGTCGACTTTGGTCATTGCGGTTCCTGAGCCCCAGGCGGAGTCGCCCGAAAGCAACGCCGCCCGAGGTCATCGGTTTCAGGCTTTGGCGCGGTCCAGCAGGTACTGGGTCAGCAATGGAACCGGACGGCCAGTGGCGCCCTTGTCCTTGCCGCCGCTGGTCCAGGCGGTGCCGGCGATGTCCAGGTGCGCCCAGTTCAGGTTTTTGGTGAAGCGCGACAGGAAGCAGGCAGCGGTGATGGTGCCGGCTTTCGGGCCGCCAATGTTGGCGATGTCGGCGAACGGGCTGTCCAGCTGCTCCTGATACTCGTCGAACAACGGCAGTTGCCAGGCGCGGTCGTCAGCCGATTGGCCGGCGCTCAGCAGTTGGCCGATCAGTTCGTCGTTGTTGCCCAGCAGGCCGGAGGTGTGCGCACCCAATGCAACGACGCAAGCGCCGGTCAGGGTTGCGATGTCGATCACGGCTTGTGGCTTGAAGCGCTCGGAGTAGGTCAGGGCATCGCACAGCACCAGACGGCCTTCGGCGTCGGTGTTGAGGATTTCCACGGTCTGGCCGCTCATGGTGGTGACGATGTCGCCCGGACGCGAAGCGTTGCCGCTCGGCATGTTCTCGGCGCAGGCGAGGATGCACACCAGATTGATCGGCAGTTTCAGCTCGAGCACGGCACGCAAGGTACCGAACACGCTGGCGGCGCCGCCCATGTCGTACTTCATTTCATCCATGCCGGCGCCCGGCTTCAGGCTGATGCCGCCGGTGTCGAAGGTGATGCCTTTGCCGACCAGGGCGTACGGCTTCTCGGATTTCTTGCCGCCGTTGTATTGCATGACGATCAGGCGTGGCGGCTGGGCGCTGCCCTGGCCGACGGCGTAGAACGAGCCCATGCCCAGTTCCTTGATTTTCTTCTCATCAAGGACTTCGACTTTCAGGCTTTTGAATTCTTTACCGAGGTTTTTCGCTTGCTCGCCGAGGAACGTCGGGTGGCAGATGTTCGGCGGCAGGTTGCCCAGGTTGCGGGTGAACGCCATGCCGTTGGCGATCGCGGTGGCGTGGGCCACGGCGCGCTCGACTTCAGCCTGGGCTGCCTTGATGGTCACCAGGGTGACTTTCTTCAGGGCGCGAGGTTCGGCTTTCTGGCTCTTGAACTGATCGAAGGTGTATTCGCCGTCCACCAGGGTTTCGGCCAGCAGACGCGTCTTGCCGTAGCTGTCGCGACCCTTGACGATCACTTCGTCCAGCGCCAGCACGGCATCGCTGCCGCCCAGGCCTTTCAGGGTGTTGAGGATGCCGGCGATGATTTTACGGAACGGGCGGTCACCCAGTTCTTCGTCCTTGCCCACGCCGACCAGCAACACGCGCTCGGCTTTCAGGTTCGGCAGGCTGTGCAGCAACAGGCTCTGGCCAACCTTGCCGGCCAGGTCGCCACGCTTGAGCACTGCGCTGATGGCGCCGCCGCTCAGTTCGTCGAGTTGTTTGGCAACGGCGCCGAGCTTGCGGCCTTCGCCGACGGCGACTACCAGGGTGGAGGTTTTCAACGTTTCTGGGTTAACGCTTTTTACAACCAGTTCCATGTCCGGGTCCCTGAATGATGGGTCAACACGCAAGTGCTCGACGACAGACGTTCGAGCCTGCTTATTTATAGAGTGAAAGACGCAAGTCACGGCTTGCGACAAAGGCCGCAGTTTGAACCTCGCTACCGGCGCCTGACAACCCTCGGTTGTACGATCTTCTGCGCTTTGGCCGCCTGCGTAACCATGCGCAGTGACAGGCGCGTCCAATCACAGGATAATGCGCCAACTTTTTTCGGCGGCTCTGTCTTGCGGGCTGCCTGATACGTTTGCTTGTTTGGCCGCCTTAGCCTGACAACCCTGGAGTGTCTGGTTTGATCGTCTTCCGTTACCTATCCCGCGAAGTCCTGTTGACCTTGAGCGCCGTCAGTGCCGTGCTGCTGGTCATCATCATGAGCGGACGCTTCATCAAATACCTCGCCCAGGCGGCGGCTGGCCTTCTGGATCCGGGCTCGCTGTTCCTGATCATGGGCTTTCGCCTGCCAGGCTTTCTGCAACTGATCCTGCCGCTGGGCCTGTTCCTCGGGATCCTGCTGGCCTACGGTCGCCTGTACCTTGAAAGTGAAATGACCGTGCTCTCTGCCACGGGCATGAGCCAGCAGCGCCTGTTCACCATGACCCTGTTTCCGGCCACCCTGGTGGCACTGGTGGTGGCATGGTTGAGCCTGAGCCTGGCGCCACAAGGGGCCAATCAGTTTCAGTTGCTGCTGAACAAGCAAGACGCGCTGACCGAGTTCGATACCCTCGAGCCGGGTCGCTTCCAGGCCCTGCGTGACGGCACCCGGGTGACCTACACCGAAACCCTGTCGGATGACCGCATCCACCTCGGCGGCGTGTTCATTTCGCAAAAGAACGTCTCGTCGGACAAGAAGGATCGCGGGATTTCCGTGCTGGTGGCCGAGAAGGGCCGTCAGGAAATCCGCCCCGACGGCAACCGCTACCTGATTCTCGACAACGGTTATCGTTATGACGGTAACCCGGGGCAGGCCGACTATCGTGCGATCAAGTACGAAGAGTACGGCGTACTGCTGCCTAAGCCGGACGTCAGCGACGAAGTCACCGACCGTGATGCAATGCCCACCAGTTCGTTGCTCGGCAGTGATGACCTGCGTTCGCGCACCGAGTTGCAATGGCGCCTGTCCTTGCCCTTGCTGGTCTTCATCGTGACCCTGATGGCGGTGCCGCTGTCGCGGGTCAATCCGCGCCAGGGCCGTTTCCTCAAGCTGCTGCCGGCGATTCTTCTTTATATGGCTTACCTGAGCATCCTGATTGCCGCTCGCGGCGCCCTCGAAAAGGGCAAGATCCCGCCCGCGCTGGGCTTGTGGTGGGTTCACGCAATCTTCCTGGCCATCGGCCTTGGCTTGCTCTATTGGGAACCCTGGCAGTTGAAGCGGGCGAGTCGCCGCAGCGCGCTGGAGGTGGCCCGTGGTTAAGCTCGATCGCTACATCGGTAGCAGCGTCTTTATCGCGATCCTGGCGGTACTGGGGATTATTCTCGGTCTGGCCACGCTGTTCGCTTTCATCGACGAGATGGGTGAAGTCAGCGATACCTACACCCTGGTCGATGTCTTGAGTTACGTCCTGCTGACCGCGCCGCGCCGTCTTTACGACATGTTGCCGATGGCAGCACTGATCGGCTGCCTGATCGGTCTCGGCAGTCTGGCCAGTCACAGCGAGCTGACCATCATGCGCGCTGCGGGCGTGTCGATCGGCCGGATCGTCTGGGCCGTCATGAAGCCGATGCTGATCCTGATGGTGGTGGGCGTGTTGATTGGCGAGTACATCGCGCCGGCGACCGAAAGCACTGCGCAGGCCAACCGCTCGCTGGCTCAAGGCAGTGGTGATGCGCAAAGCGCCAAGCATGGCCTGTGGCACCGTCAGGGCGAGGAGTTCATCCACGTCAACTCGGTACAACCCAACGGCGTGCTGTACGGCGTGACCCGTTATCGCTTCGACGATCAGCGGCACATGCTGTCCTCGAGCTTCGCCAAACGCGCGAAATTCGACCAGGATCACTGGCAGTTGAGCGATGTCACGACCACGCTGTTCCATGACAAGAGCACCGAAGTGGTCACGGCCCCGGTCGAGCGCTGGAACGTGGCGCTGAGCCCGCAACTGCTGAGCACCGTGGTGATGTCGCCGGATTCGCTGTCGATCACCGGCCTGTGGAGTTACATCCACTACCTGGCGGATCAGGGGTTGAACAATGGCCGTTACTGGCTGGCATTTTGGGTCAAGGTGTTGCAGCCGCTGGTCACTGCCGCCCTGGTACTGATGGCGATCTCCTTCATCTTCGGTCCGCTGCGCTCGGTTACCCTCGGTCAGCGGGTATTCACCGGCGTGCTGGTGGGCTTCACCTTCCGCATCGTCCAGGATTTGCTGGGGCCTTCGAGCCTGGTGTTCGGGTTCTCGCCGCTGTTTGCGGTGCTGGTGCCGGCGGGTGTGTGTGCCCTGGCAGGTGTCTACCTCCTGCGCCGAGCCGGTTGAAACACACGAACCTGTAGGAGCCAGCTTGCTGGCGATAGCGCATCGCTTCGGTCATCCAGACCCACTGCGGCGCCCCCATCGCCAGCAAGCAGGCTCCTGCAAAAGCCTTCAAAAACGCCCCTGTCGCAAGACCGGGGCGTTTTTTGTAGGTGCCGTCTGACCTGCGAACGTGACGCTTGCGCCGTGGATCAGGTACAATTCCCGGCTATTTTTCGGCGGGCCATGCCTGCAGCCTTTTTGAGTGTTGATCCGTGAGTGATTTGAGTCATATCCGCAATTTCTCCATCATCGCCCACATTGACCATGGCAAGTCGACGCTGGCCGATCGCTTCATCCAGATGTGCGGCGGCCTTGCCGAGCGCGAAATGGAAGCCCAGGTGCTGGACTCCATGGACCTGGAACGTGAACGCGGGATCACCATCAAGGCCCACAGCGTCACCCTCTATTACACCGCTCGCGATGGCATCAAGTACCAGCTGAACTTCATTGACACCCCGGGCCACGTTGACTTCACCTACGAAGTCAGCCGGTCGCTGGCGGCCTGTGAAGGTGCCTTGCTGGTGGTCGATGCCGGTCAGGGCGTTGAAGCGCAGTCGGTTGCCAACTGCTACACGGCGATCGAGCAGGGCCTGGAAGTCATGCCGGTCCTGAACAAGATCGACCTGCCACAGGCCGATCCGGACCGCGTCAAGGAAGAAATCGAAAAAATCATCGGCATCGATGCCACCGACGCGGTCACTTGCAGTGCCAAGACCGGTCTGGGCGTCGATGAAGTGCTGGAGCGCCTGGTCACCACCATTCCGGCGCCGACCGGCAACTACGACGATCCGCTGCAAGCGTTGATCATCGACTCCTGGTTCGACAACTACCTGGGCGTTGTGTCCCTGGTGCGCGTGCGCCACGGTCGCGTGAAGAAGGGCGACAAGATCCTGGTCAAGTCCACCGGCAAGATCCACCTGGTGGACAGCGTCGGTGTATTCAACCCGAAACACACCCCTACCGCCGACCTGAAGGCCGGTGAAGTGGGCTTCATTATCGCGAGCATCAAGGACATTCACGGTGCGCCAGTGGGCGACACCCTGACCTTGAGCTCCACCCCCGACGTTGACGTGCTGCCAGGTTTCAAACGCATTCAACCGCAGGTGTACGCCGGTCTGTTCCCGGTCAGCTCCGACGACTTCGAAGATTTCCGTGAAGCCCTGCAAAAGCTCACGCTCAACGACTCGTCGCTGCAGTACACCCCGGAAAGCTCCGACGCCCTGGGCTTCGGCTTCCGTTGCGGGTTCCTCGGCATGCTGCACATGGAAATCATCCAGGAGCGCCTGGAGCGCGAGTACGACCTGGACCTGATCACCACGGCGCCGACGGTAATTTTCGAGCTGTTGCTGAAAACCGGTGAAACGATCTACGTCGATAACCCGTCGAAGCTTCCGGACCTGTCCACGATCGAAGACATGCGCGAGCCGATCGTGCGGGCCAACATTCTTGTGCCGCAAGAACACCTGGGCAACGTTATTACCCTGTGCATCGAGAAGCGTGGCGTGCAGCACGACATGCTGTTCCTCGGTACCCAGGTTCAGGTGACCTACGATTTGCCGATGAACGAAGTGGTCCTGGACTTCTTCGACCGTCTGAAATCCACCAGCCGTGGCTATGCTTCGCTGGATTACCATTTCGATCGTTATCAATCGGCTAATCTGGTGAAACTGGATGTGTTGATCAACGGTGACAAAGTCGACGCCCTGGCGCTGATCGTGCACCGTGACAATGCGAACTACAAAGGTCGCCAGTTGACCGAGAAGATGAAAGAACTGATTCCACGGCAGATGTTCGACGTGGCAATCCAGGCCGCCATTGGCGGTCAGATTGTGGCGCGGACAACCGTCAAGGCACTCAGAAAGAACGTATTGGCCAAATGCTACGGTGGTGACGTCAGCCGTAAGAAAAAGCTGCTGGAAAAGCAAAAGGCCGGTAAGAAACGCATGAAGCAAGTCGGCAACGTGGAAATTCCACAAGAAGCCTTCCTTGCAGTGCTCAGGTTGGATAGTTAGGTCCTATGTCACTAAATTTCCCGCTGTTGCTGGTCATCGCCGTGTTCGTCTGCGGCCTGTTGGCGTTGCTTGATCTGGTTTTCCTGGCGCCGCGTCGGCGTGCCGCCATCGCCTCCTATCAGGGCAGCGTCAGCCAGCCGGATGTGGTGGTGGTCGAGAAGCTGAACAAAGAGCCGCTGCTGGTCGAATACGGCAAGTCGTTCTTCCCGGTGTTGTTCATCGTGCTGGTCCTGCGTTCGTTCCTGGTGGAGCCGTTCCAGATTCCTTCCGGCTCGATGAAACCGACGCTGGATGTCGGCGACTTCATTCTGGTGAGCAAGTTTTCCTACGGGATCCGCCTGCCGGTGATCGACAAGAAAGTCATCGATGTCGGTGATCCGCAGCGCGGCGATGTGATGGTGTTCCGTTACCCGAGTGATCCGAACGTCAACTACATCAAGCGTGTGGTCGGCCTGCCGGGTGACCAGGTTCGCTACACCGCCGACAAGCGCCTGTTCGTCAACGGCGAGTCGATTGCCGAGCAACTGGTCGGCTCCGAGCCGGGCACGCTGGGCAGCGCCGAGCTCTACAAGGAAAAACTCGGCGCCGCCGAGCACCTTATCCGCAAGGAAATGAGCCGTTATCGCGCATCGCCTGACCATACGTGGACCGTGCCTGCCGGGCACTACTTCATGATGGGCGACAACCGCGACAACTCGAACGACAGTCGTTACTGGGATGATCCGACTATTCCCAAGGATCTGCTGGGCATGGTTCCCGACAAGAATATCGTCGGCAAGGCCTTCGCAGTCTGGATGAGCTGGCCGGAACCCAAACTCAGTCACCTGCCGAATTTCTCGCGGGTTGGCCTGATCAAGTAATCACACACGGCGCTGTTGAACACAGCGCCGAATGCATTTCTGGAACTGCCACAATCGGCGCCAGACGCATGAAAACAATGATATTCAGGACGTAATTTTTGAACACAGCGTTAATTGTCCCAAGCCTGCGCCGCACCACGGCGATGGCGGTGGAATCCAGCCACGAACTCAGCGTGGGTAAACCGTGAGCGTCTCCTTAAGCCGTCTAGAGCGTCAGCTCGGCTACACCTTCAAGGATCAGGAACTGATGGTCCTGGCCCTGACTCACCGCAGCTTTGCCGGGCGCAACAACGAACGCCTGGAATTCCTCGGTGATGCCATCCTCAACTTCGTCGCTGGCGAGGCGCTGTTCGATCGCTTCCCGCTGGCCCGCGAAGGCCAGTTGTCGCGTTTGCGCGCACGTCTGGTGAAAGGTGAGACTCTGGCTGTACTGGCCCGCGGTTTCGATCTGGGCGATTACTTGCGTCTGGGTTCCGGCGAGTTGAAAAGCGGCGGTTTCCGTCGCGAGTCGATTCTGGCCGATGCCCTGGAAGCGCTGATCGGTGCGATCTACCTGGACGCCGGCATGGACGTGGCGCGCGAACGCGTGCTGGCCTGGCTGGCCGGCGAGTTCGAAGGCCTGACACTGGTCGACACCAACAAAGATCCAAAAACCCGCCTGCAGGAATTCCTGCAGTCCCGTGGTTGTGAGCTGCCGCGTTACGAAGTGGTGGATATCCAGGGTGAGCCGCATTGCCGGACGTTCTTCGTCGAATGCGAAATCACCTTACTGAATGAAAAAAGCCGAGGTCAGGGTGTGAGTCGTCGTATTGCCGAACAGGTAGCGGCCGCCGCAGCACTGATAGCCCTGGGTGTGGAGAATGGCAATGACTGATTCAACCGCAACACGCTGTGGCTATGTTGCCATCGTCGGCCGTCCCAACGTGGGCAAGTCCACGCTGCTGAACCACATCCTCGGCCAGAAGCTGGCGATCACTTCGCGCAAGCCTCAGACCACCCGCCACAACATGCTGGGCATCAAGACCGAAGGCGCCGTCCAGGCGATCTACGTCGACACCCCGGGCATGCACAAGGGCGGCGAAAAGGCCTTGAACCGCTACATGAACAAGACCGCTTCGGCGGCGTTGAAAGACGTCGACGTGGTGATCTTCGTGGTGGATCGTACCAAGTGGACCGACGAAGACCAGATGGTGCTCGAGCGTGTCCAGTACGTGACCGGCCCGCTGATCGTGGCGCTGAACAAGACCGACCGCATCGAAGACAAAGCCGAGCTGATGCCGCACCTGACCTGGTTGCAGGAACAGCTGCCGAACGCGCAGATCATGCCGATCTCGGCCCAGCACGGGCATAACCTCGACACGCTGGAGCGAGTGATCGCCGAGCACCTGCCGGAAAACGATCACTTCTTCCCGGAAGACCAGATCACCGACCGCAGCAGCCGCTTCCTCGCCGCTGAGCTGGTGCGTGAGAAAATCATGCGTCAGCTGGGCGCCGAGCTGCCATACCAGATCACCGTGGAAATCGAAGAGTTCAAGCAGCAGGGGAAAACCCTGCACATTCATGCGTTGATTCTCGTCGAACGTGACGGCCAGAAGAAAATCATCATTGGCGACAAGGGCGAGCGCATCAAGCGCATCGGCACCGAGGCGCGCAAGGACATGGAGCTGCTGTTCGACTCCAAGATCATGCTCAACCTCTGGGTCAAAGTGAAAGGCGGCTGGTCCGACGATGAGCGCGCATTGCGTTCGCTGGGTTACGGCGACCTGTAAACCTGAGCCCAGGTGATAAAACTGTGGGAGCGAGCCTGCTCGCGATAGCGGTCTGTCAGTCAACAATTTTGTTGAATGTCAGTCCCTCATCGCGAGCAGGCTCGCTCCCACAGTGGTTTTGGGGTGTTAGTAAAATCGCGATCCGTCATTGAGAGCATCATGTCCCAGCCCATCGGCCAACCCGCCTACGTCCTCCACTCCCGCGCCTACCGCGAAAACAGCGCACTGGTGGATTTCCTTACGCCGCAAGGTCGGCTGCGGGCGGTGTTGCGCAGTGCGCGGGGCAAGGCCGGGACGTTGGCGCGGCCGTTCGTGCCGCTGGAAGTCGAGTTCCGGGGGCGGGGCGAACTGAAGAATGTCGGGCGCATGGAAAGTGCCGGTACGTCGACATGGCTCATCGGTGAGGCGCTGTTCAGCGGGCTTTACCTCAATGAGCTACTGATTCGCCTGTTGCCATCAGAAGATCCCCATCCCGCTGTCTTCGATCACTACGCCGCGACTTTGCTTGCGCTGGCCGAAGGCCGCCCGCTGGAGCCGTTGCTGCGTTCCTTCGAATGGCGCTTGCTCGACGATCTCGGTTACGGCTTCGCGCTGAACACCGACATCCACGGCGAACCCGTCGCGCCGGACGGCCTGTATCGTCTACAGGTGGATGCCGGCCTGGAACGGGTCTACCTGCTGCAACCCGGTCTGTTCAACGGCACCGAGTTGCTGGCCATGGCCGACGCCGACTGGTCGGCCCCCGGCGCGTTGTCCGCCGCCAAGCGTTTGATGCGCCAGGCATTGGCCGTTCACCTGGGCGGTCGTCCCCTGGTTTCCCGAGAGTTGTTTCGAAAGCCGTAGGGTCTTGATCTTCGCTCCCACCAAGGATCAACAGACCCTGTTGCCCCGTGTATGCTGTGCGCCGAATCTTTAAATTCAGGAGCGCTTCCGTGACCACCAGCAATCGCATTCTTCTTGGCGTGAACATCGACCACGTTGCCACCCTGCGCCAGGCCCGGGGCACTCGCTATCCCGATCCGGTCAAGGCCGCACTGGACGCGGAAGAGGCGGGCGCTGACGGCATCACCGTGCACCTTCGCGAAGACCGTCGGCACATTCAGGAACGTGACGTGCTGGTGCTCAAGGATGTGCTGCAAACCCGCATGAACTTCGAAATGGGCGTCACCGAAGAAATGATGGTGTTCGCCGAGCGCATCCGCCCGGCGCACATTTGCCTGGTGCCGGAAACCCGCCAGGAACTGACCACCGAAGGCGGTCTGGACGTAGCGGGGCAGGAAGCGCGGATCAAGGCAGCAGTGGATCGCCTGGCGAAGATCGGTTGCGAAGTGTCGCTGTTCATCGATGCGGACGAGCGGCAGATCGAAGCGTCCCGTCGTGTCGGTGCTCCGGCGATTGAGTTGCACACCGGTCGTTATGCCGATGCCGAGACACCGACGGACGTGGCTGAAGAGCTCAAACGAGTGGCCGATGGCGTGGCATTTGGTCTGGCGCAGGGTTTGATCGTCAACGCCGGTCACGGTTTGCACTATCACAACGTCGAAGCGGTCGCGGCGATCAAGGGCATCAACGAACTGAACATCGGCCATGCGCTGGTGGCGCACGCGTTGTTTGTCGGGTTCAAGTCGGCTGTTGCCGAGATGAAGGCGTTGATCCTGGCCGCAGCGTTGAAGTGCTAAGACGGAGGTGCTGCCTTCGCGGGCAAGCCTCGCTCCTACAGGGTCGGTGCCATACGCAAAATTGCGGCACAACACGGACCTGTAGGAGCGAGCGGTGCGGCGATCCGACTTGCCCGCGAAGGCGTCCTCAAAAGCAACACAAATCTAAAGCTGCGGGGTTTCCTGGCTCGGCTTGGTCTTGTCGACCCCCGGCACATGCAGATTGCCTTCGGCCACCTGATTGCCTTCCAGCTGAGGCTGCGTCACCCAGGTCAGGATGTCGTAGTAGCGACGGATGTTCGCCACGAAATGCACCGGCTCGCCGCCACGGGCGTAGCCGTAACGGGTTTTGCTGTACCACTTTTTCTCGGACAGGCGCGGCAGGATCTTCTTCACGTCCAGCCACTTGTCCGGGTTCAACCCTTCCTTGGCCGCCAGTTTGCGCGCGTCATCCAGGTGACCGCTGCCGACGTTGTAGGCCGCCAGCGCAAACCAGGTACGGTCCGGTTCCTGGATAGACTCATCCAGCTGTTCCTTCATGTAGGCCAGGTACTTGGCGCCGCCCATGATGCTTTGCTTCGGATCGAGGCGATTGGACACGCCCATCGCCTGCGCGGTGTTCTGGGTCAGCATCATCAGGCCACGCACGCCGGTCTTCGACGTGACGGCCGCTTGCCACAGGGATTCCTGATAACCGACCGCCGCCAACAGGCGCCAGTCGACCTTCTCTTTCTTGGCGTAGGTCTTGAAGTGTTGCTCGTACTTGGGCAGTCGTTGCTGCAAATGCTGGGCGAAGGTAGTGGCGCCCATGTAGCCGAGTACGTCGACGTGCCCGTAATAGCGGTCCTTCAGGCGTTGCAGCGTGCCGTTCTTCTTCACCTTGTCGAGGTAGGCGTTGATCTCGTTGAGCAGGCTGTTGTCGTCGCCGGCGGCCACGGCCCAGCTCTGGTCGCTGGCGTCACCGAGGTCGAAGGCGACCCGGATATTGGTGAAGTAGACCTGGTTCATCGCCACTTCGTTGGAGTCGACCAGGGTCAGGTCAATCTGGCCTTCATCGACCATGCGCAGCAGGTCGACAACTTCAACCGCGTCGGACTCTTCGTATTCAATGCCGGGAAACTTCTGTTTCAACTCCGCCAGTTGCCCGGCGTGGGTGCTGCCCTTGAGCACCATGATCTTCTTGCCCACCAGATCCTTTGCATCGGTCGGCCGTGACTGGCCGTTGCGATAGATGATCTGCGGGGTGACTTCCAGATAAGAGTGGGAGAACCGCACCTGCTGTTTGCGCGCTTCGCTGCTGACCAGGCCGGCCGCAGCGATCACCGGACCGTTGGGCTTGCCCACCTGGCTGTACAGGTCGTCAAGGTTGTCGGCGGTTTCGATCTTGAGTTCGACCCCCAGATCGTCGGCGAAGCGCTTCACCAGCTCGTATTCGAAGCCGGTTTCACCGTTGCGATCCTGAAAGTAGGTAGCGGGGCTGTTTCGGGTAACCACCCGCAGCACGCCATCCTCCTTTACGCGCTCCAGCGTGTTGGGTTTATCAACACAGCCACTGAGCATCAGGAAGAGTCCGGTTGCGATCAGCCATTTGGCGTACCGCGGACGCAAAGCCGTTGGGGAAAACATCTGCGCAGTATACGCAAAGGACCACGAGCGCCATATCTCGACAGCGAAGGCCTTGTCTGCTAGGGAGCGAAAAACCGCTCTGGAGCCCGCAGGAATGGGCTCGAACGGCTTTTTGTGACACAAAAAATAACACCTGGCCGACCGCTGTTTCGGCCCCGGATACCCGGCCCGACGTCCGGGTGACGCCGCCCGTACCGTTTCGGGTGATGTCGCGGGCGGTTTAGGCTAGAATGCACGGCCTCAAAGCACACCCCTTCCCGAGGCTGTCCCGAAGATGTTGATCCTGCGCGGCGCTCCTGCCCTTTCTGCCTTTCGCCACAGCAAACTCCTTGAGCAACTGAGCCAGAAGGTTTCGGCTGTCAGCGGCTTGTATGCTGAATTCGCTCACTTCGCCGAAGTTACCGGCGTCCTGACCGGCGACGAACAGCAGGTGCTCGCGCGCCTTCTGAAGTACGGTCCAAGCGTACCGGTTCAAGAACCGACCGGTCGCCTGTTCCTGGTGTTGCCGCGTTTCGGCACCATCTCGCCGTGGTCCAGCAAGGCCAGCGACATCGCTCGCAATTGCGGCCTGAGCAAGATCCAGCGCCTGGAGCGCGGTATCGCGTTCTATGTCGCTGGCCAGTTCAGCGACGCCGAAGCGCAGCTGATCTCCGATGTTCTGCATGACCGCATGACCCAGATCGTCCTCGCCAACCTTGAACAGGCCGCCGGCCTGTTCAGCCACGCCGAACCGAAGCCGCTGACCGCGATCGACGTGTTGGGTGGCGGCCGCGCCGCGCTGGAAAAAGCCAACACCGAGCTGGGCCTGGCCCTGGCCGAAGACGAGATCGATTACCTGGTCAACGCCTTCGTTGGTTTGAAGCGCAACCCGCACGACATCGAACTGATGATGTTCGCCCAGGCGAACTCCGAGCACTGCCGTCACAAGATCTTCAACGCCAGTTGGGACATCGACGGTCAGAGCCAGGAAAAAAGCCTGTTCGGCATGATCAAGAACACTTACCAGATGCACAGCGAAGGCGTTCTGTCCGCTTATAAGGACAACGCTTCGGTGATCGTCGGTAATGTCGCCGGCCGTTTCTTCCCGGACCCTGAAACCCGCCAGTACGGCGCGGTACAGGAGCCGGTGCACATTTTGATGAAAGTCGAAACGCACAACCACCCGACCGCGATTGCCCCGTTCCCGGGTGCGTCCACCGGTTCCGGTGGCGAGATCCGCGACGAAGGCGCTACCGGTCGTGGCGCCAAGCCAAAGGCCGGCCTGACCGGTTTCACCGTGTCGAACCTGCAGATCCCTGGCTTCGAACAGCCGTGGGAAGTGCCGTACGGCAAGCCTGAGCGCATCGTCACCGCGCTGGACATCATGATCGAAGGCCCACTGGGTGGCGCCGCGTTCAACAACGAATTCGGTCGTCCGGCCCTGACCGGTTACTTCCGTACCTTCGAACAATCGATCACCACTCCGCGTGGCGACGAAGTTCGCGGTTACCACAAGCCGATCATGCTGGCCGGCGGCATGGGTAACATCCGTGCCGAACACGTACAGAAAGGCGAGATCACCGTCGGCTCCAAGCTGATCGTGCTCGGCGGCCCGGCGATGTTGATCGGTCTGGGCGGCGGCGCTGCTTCCTCCATGGCCACCGGCACCAGCTCGGCTGACTTGGACTTCGCTTCGGTTCAGCGCGAAAACCCTGAGATGGAACGCCGCTGCCAGGAAGTCATCGACCGTTGCTGGCAACTGGGTGACAAGAACCCGATCAGCTTCATCCACGACGTGGGTGCGGGCGGTCTGTCCAACGCCTTCCCGGAACTGGTCAACGACGGCAACCGTGGTGGCCGCTTCGAACTGCGCAACATTCCAAACGACGAGCCGGGCATGGCCCCGCACGAAATCTGGAGTAACGAATCCCAGGAACGCTACGTTCTGGCCGTCGGCCCTGCTGACTTCGAACGTTTCCAGGCGATCTGCGAGCGCGAGCGTTGCCCGTTCGCCGTGGTCGGCGAAGCCACTGCCGAGCCGCAACTGACGGTCACCGACAGCCACTTCGGCAACAGCCCGGTGGACATGCCGCTGGAAGTGCTGCTGGGCAAAGCCCCGCGCATGCACCGTTCGGCCGTTCGTGAAAACGAGCTGGGCGACGACTTCGATCCGTCGACCCTTGAGATTGCAGACTGCGTCGAGCGCGTTCTGCATCACCCGGCCGTGGCGAGCAAAAGCTTCCTGATCACCATCGGCGACCGCACCATCACCGGCCTCGTGGCCCGTGACCAGATGGTCGGCCCGTGGCAGGTTCCGGTGGCCGACGTTGCCGTCACCGCCACCAGCTTCGACGTCTACACCGGTGAAGCCATGGCCATGGGCGAGCGTACTCCGCTGGCGCTGCTGGACGCTCCGGCGTCGGGCCGCATGGCCATCGGCGAAACCCTGACCAACATCGCCGCTTCGCGCATCAACAAGATCTCCGACATCAAGTTGTCGGCGAACTGGATGTCCGCAGCCGGTCACCCGGGTGAAGACGCGCGTCTGTACGACACCGTGAAAGCGGTCGGCATGGAACTGTGCCCTGAGCTGGGCATCACCATTCCGGTGGGCAAGGACTCCATGTCCATGGCCACGCGCTGGAGCGACAACGGCGAAGACAAGACCGTCACCTCGCCAATGTCCCTGATCGTGACCGGTTTCGCGCCAGTGGCTGACATCCGTCAGACCCTGACCCCGGAACTGCGCATGGACAAGGGCACCACCGACCTGATCCTGATCGATCTGGGCCGTGGTCAGAACCGCATGGGCGCCTCGATCCTGGCCCAGGTTCACGGCAAGCTCGGCTCGCAAGCGCCGGACGTCGATGATGCCGAAGACCTGAAAGCCTTCTTCGCGGTGATCCAGGGCCTCAATGCCGACGGTCACCTGCTGGCCTACCACGACCGTTCCGACGGTGGTCTGCTGACCAGCGCCGTGGAAATGGCCTTCGCCGGTCACTGCGGCCTGAGCCTGAACCTCGACGGTCTGGCGGAAACCTCCGCCGACATCGCAGCGATCCTGTTCAACGAAGAACTGGGCGCCGTGATCCAGGTTCGCCAGGACGCGACTCCGGACATCCTCGCGCAGTTCAGCGCTGCCGGTCTGGGCGAGTGCGTGTCGGTGATCGGTCAGCCGATGAACAACGGCGAGATCAGCATCACCTTCAACGGCGAAACCGTGTTCGAAGGTCAGCGTCGTCTGCTGCAGCGTACATGGGCTGAAACCAGCTACCAGATCCAGCGTCTGCGTGACAACGCCGACTGCGCCGAGCAAGAGTTCGACGTGCTGCTGGAAGAAGACAACCCGGGCCTGAGCGTCAAGCTGAGCTACGACGTCAACCAGGACGTCGCCGCGCCTTACATCAAGAAAAACATCCGCCCACAGGTTGCCGTGCTGCGTGAGCAGGGCGTCAACGGTCAGGTGGAAATGGCGGCCGCGTTCGACCGCGCCGGTTTCAACGCAATCGACGTGCACATGAGCGACATTCTGGCCGGCCGTGTCGACCTGAACGACTTCAAGGGCATGGTCGCTTGCGGCGGCTTCTCCTACGGCGACGTACTGGGCGCCGGTGAAGGCTGGGCCAAGTCCGCGCTGTTCAACAGCCGCGCCCGCGATGCGTTCCAGGGTTTCTTCGAACGTAGCGACAGCTTCACCCTTGGCGTGTGCAACGGTTGCCAGATGATGTCCAACCTGCACGAGCTGATCCCGGGCAGCGAGTTCTGGCCGCACTTCGTGCGTAACCGTTCCGAGCAGTTCGAAGCCCGTGTGGCGATGGTTCAGGTCCAGGAGTCGAACTCGATCTTCCTGCAAGGCATGGCCGGTTCGCGCATGCCGATCGCCATCGCACACGGTGAAGGTCATGCCGAGTTCTCCAGTGAAGAAGCGTTGCTGGAAGCCGATCTGTCGGGTTGCGTGGCGATGCGTTTCGTCGACAACCATGGCAAGGTCACCGAGAAGTACCCGGCCAACCCGAACGGCTCGCCGCGCGGGATCACCGGTTTGACCAGCCGCGACGGTCGCGTGACGATCATGATGCCGCACCCGGAACGTGTGTTCCGCGCCGTGCAGAACTCGTGGCGTTCGGAAGACTGGAACGAAGACGCGCCATGGATGCGCATGTTCCGTAACGCTCGCGTGTGGGTGAACTAAGCGCCGTGTACAAGCTCAGCTTCTTTGTTCCGACCAGCCATGTCGAAGTGGTCAAATGCGCTGTGTTCGCTGCCGGTGGCGGGCGAATCGGTGCTTACGAACACTGCGCATGGCAGGTGTTGGGCCTGGGTCAGTTTCGTCCAATGGAGGGCAGTCAGCCGTTCATTGGCGAAGCAGGGCAGGTCGAACAGGTTGAGGAATGGAAAGTTGAGCTGGTGGTGGCGGATGAGTTGATCCGTTCGGTGGTGGCGGCTTTGAAACAGAGCCATCCCTACGAGACACCGGCTTATGAAGTGTGGCGGCTGGAGGATTTCTGATCCGCTGACCGCTGCAATGAAAAACCCGCTACGGCGGGTTTTTTGTTGCCCACAATTCAACGGACCTACACCACCCCTGTAGGAGCCGGCTTGCTGGCGATAGCGGTTTAACATTCAACGTTGATGTTGGCTGTAAGTCAGCAATCGCCAGCAAGCCGGCTCCTACAGGGTTGTGTGTCGATCACAAAAAAGGCGACCCCCTCACGGGAGTCGCCTTTGCTTTAACCGCCGCTAAAACTTATTCGGACAGTTTGTACGCAATCACATAGTCACCTTGCTTGGTGCCCAGCGATCCATGACCGCCCGCCACGACGAGCACGTATTGCTTGCCGTCCTTGCCGGTGTAGGTCATCGGTGTGGTTTGCGCGCCCGCAGGCAGGCGACCTTCCCACAGTTGCTTGCCGTTTTTCACGTCGTAGGCACGCAGGTACTGGTCGAGGGTGCCGCTCAGGAATCCAACGCCACCGGCGGTGGTGAAGGTGCCGCCCAGGCTAGGCACGCCCATGCTCAGCGGGATCGGAACCGGCGAGCTGTCGCGCACGGTGCCGTTCTTGTGTTTCCACAGGACTTTGGCGGTGGTCAGGTCAACCGCCGCTACATAACCCCATGCTGGCGCCTGGCACGGCAGGCCCATTGGCGACAGCAATGCTTCGAGGACTACGCCGTACGGCGCGCCTTTGTTGGGCTGCACGCCTTCGGTTTCGCTTTTGCGCGGGCCTTGGGCAGCGATTTCGGCGGCCGGGATCAGTTTCGATTTGAACGCCATGTAGCTCGGGTTCACGAAAGCGATCTGACGCACCGGGTCAACCGAGATGCCGCCCCAGTCGAACACGCCGAAGTTGCCTGGATACACGATCGAACCCTGCAGCGACGGCGGGGTGAACGGGCCGTCGTAGCGCATGGACTTGAAGTCGATCCGGCAGATCAGTTGGTCGAATGGCGTCACGCCCCACATGTCGCGCTCTTGCAGCGGCGGCGGCATCAGGTTGAGGTCGGATTTCGGTTGGGTCGGCGAGGTGTGATCACCTTCGACAGCGCCTTGCGGAACTGGCACTTCGTTGATCGGCACAATCGCTTGGCCGGTGCTGCGATCCAGTACGTAGATGCTGCCTTGCTTGGTGGACGCGAGTACCGCCGGCTTCACGCCGTCTGCGGTTTTCAGGTCCATCAGGGTTGGCTGGCCACCGACGTCCATGTCCCACAGGTCATGGTGGGTGAACTGGAAGTGCCAGCGCACTTTACCGGTGCCAATGTCGAGGGCGGTCAGGCCGGCGGCGTGCAGTTCCGATTCCGGGGTGCGAGCGCCACCGAACTGGTCCGGCGTCTGGTTGCCCATCGGCAGGTACAGCATGCCGAGTTTTTCATCGACGGCGAACATGGACCACATGTTCGGCGAGTTGCGGGTGTAGACCTTGCCTTCGGCAATCGGCGTGGTGTCGTCCGGGTTGCCGCTGTCCCAGTTCCACACCAGTTTGCCGGTGTGCACGTCGAACGCGCGGATCACGCCGCTCGGCTCGTCGGTGGAGACGTTGTCGGTGACGTGGCCGCCAATCACCACCAGGTCCTTGGTGACCGCTGGCGGCGAGGTGGAGTAGTAGCCGCCGGCGGTGAAACCACCGATGTTGGCGCGCAGGTCGACCTGGCCTTTGTCGCCGAAGTCTTCGCACATCTTGCCGGTGTCGGCGTTCAGGGCGATCAGGCGGGTGTCGGCGGTCGGCAGGAAGATCCGGCGTGGGCAGACGCTGGCGACAGGCGCGCTGGCGCTGCCGGTCGGGCTCTGCTCGGAGGCGTAAGCCGCGTCATCGTGATACGTCACGCCACGGCAGGTCATGTGCGCCCAACCCTTGAAGTTCGCCGCGTTTTGCGTGGAGAGCTTCGGATCGAAACGCCAGATTTCCTTGCCGGTGTCCGGGTCCAGTGCGATCACCTGGCTGTGCGGCGTACACACATAGAGCATGCCGTTGGCTTTCAGCGGGGTGTTTTCAGCGGTGGTTTCACCCGGATCGTTCGGCCCCGGCAGGTCGCCGGTGCGGTAGGTCCAGGCCGGAACGAGCTTGTTGACGTTCTGCGGGGTGATCTGCGCCAGTGGCGAGTAACGGTCACCGTGAGCGCTGCGGCCGTAGGAGTTCCAGTCACCGTCGGGCATGGCCGGGGCGGTGTTGGTCATGCCCGGCACGCTGTCGCGGTCCAGTTGGCCTTTGATTTCACCGGGGTTGGTGAATTGGCTGGCCAGTGCAGTCACGCCCGCGAGCACCACGGCCACGCTCAGTGCGCCGGTGCCTTTCGGTGCAGCGCCTTCGCGCAGCAGCGGACGACGGAACCACGGCAGCAGCATGACGATGCCCAGCGCGAACAACATTGCCAGACGCGGCACCAGTTGCCACCAGTCGAGGCCGACTTCCCACAAGGCCCAAACGGTGCTGGCGAACAGCACCAGCGCGTACAGGCCCAAGGCTGCGCGGCGAGCGAGAATCAGCAGCACGCCGGTCAGCGCCAGGCCGATACCGGCCAGCAGGTAATACAGCGAGCCGCCGAGCATGCTCAGCTTGATCCCCCCAGCCAGCATGGCCAGGCCCATTAGCAGAAGCAGAATGCCGAGCAGGGTCGGCAATAGACGGCTTCGACTCAAAGCACCATCAGTGCTCATAGTGTGGTTCTCCGTGACGTTTCAAGTAGTCCCGCGCAAGTTCACTGTAGATGACGATCTGGCGCGGGCAGGGTTCATGTAAAAACTGGAACTGTTGCGTTCCCTTGTAGGAGCGAGGCTTGCCCGCGAAGACGGACTAATGTTCAACATTAATGTTGGTTGATAGATCGCCTTCGCGGGCAAGCCTCGCTCCTACAGGGGTTGCGGTGTTTGTTAGAACTGCGACTGGATCTTGATCCCGCCAATCAGGGCGTCATCGACCTTGTCCACGCCACCGGGCTGGCGGATGTATTGCAGGTTCGGGCGCACGGTCAGCCAGTTCGTGACGTGCACCCCGTAATAGAGTTCGGCGCTGTATTCGGTGTCCTGCGGCGGCAGGAAGGACGGATCGTCGAAGTCGGAGACCGCGTGGGCCTGATTGCTTGCCTCGGCGTTCTTGCGATAGGCCGGGTTGACGTGAACACGGGCGAGGGCGAAACCGATGTCGTCCTTGGCGCGCGCATCGAACAAGCCTTTGTAGACGACGCCCGCCTGGACATAGTTGTCGATGGCGTTGGTCTTTTTGTCGTGCATCGTGCCGTTGGCGAACACGCTCAGGCCACGGGAGTTGTCGCTGGCGCGGCTGGTGATCTGCTGCTGCACACCCAGCCAGACGCCGTGTTTGCTCGACGCGCTGCGGTAGGCCTCACCACTCAGGGCGGCGGGCTGGCCATTGCTGTCCTTGTAGGCATCCGTGGCGTTGGCGTTGCTGTAGTAATAACCGGCGCGGTATTCGCCCGGCAGGCCGTTGAGCTTCGGCGTCCACACCAGCTCCACCGGCAAAATTGCGCCTTGGGTGCCGCTGCCGCTGAGCTTGAAACCATTGCCGCGATCAAGGTTCGACGGGTTCTGCTCATACGCGCCGACCTGCGCGTACAGCTCTGGCGTCAGGTGATACTTGACCCGCATCGCCCACTGGCTGACTGGCCAGTTGTACCAGATGCCCCCGACCCAGTTACCGACCTGGGAGCCGCAGAACGCCAGGTTCTGGAAGTCGCAGGGGAAACTGTTGAAATCTTCGCCTTCGCCGAAACGGCCGACCTTGATGTCGAGCTTCTGATCGAAGAATTTCTGCTGATACCACATCTGCGTCAGGCGCCAGGTTTGCCCGCGACCCCAGACTTCCTGCGCTGAAGTGAAACCGCCGACCCGCGGATCGTTGATCCGGTCGTTGCTGATGTTGTTGCCGTTACGTTCGGTGATGGTCAGTTGAAATTCAGCGTCGTCCCAACCGAGGATCTTCTGCAGATCGAGATGCGTGCCGAGGCCGAACTGATCGCTGTAGCGCGCGGTGCGATCGTGGTCGTAGCCGCCGTGCAGATTGCTGCCCATTTCGCCGGTGTAATCGACTTTGAAGTCGTAGCCTTTTTCCGAAAGTTCGGTGCGCGTGCCGTTCCAGTCGCCGAGCATCCACGGCGATTCGCTATCGAAGGCCGGGGCGGCCTGAGCGCAGGTGGCGAGGCCCAGCGCGGTGAATCCGCCGATCAGGTTAAGGACTTTTCGCTGGGAAACAGGCGTGCAGACAGCGCTGTCTCGCAAAAATTGAACATAAGGCATAGAAGAGAAATTCTTGATCTTTTTCTGGGGAGTGAGGGGTGAAGCGGCTAGCGGAAGCGTTTCAGCAGGTTCGGGCGTAAGGATAATGTTCTGTTACAAATAGAGAAAGGCCTTTTGCCGAGATGAATTCTTTCGGATTTGGTAACAGTCCGCAGCATCTACGATGCTCTCTGTAGGAGCGAGGCTTGCCCGCGAATGCGTCCTTGAGATTGCCTTCGCGGGCAAGCCTCGCTCCTACACAATGATTATTCAGAGTTCACCTACATTTAATTCATAGCCCTTCCACCCGAACACCCCCTCGGCTAAGGTGCGCGGCTTCCAATTCATCTATCGCTCGAAGGCCCGGCATGACCGAACAGAACAACAACCCGCTGCATGGCGTGACACTGGAGCAGATCCTCAACGCGCTGGTTGAACATTACGAATGGTCGGGGCTGGCCGAGCGCATCGATATCCGCTGCTTCAAGAGTGATCCGAGCATCAAGTCGAGCCTGACCTTCCTGCGCAAGACCCCGTGGGCACGGGAGAAGGTCGAACGCTTGTACGTCAAGTTGATGCGTACCAAGCGACCGCTCTGAACATGATCATGCAACCTGCCGTGCGCCGTCGTTTTGTGGCCGTGGCTGCTGTCCTCGGCTGGGCGGGATTGAGCATTCAGCTGTACCTGATTTTCTATTCGCGCTGGACGCTGGGCGCCAGTCTGCTGGGCGGGCTGGTGAGTTTTTTCAGCTACTTCACCGTGCTCAGCAACACGCTGGTGGCGACCGTGCTGACCTGCGCGCTGACGTCCCGCGAGTCGGCTGCGCGACGCTGGTTTTTGCAGCCGGGGGTGAGCGGCGCGATTGCCGTGAGCATCGCCGTGGTCGGCCTTGCCTACAACATTCTGTTGCGCCATCTGTGGCATCCCGAAGGCTGGCAATGGCTGGCCGATGAACTGCTGCACGACGTCATGCCGTTGCTGTTTCTGGCCTGGTGGTGGTTGTGTGTGCCCAAAGGCACTCTGCGTCTGCGGCATATTGCGTTGTGGGTGATTTACCCGTTGCTGTACTTCGCTTACGCGTTGCTGCGCGGGCATCTGCTGGCGGTTTATCCCTATCCGTTCATAGATGTCGACAAGCTGGGTTATCCACAGGTGTTTGTGAATGCAGGCGGATTGTTGGCGGGGTTTGTGGTGATTGCGTTGTTGGTGATCGCGCTGGATCGGTGGCGGCGATACGCCTGAATCACACGGACCTGTAGGAGCCGGCTTGCTGGCGATGGCGTCCTTGGCAACGATGCAGGGTTCAAGGGACCTATCGCCAGCAAGCCGGCTCCTACAGTTTATGTGGCGTTATTCCTCGTCGCTGTCGTCCAGGCGCCAATAGCCGACGGCTTTGACGAACTGCTCGTTCAGCCCGTGCTCGTCCAGCAGCACCCGACGAATCTGCCGCGACACTTTGGTCTCGGTCGCCACCCACGCGTATAGATTGCCGCTGGGCACTTGCAGCTGTTTCACGGTGGTCAGCAAGTTGTTCTTGCCACCCTCGCGCAACACCCAGATCACATTGACCTGCGCCGGGCTTTCGAGCTTTTGCTGTTCCGCGCCGTTCTCCACTTCAATGATCACCAGCGCCTGGCGATTGGCCGCCAAACCCTCCAGGCGCCGCGCAATCGCAGGGATCGCCGTCTCGTCACCGATCAGCAAATAGCTGTCGAACATGTCCGGCACGATCATCGATCCCCGTGGCCCGCCAATGTGCAGGAACTGTCCCGGTTTGGCCTGTTCCGCCCAGGTCGAAGCAGGGCCGTCGCCGTGCAACACGAAGTCGATGTCCAGTTCCAGCGTGTCGAGGTCGTAGCGACGCGGCGTGTAGTCGCGCATCGCCGGCATCGGGCCGTTGTCCTTGCCGGCACCGAGTACCAGGGTTTCCAGCGCCGCTTGTTCTGCGGCGTTCTGCGGGAACAGCAGTTTGACGTGGTCGTCTGTGCCAAGGCTGATGAAACCTGCCAGCTCTGGCCCACCCAAGGTAATCCGGCGCATGCGCGGGGTCAGGTCAACCACGCGCAACACTTGCAGGCGACGGCGTTTGATTTCATGCATGACACGGTGAATGGTGTGCTCGATCACTTCAGTCATTCAGCTTTCTCCTGAGCGGGTTGAACCAAGGGGCCGTCGACGATGGCTTTGGCGGTGTTGTTGAGCAGGGCGGCGACCCGGATGATTTCTTCCGCGCTCCAGCGACCGTGGTGCAGTTGCAACGCGTGACGCAGGTTATGCACCGCTTCGTGGATCTCGGGCGGACGGTCATGGCCGCGCAATGAGCGCTTGCTGACATCGATGCGCATCCGCACGCCGTCCAGTGCAACCGCTTGCTCACTTAAAGACAGACGACCGGCGTCGGTCACGCTGTAGCGTTTTTTTCCGCCTTCGGCATCGCCCTGGATCATTTCGCTTTCTTCCAGAAAGGTCAGGGTTGGGTAGATCACGCCGGGGCTGGGACTGTAGGCGCCGTCGAACATGCCTTCGATCTGGCGGATCAAGTCGTAGCCGTGGCAGGGCTGTTCGGCGATGAGCGCGAGTAGCAGCAGTTTCAGATCGCCGGGGGCAAACACCCGTGGGCCGCGACCGCCGCGTTCGCGGCCGGGGCGTTTCTCGAAGCCGTCGCGGCCGTCACCGTGTTCACGGTGGGGGGAATGATGGTCTCTCATTTTTCCTTCTCTCTGTCGTGTTTAGATACAACTTAAGATATATCTTATCGGGAAGGCAAGCGAACAGGACCAACGGTCGTCGCCGAAGGGCGTCGTGGCGGATTTCAGTGCGGGGCGGGAAAAAGGCGTTTTGCAGCTTGCTGTTTTAGAGTGATTGATCTAATTATGTGTAACTAACAGAGAGTGATTATTAATAATTAGCCCTAAGTAGTCTTTGTCTTACAGAGACTGTATTTAGTTTGACTGTGTGCTTTTTTCGTTAAAACTGTTTGTAGTATGTTTCTGTCGGGTGAACGGTTTAATTATTGATTTTGCGGGTTTTTTCTACTGGGTCGTGGGCGGTTGTTACTACATGTTCTTCGGAAGTTGCGTACTTACTTTCTCAAGTAATTGGCCGATCATTCTCTTCGTCGAAAGTTGAGCCAAATTGCCACTATTTAAACCGGCGATAGGGACGATTCACGCTTTCACGGACCAATCCTTTGAAAAAGACAGGTACTAAACAATGTTCAAGAAGTTTGCAATCGCCGTTCCGATGACCCTCCTGGCCCTGAGTGCTTCGATGGCGTTCGCTGCGGATGAGTCGCGCACCTCCATCAACATCACTGCGGAAATCCCGAGCAAAGTGTTTCACGCTCAACCCGTGGACCTGAACTTCGGTAAAGACGAAAGAATGCAATACCAAATTGGCGCCGGCACCCTGTCGGAGGTCCGTGGCACCTACGATATCCAGCACACCAACGGCTCGGTGGGCGCATACGTCGTCGGCGGCCCTACGCCGCTGTTCAACGGTAATGCGACCTTGAACATTCCGCTGACCTACACCTTCAACGGCACCGTACTGACTGCCGATTCGCAGGAAGTGGTCGGCGACGTCGAGTCCAACGGTGGCATGCGCGCCGACCTGGTGATCACTGCACAAAAGCCGGGCAACAATCAGGTGGGTATTTACACCGCCAATCCCGTCGTCATGTTTGATGCCATTCCGCGCATCTGAATGACAGCGTTCTGTCAGCAAGTTCTTGCTTGATAACGCGCACCGATCGATAGGGCCGTAATCCCTGTCGATCGGGTTTCACCGTCTTTATCCACAGAGTATTTCTTTCATGTTCCCGATGACTCCCATCGCGACGGCGCTTGCCTTGTGTTTTTGCGCAACTGCCCTGGCCGCGCCAGCGGACAACGGCCATACACCTCGAAGTTTGCTGGCGCAGGCCAAGGGTTTGCCGAGCGAATTCGAAGAACACTTCTTCGATGTACCGTTGGCGGTGCGCGTGGAACTTGATCAACAATTTCTGGGTGAGGCGATGGTCGTGTTGACCCGCGACGACCGCATCACCCTCGTTGACTTCACCGATGTCAGCGACAGCACGATCAAAGCCAGTGAACGCGACACCTGGTCTGACTATTTGAAGCAAGGTGTGGTGCTGGGCAACTGCGAGGCGAAATGCCCCGAGCGGCTATTGGCCGTGCACTACAGCCTGGAAAACTCGCTGGTGTCGATCCTCACGGAAAACGCCGAGCGCGACGATCAGGTCCAGCGTTATTACAACCAGCCCGAAGGCGGCAGCACCGGGTTGATCGTGCGCAACCAGTTGAACCTCAACGGCGGGCAAAACCAGGACCTGGGCGGGCGCTATGGTCTTGAAGCCAGCAGCAGCCTCGGCAACTGGACTCAAGCGGTGAACCTGCAACTGTCGCGACTGGGCGGTGTGGATAACCAGACCTATCACGCCGTGCATGAGCTCTATACCCAGCGTGAACTGGAAGGCAACTTTGTGCGCCTGGGCTATTTCACCCCCACCTCCGAAGGGCTGACTCGCCAGCCGCGTTCCTTCGGCGCGGCTCCCGACACGGCGCTGGGTGTGATGTACGGCAGCTCCGACAGCCTGGCCATCAATCAGCCGACACCGGCGGTCTACCCGATCTACGTCACCGCCAATCGCCAGGGCTCGGTGGAGATCTACCGCGACGGTTTGCTGATCAATACGCAGGCGATGCCCGCAGGCCTGCAAACCCTCGACACGCGGCCGTTGCCCGGCGGTATCTATGAAGTGGAAGTGCGCCTGATCGAAGACGGCCAGATCACCTCCAGCACCCAGGAACTGGTCTATAAACCGAACAATTGGCGCAACCACGACGAGCAATGGCGCTACAACCTGTTCGCCGGGCGTGAGTCCAAATTGCTCAGCAACTGGGACGATCAGAACGACGGCGACATGACGGCCGGTGCCGCCTTCAACTTTCTGCTGCACCCGCGAGTCATCCTCGGCCTGTCGGGTCGACAGGTGCGTGACAGCCTGCAATACGGCACCTCGGTCGATTGGGCCGTCGTCAACAATGCCAGCGTCTATGCCAACGTCTACAAGACCGAGGACCACGGCACCGGTTTCGACGTGCAGGGGCTTTATTCCTACGGCAGCGGCAGCATCGTCGCCAGTCACAACCGCAGCTGGCTCGACACGACCCGGCTCTACGACACGCTGCCTGACGGCACGCGAGTACGACAGCGCAACGTGTTTATCGGCCAGACCAGCAACTCGTCGTTGTCGCTGAACCATCGGCTCACCAGCAAAAGTTCGGTCAATGCCAGGGTGTCCCACAGCGAGGGCAACACCGAAGGCGTCGGCGTGGATCTGGGGTGGAGCCAGCGCGGCCGATTGTTCGGCAGCGACGCCAACTGGCGCTTGTCGCTGTTCGACAGGCCGGGCAGTTTCAGCTCGGGCAATGACCGCAATCGTGGCGTCGACCTGAGCGTCAACATCGCCCTGGGCGGGCCGGGCGAACAGATCTCCGGCAGCATCGGCACCCGCACCGATCGCGACGGCGGGCGGGATAACAATGCCTCGGTCACCTACCGCAAAGACTTGCAGGATCACCTGCTGCAAAGCGTTTCCGCCACGGCCATCACCGACACCTATGGCATCGGTATGAACGCGATGGCGACGATGCAATCGGAGCGGGTCAACGCTGACGGTTTTATCCAGCGCTCCTCATTCAACAACGACTTCACCGGTGGCTTGAACCTCGACAGCACCGTCGCCGTCGGCGGGCAAAAAATGGTCGTGACCAGCCAGTACCACCGCAACGGTGCCGGCATGATCATCGATGTCGAATCGGACATCGATGACATTGCCCTGCGCGCCGACGATTTGAGCGGTGGCAGCGCGGTGCTCAGACCAGGGCGCAATTTCGTGCCGATCACCGCCTACAAAAGCAGCTCGGTCAGTTTCGATTTCGAGGGCAATCACGTGCCGGCCGCGACCATCCAGCCGGCCCGCTCCAGCTATCACTTGAACAAGGGCGGCGTCGAGTATCGCCAGGTTCGCGTGATGAGAACCCTCACCGTGCTCGGTCGCCTGGTGGACTACCAGGGCAGCCCGCTCAAGGGCCATCACATCATCAACCACGCCAGTCGCGGAGTCAGTGAAGTGGACGGCTTCTTCTCCATGGAAATGAACGCCGGTTCACCGACCCTGGAAGTGCGCCACGGCAACCAGTTGCTGTGCCAGTTCCGGCTCGACCCGAGCCGTGGCCGCACGGAAAACAATGTGCTGATGATCGGCGACCTGCGTTGCACGCCGGATACGTTGGCGGACGCAACGACACAGACGCCGACGGCAGGCTGATGCCCGGCAATACGCATTTTATCTACGAGGTAAATGACGATGAAACGTCGGTTGGCACTGATTGGTTTTTGTTTGTTCACGCAGACGGCACACGCCGGGCCGAGCATCAATATCGGCACGGTTTACGACTACCTGGACGGTGATAAAAGTACCTATTTGAAACGTGTCTTCAATGGCGGCGACAGCACTGCGTTCGTCAAGGTCAACATCCTGGAAATCCTTTACGACGCCGACGGCAAGTCGCAGGAAGTGCCGCTCAAGTCCAGCGCCGACGGCAGCGCCCGGGACGGTTTGATGGCCAGCCCGGCGCGGCTGATTGTGCCTGCCAGTGGCATGCAAGGCACGCGGTTGCTGTACATGGGCGAGCGTGACCGCGAGCGTTATTTTCGCGTGCGTTTCGTGCCGGTGGTGCCGGAGAAAGAAGACGAGTTCGCGGTCTCCGGCGAAGAGCGTGAGGAATACAAGAAGACCCTGTCCGCCGGGGTCACGGTGCTGGCCGGGTATGGCGCGGTGTTTTTCGTCCGTCCCAAGGACACGCGTTACGCCAGCGTGATCGAGAACGGCGCGAAGGATTACCGCATCCGCAACGACGGCAACACTGTGGTGGTGATCGATGAGTTCAAGGATTGCGCGGTCAAGAACGAGCAGGACTGCATGCCGACCACCAAGCATCACATCCTCGCGGGCCGCAGTTTTCAGTTCGAGAAACAGGCCGGTCGCGAGTATCGCTTCACACTGGTTGAAGGCGAGAGCAGCAAGAAACTCGATGTGAAGGGCTGATGACCATGTTCAGAAAACTGACGGTTCTGATGGTGTCGGCAATGGCCTGCCATTCAGCGTTTGCCGCCCGCGAAGTGCACCACTTCGACGTGTTCGTGACGATTCCGAGCCAGGTGTTCTATGTCATTCCCGCAGACGCAGGCTGGATTCACCGCGAACAGCAATTGCCGTGGAATCTGGCGACCTCGACCTTGGGCGGTTTGCGCAAGTATTTCGATGTGAAGAATGAAGGCGGCTCTATCGAAGCACGACTTGAAGGCAGGCCTTACCTGTCCAACGGGATGCCGGCCGATGACATTGGTTTGCGCGTGCTGTTCAACGGAAAGGTGTTGAGCGAACTGGAGAGCCGCGAGGTGGTGTCGATGAGCGAGGCAGCGCCGGGTAAACGTGTGTTGCTGGACATCGCGCCGGTGCCGCCTGTCGATGGGGTTTACAAACCGGGCAGCTATTTCGGCAGCGTCAATTTGATTTTCAACGCAGTGCTGCCGGGGGCGTGATTCTGGCTCGGAAGGAGAAGGAATGTATTTTTTCGTCAGGCGTTTGTTCCAAATACCAAGTGGCTTCGCATTGATCTGCCTGGTCTTCATTTTACCTGCACTGCCTGTGCAGGCCGCTGTCATGGAAATCGAAGCGGTCTTTCAGCCGGACTCATCGAAGCCGAACAAGAATGTATTCGTCAACATGACGCCGTCCGAGGGTTTCTGCCGCCAGGTGCCTCAAGCCTGTGAGCCCTATGGGCTTTTCAGCCTTGGCCCGCGCATCGGCTTTACGGCCAACGCACCGATCCGTGCCAACCATACGGATCCTCGCCAGGGTGGTATGGCCAGGGTTCCCTCAGCGTGGAGAGAGGTACGCGTTACGCACGAGTCGGGGGATTCAAAAGTGCTTTCCATCCGGATCGGAGGTATTGGCCACGAAGCACAAATTCCACGCCCCGTTACCGAGCTGACCGGGGGCGGGGGGTGGGATCAACTTTGGGC
>NZ_JAHBDD010000048.1:0-30431 GCF_019956155.1 Pseudomonas sp. BF-RE-22 | reverse complement strand
GGCTCCTACAAAATCGCGGGGGGATTCGGGACTGAGGTTCACGCCGAACCTGTAGGAGCCGGCTTGCCGGCGATGGCGGTCTGGCGGGCGATGGCGGTCTGGCGGGCGCCTTCGCCGGCAAGCCTGGCTCCTACAACATCGCGGGGGTGTTCGGGACTGGGTTTACGTCGGGTTGAGACAGGCATGAAAAAGCCCAACCTGAAGAGGTTGGGCCGAGGTATTGAACAGGCATGTGTTTCCGTTCACTGGCGCGTATCCATCATTTTGTCGGCGAGCGCCTTGGCTCTTTCAATCAACAGATTCTGCCTGTCCTCATGAGTGGCCCCTCCTACAACCGGCGCCGTCAGATTGCTTTCCGCAATCAGCGCAGCGCAAAAATATTGATCCCAGACAGCTTTGTCCGCGGACGTCTGTGCGGTCATTCGGTCGGCAATCATCTCCGGCTCCTCCTGATGAAGTAGCACTGCCAGTTTACGCCCGATTCAAGCACATCCAAATGTCACCATTCGTCGCTAATGTAGACGCGACAAAGAATTGCCACAGTCTCTGGCGCAGGGATTGCAATCGCCGGTCGTAATCGCCCGGAAACGACGTAATTCTGACGCGACAACCATCAAATCAATATTTTGGACGCCAGCCCTGCGCTGGGTCTTTTACCCGGAGATGTAACGTGTCAACTCTCAACGAAATCGCAGCGAACCACGCGAAAATGGCGAAAAAACTGGCGGGAGAGTCGACCGAAATGTGTGAGCGACAGCCGCTGGTAGTGGGTGGGTTTGAGGTCACTTCCGTTGTTGATGAGCAACCCCATGTGCCCATGCACCTCATCGTTGCCGGGCAGGACAGCCACCTCGTCCAGGCTGCTGGCTACTTGCCCTGAGTTATTGCGACAGACTCAACGACATCGCCGCGACGTTTACGCAGACCTGAAACGAAAAAAGGGATCAAGCATCTGGATGCATGATCCCCTTTGACGGATATGAAACAGCGGACCTCGCGATCAGTGGTCAGGGTTGACGTGGCATCCGCCGCGCCTTTCAGCTCGATTCGCTTTCCCGGATGAGCTTCTTGTTAATCTTCCCGACGCTGGTTTTAGGGATCTCGGCGACGAACCTGAACCGCTTGGGGATCGCCCATTTATTGATACGGCCACGCTCGACAAACCCTTGCAGGTGCACCTCCAGCATCTTGCGGTCGAGGTATTGCCCAGGCTCGCACACCACCAACGCCATCGGCCGTTCGCCCCATTGCTCATCCGCAATGCCCACGACCGCGACCGACATGACGGCCGAGTGTTCGCTGATCAGGCTTTCCAGTTCCAGGGAGCTGATCCACTCCCCGCCCGTCTTGATGACGTCCTTGATTCGATCTTTGATTTCCACCCCTCCCAAAGGGTCAATGGAGGCCATGTCGCCGGTATGCAGCCAGCCGTTGTGCCAAAGCTCTGCACCCTTTTCGGGTTCCTTCAAATAGCCTTGGGTCAGCCAAGGCGCGCGCACCACGATCTCGCCCAGGGACTCTCCGTCATGGGCAACGTCATTGCCATTGGCATCGATGATTTTCAGGTCGACCATCGGCACAGTTGTGCCAGTCTTGATGCGGGTCGCCAGTTGGTCTTGCGTGGATTGTGCGAGGTCTTCGTCACGCAGGTAAGTCAGGCACAGCAACGGGCAGGTTTCCGACATGCCGTAACCGCTGTGTACCTGAATACCTTTGGCACTCGCCTCACTGGCGATGCCCAATGTCAGCGCGCTGCCGCCCAGGAGCATTTTCCAGCCATCAAAACGAGTCCGTTGCGCTTCCTCGCAGTTCAGGATCATTTGCAGAATGGTCGGCACACAGTGGGAGAACGTGACCTTCTCCTCTCGATACAGCCTGACCAGGCTGTTGGGCTCGTAGCGGCCGGGGTACACCTGCTTGATGCCCATCAGGGTGGCAACATAGGGCACACCCCAGGCATGCACGTGAAACATCGGTGTGATCGGCATGTAGACATCATCGGAGCGCAGCAGCGGCAACCCCTGGTAGACGCCCAAAGTGCCCACGGCATTCAAGGTGTGCAAGACCAATTGGCGGTGGGTGAAATACACGCCTTTAGGGTCGCCAGTAGTGCCCGTGGTGTAGAAAAGGGTCGCCACCGAGTTTTCATCGAAATCGGGAAAATCGTACTGGTCTGCGGCCCCGGCCAACAGGTTTTCATATTCCCCCAGCACCGGTAGTGACGTGGGAGTTGCTGTGTCGTCCGTAAGCTGCAAGTAACCTTTGACGGTGTTGAGTTGCCCCTGAATCTGTTCAACCAGAGGCAGGAAATCGTCATGCACGAGCACCAGGTCGTCCTCGGCATGGTTCATGGTGAAGAGCACCTGATCCGGCGAAAGACGGATGTTCACGGTGTGCAGCACCGCGCCGATCATCGGCACGGCAAAGAAACATTCCAGGTAGCGATGACTATCCCAGTCAAGCAGGGCCACCGTGTCCCCGGCCTTGACGCCGGCAGCGGTCAAGGCGTTGGCCAGCTTGCGTATCCGCTGGTTGAGCGTCTGGTAGCTGTAGCGCAGCTTGTCGGCATACACGATTTCCCGGCCCGGCTCGTAGCGCACGCCGGACAACAACAATTGCTTGATCAGCAAGGGATAGGCGTAGGCGCCGTCGGCGGGCGGAATTATTTTTGTCGCCATCATGGTTGTGGTTCCCGGTCCTTTTTTACGTGAGCTCAGAACTGCTCTGCATCCAATTTATAGAGGCATTCGCTGCCAGCCTTGGCCGACGCGCTCAACGAGTGGATACGTGGCAACAGACGGGCGAAGTAGAAGCGTGCAGTGGCCAGTTTGCTGACATAGAACGCGTCCTTGGAATGCGTGCTCATGGCCGCTTTGGCCATTCGCGCCCACATGTAGGCGTATGCCGTGTAACCGAACACGTGCAGGTACTCGACCGAAGCCGCGCCGATTTCATTCGGGTTGTTCTGGGCTCGGTCCAGCAGCCATGCGGTCAGTTCGTCGAGGGTGTCGACGGCGGCGTTCAACGGTCTGGTGAACTCGCCGAGGTCAGCGCAGGCATTGGCGGTAAAGTTGCGGATTTCCGAAGCGAACAGCCGGTAGAGCGCCCCGCCGCTGCCGACGATTTTGCGCCCGGCCAGGTCCAGTGACTGGATACCGTTGGTGCCTTCGTAGATCTGGGTGATACGCACATCGCGAACCAATTGCTCCTGGCCCCATTCGCGGATGTAGCCATGGCCGCCGAAGATCTGTTGGCCATGCACGGTGGTTTCCAGCCCCATGTCGGTCAGGAACGCCTTGGCCACAGGGGTCAGAAGCGACACCAGTTCCTGGGCGCGACTGCTGATTGACTCGTCTTCGCTGTACTTGGCGGTATCCAGCTGCAGGGCCACGTAGCTGGAAAACGCCCGCCCGCCTTCGTTCAAGGCCTTCATGGTCAACAACATCCGGCGTACATCCGGGTGAACGATGATCGGATCGGCGGCTTTGTCCTTGTTCTGCGCGCCCCTCGGCGAACGGCTTTGCAGGCGGTCACGGGCGTATTCGACGGCGTTCTGGTACGAGCGTTCGCCTTGCGCCAGGCCCTGAATACCCACGCCCAGACGTTCGTAATTCATCATGGTGAACATCGCCGCCAACCCTTTGTTCGGCGCGTCGACGATCCAGCCGGTGGCACCGTCAAAATTCATCACGCACGTGGCGGAGGCCTTGATGCCCATCTTGTGCTCGATGGAACCGCAGGACAGCGAGTTGCGCTCGCCCAGCGAGCCATCGGCATTGACCAGCACCTTGGGCACCAGGAACAGCGAAATGCCTTTCGGCCCCGCCGGTGCATCCGGCAAGCGCGCCAGTACCAGGTGAATGATGTTTTCGGTCAGGTCATGCTCACCGCCGGTGATGAATATCTTGCTGCCGCTGATCTTGAAACTGCCGTCGGCCTGAGGTTCGGCACGGGTGCGAATCAGGCCCAGGTCTGTGCCGGCATGCGCTTCGGTCAGGCACATCGAGCCGGTCCAGGTGCCGTCGTACAATTTCGGCAAGTAGGTGGCTTTCAGTGCTTCGCTGGCGTGAGCATTGATCGACAGGCACGCGCCGGCCGTCAGCATCGGGTACAGGCCGAAGGACAGACTGGCCGAATTGACCATCTCTTCGACCTGGGCCGAAATGGCCTTGGGCATGCCCATGCCACCGAACCGTGGATCGCCACCTACGCCCACCCAACCACCTTCGGCAAAAGCCTTGTAGGCGGCGGCAAAACCATCCGGTGCCGTCACCGAGCCATTGCTCCAGGTGCAGCCTTGTTCATCGCTGCTGCGGTTCAGCGGTGCAATCACTTCGGCGCTGATCTTGCCGGCTTCTTCGAGGATCGCGGCGGCCGTTTCTTCATCGATCACCTCGGCCAGGCCAGGCAATTTGGCCCACAACCGGGACACCTGGAAAACCTCGTTGAGTACGAAGTGCATGTCACGCAAAGGAGCTTTGTAATCAGACATCGTTGGCTTACTCGGAAGTGGTCAGGGCATGAGGCATGCCCGGACGTTGAGAGATTTCGGTGTTGTCGGCTTGCGCAACAGGGCCGGGCGCCAGCGCCCGTTCGCGCAACAGGAAATAAGACAGGGCAGGAATCAGCACCAGTGCACCCAGCATGTTCCACAGGAACATGAAGGTCAGCAGGATGCCCATGTCGGCCTGGAACTTGATCGGCGACCAGACCCAACACACCACGCCAGCCGCCAGGGTGATGCCCACCAGCCCGACCACCCGGCCGGTGAAGGACACCGCATTGCGGTAGGCCTGGGACAGCGGCAAGCCCTGGCGCTGGAAGTGCAGTTGCACGCTGAGCAGGTACAAGGCGTAGTCAACACCGATGCCCACGCCGAGGGCGATCACCGGCAAGGTCGCAACCTTTACGCCGATCCCCATGGCGACCATCAGCGCTTCGCAAAGGATCGAGGTCAGTACCAGTGGCAACAGCGCCACCAGCGTGGCGCGCCAGCTGCGGAAGGTGATCAGGCAAAACAGCGTCACCGCCGCGTAGACGTAAAGCAACATGGTGCGATTGGCTTCGCGCACGACGATGTTGGTCGCCGCTTCGATGCCCGCGCTGCCGGCCGCCAACAGGAACTGACGATCTTCGGTGCTGTTTTCCTTGGCGAACTTGTCGGCAATCGCCACCACCGCATCCAGCGTTTCAGCCTTGTGATCCTTGAGGAACGTGATCACCGGCATCAGCGAGCAGTTGTTGTTGAACAGCTCAGGCGAGTTGACCGAAGCCTGCTGCGCGGCGTAGTTGAGCACGTCCTGGTTGCGCTGGATGCTGTTGAGCTTGGGGTTGCCTTCATAGGTGCCGGCAGTGATCTGCCGCACGGCGTTGACCAGCGAGGTCGTCGCCTGTACGCCTGGATACTGTTGCAGCTCCCAGGCCAAACGATCGGCAAGAACCAACGTCTTGTAGTTCAGGCAGCCTTCCGGCGCAGTCTTGATCATCACCGCAAACAGGTCGCTGGACAGCGCGTAATGCTGGGTGATGTAGGCGTTGTCGCGGTTGTAGCGCGAGTCGGCACGCAGCTCCGGCGCACCGCTTTCGAGATCGCCGATCTTCAGGTTGAGGCTGATCATGAAGCCGCCGATGCCCATCAACACGGCGACCAATACTGCGCCGGTCGCCCACTTGGCGGTGGTGAAGCGGTCGAGCAGGTCCCAGAGTTTGCCGAAGCCCTTGTGGTGTTCGGCGCGGGTGTCGATTTTCAGCGCGCGTTCGGCAGCCTTGGCGCCAACACCGACATAGGACAGCGCCACCGGCATCAGCAACAGCGAGGTGAAGATCAGCACCGCGACGCCGATGCTGGCGGTGATCGCCAGGTCCTGGATCACCGGAATGTCGATCAGCATCAGCACCGCAAAACCCACGGCGTCGGCCAGCAACGCGGTGACGCCGGCGATGAACAGGCGGCGGAAGGTATAGCGCGCGGCAATCAGTTTGTGAGTGCCTCGGGCGATGTCCTGCATGATGCCGTTCATCTTCTGTGCGGCGTGGGACACACCAATGGCGAAGATCAAAAACGGCACCAGCACCGAGTACGGGTCGATGGCATAACCGAGCCAGGCGACGATACCCAGTTGCCAGACCACCGCGATCAGCGAGCAGCCGACCACCAGCAACGTGCTGCGCACACAACGGGTGTAGGCATAGATGATCGCCAGCGAAGTGATGACCGCCAGGCCGAAAAACATCATCACCTGAATCAGGCCATCGATCAGGTCGCCCATCAGTTTGGCGAAGCCGATTACCCGAACCTTGTATTGGCCCTTGCCCTCTTCCCCGGATTTGCGCGCCGCGCTGTCGCCGGCGAATTCGATCTTGTCGCGCAACTGCTCTTCGAGCATCTGCGAGAACGCGTGATAGTTGATGGGCTGACCACCGGCGGCGGCTTTGTCCAGCAGCGGCACGATCAGCATGCTCGACTTGAAGTCGCTGGCCACCAGGCTGCCGACCAGACCGGCGCGGGAGATGTTCTGGCGCAGTTGCTCGATTTGTTCAGGCTGGCCGGAATAGGTATCGGGCATCACCGGGCCACCCTGGAAACCATCCTCGGTGACTTCAGTCCAGCGCACCGCCGGGCTCCACAGGGATTTCATCCACGCGCGGTCGACGCCTTCGGTGAGGAACAGCTGGTCGTTGACCTGCTTGAGTACGTCGAGGTAAGCGGGGTCGAAAATATCACCCTGGGTGTTCTCGACCACCACGCGCACCGAGTTGCCCAGGCCACGCAGCGACTGGCGGTTTTCCAGGAAATTCTGGATGTACGGCTGGCTCTGCGGAATCATTTTTTCGAAGCTTGGGCGCAGCTCCAGGCGTGTCACGGCCATGAAACCCAGCACCACGGTGGCCAGTGCCATCAGCAGCATGAACAGCGGCCGATAGTTGAACACCCACCGTTCGAGGAGGTTGCCGGAGTGCTGATCGAAATCCCGCAGGTCGCGGATTACCGGCATGGCGTCTTGTTTGATATTGCCCATGTCTGGGTTCTCGCTCTTAGGGTTCGAGGGCTAGCGTCTGGGCGCCACGGCTGCCCGCGACCACCAACGCACCAGCGGCGGACTGGGTAACACCGGCGACCGGGGTCGGCACCGGTTGGCGCAGCAGGTGCAATTGCGCGCCCGAGCCCTGGCTGACCAGCATCTGCCCACCCTGGGTGAACAGACGGTAGTCGCCACGGGCATCGATCAGCCCAGCGGTGATGCTGACGTGCAGGCCGGTGTCGAGTGCCGTCCAGTTTTGGCCGCCATCGGTGCTGCGCAGGACGTTGCCGCGCAGGCCATAGACGAGCGCTTCGCCAGGCTTGCCGAGCACGCCGAAAAAGCTGCCTTGATACGGCGTCGGCACGGCGCTGAAGCGTTGGGTGTGGTCATCCCATTTGAGCAACAGGCCTTGTTCGCCGGCGATGTACAACGCGTCGCCGGTGGAAGCGATGGCGTTGAGGTGGAAACCTTGCGGGTTGTCTGTGCGATCCTGAAATGGCGTCCAGCTTTGGCCACCGTCCTCGGTGCGCAGGATCAGGTTGAATACGCCGACCACATAACCGACTTTGTCGTTGGCAAACCATGTGTCGAGCAGCGGTTTGTCTGCGCCCTGCTCGATCAACCGCTGGCCTTCGGCAACCAGCAACGGCCATTGTTCATTGCCCGGTTCGGCACTGGCCAACGCCGTGTAATGCTTGACCAGCAAGGCGCCGATCTGACGGCCGTCGAGTTGCTTTTGCCAGGTCGCGCCGGCGTCGCTGCTGTGCAGCACCACACCGTCGTTGCCCACCGCCCAACCTTGGGTGGTGGTCGGAAAATTCACCGCCGTAAGATCGGCACTGACCGGCACTGCTGCCTGCTGCCAGTGCTTGCCGGCATCATCGGAAAACAGAATATGGCCACGCTGGCCGACGGCGATCACACGCTCACCGGCGCGAGCCATGCCGGACAACGGACTGTTGATGGCCAAGGCACTGACTCTGGCGGGCAGGTCCAGCACATCGACGTAATCAGCCGCGAGGGTGACGCCCTGCAACAGGCCGAGCACAACGCCAAACGCCACCTGCAAATAATTTTTATACGAACACATACCGCGTCCTCTTCGGAAAACCTGGCGCCCACGCCGTCGGCGCACGGCCCACCGCCTTGTGAGCGGTGGACCTTGTAGGCGCTTTTTTGCGGTTGGCTTAGCGAATGCCGCTGCCGGCCAGGGATTCCGACGACCATTGGGCCTTGGAAAGCGGATCGATGTACTTGATGCCGCCATAAGGCCCGACCACGCCGTTGATGTTGTAGGAACCACCGACCAGGTCGTAAATCATGAAGGGCGTGGAATCCGGGACCTGCTTGTCGTAGCTCTGGCTGAGGAAGGCGAAGGAGCCACGGTACAACTGACCACGAGCGTCGTATTGATCCGAGGCCAGAGCGGTCCAGCTGTCTTCATCAAGGTAGAAGCGGCGCTTCTGATAAATGTGGCGGGAGCCGGCCTTGAGGTTGCCCTCCACCACCCAGACGCGGTGTTTTTCCCAGCGCACGAAGTCCGGTGCCAGGTGATTGGCAGTGGTCAGCGACTTCGGATCCTGGGCGTAGGTCAGCTTGTAGGTGTTGTAGGGCACAATCATTTCCTGCTTGCCCACCAGCTTCCAGTCGTAACGGTCCAGCGCGCCGTTGAACACGAAAACGTCGTCGTAGGTGCCCGCGCCGGCGGTGCCTGGGTTAGGCGTGTCGTAAGCCAGGTTCGGTGCCAGTTTGACCCGACGCTGACCCGGCAGGTACTGCCAGGCGCGGCGCGGTTGCTGCAGCGGGTTGGCGGCGTCCTTGAGCATCACCGCTTCACCGGCCCGGCGTGCAGGACCGGTGTACGACAGCTTCATCTGGTAGTACACGTCGGCGCTGCTGATTGGCTGCGCCAGGTTTTCGTAGATCGGGTAGGAGATGAACGCCTGCCCGGTGGTGGCCAGGCTCGGCACGCCGGCGGAGTCAACGTTCCAGGAGTCGTACTTGGAGTTGATGCTCACGCCTTGATAGCGCAGCAGGAAGTTCCACATCGCTTCGCTGCCCGATTGCGGGATCGGGAACGGCACGCCCGGCAGCACGTTATCGATGGCCAGACCGCCTTCGAGGGACTTGGCGCCGCTGGCATTCTTCACGCCGTTATCGAGGATGGCTTTTGGCAGCGAAACGGTGCGGTGGGTCGGGTATACATCGACACGGTAAGTCGGGAAACGCTTGGCCAGTTCCACCGTGGTAGCACTGAGCATGCCCTTGTACTGATCGACGTTTTTGCCATCGATCACCAGCAACGGTTTTTCACTGGCATACGGATCCGGGCGCATGCTGTCACCGGATTTGAAACTGGCCGGCGGCGTGGTCAGGCCACCGTCGTAGGCAGGGATGGAACCATCAGCGTTCCCGGCCTTTTCGGCGCCCACCAGGGTCAGGCTGCTGCCCAACCTGGCAGCGTCCTGGGTTGAAACAGCGGCCTGTGCCTGAGCGACCAGGACCATAGCCAGCGAAGCGGCCAACACGGTTTTAGCAAATTTCATCTTGTTATTCTCCTGCTTGCATTGAGCAAATCAGTGTTGAATCAAAAAGTGGTTTTCATCGTCAGGTAAACGGCGCCACGGTCCTCAGTCGTTGCACCACCACCGGAAAAGGCCGAGTAGCCACCGGCGAAACAGGCGTAGTTTTCGTTACCGCTAAAGGCGTTCGGCGCAGCGCCGTCACCTCCGGTCGGGCCGGTACTCACACCGCTGACATTGCACTTGTCGGTCTTGCCGAAAGAGTCCACGTACTTCAGGTCGACAAAGTATTTGTTGTACACAACGGCCCCGAGACCGATGGCGTAGTTACCGGTGTCTTTGGCACCGCCACCGGAGACCGGTGAAACGCCATCGAGACCGACGTTGATGGACATCGGCGCGTTGAGGTCGACACCGGGAAACACCTGGTACCAGGTCGGTGTGAAGTTGACCGCGATGCCCCAGTTGTCCCGGGTTGGCTGGTCGATACCGCGGTAGGTGCCCTTGCCTTTGTAGAGCGCCTCGTTCTTGCTATCGAGCTTGAGCAGGTTGCTGTAATACAGCTCGCCAAGCAGGGTTGCCGAATCGAATACAGGCGTTTTGGCAATGGTCATCAGACCGTTGAGCGTCCAGTGCAAGGTGTCGCCGGTGGCGGCCATGCTGTCGCCCTTCTGCGGGGTGTCATAAACCACACCGGTGGCAGCCGTACGCGCCGGCAACAGGCCAAGACCCGCGCCCAGGCCCAGCGGACTGTTAGTGCTGACAACCGCCGGAATACTCGCCAGCGGCATGTTGTGACGAATGTTCAGGTCCGAACCCACGCTCACCCCGCCCACATCCTTGGACAGGCTCAGGCCAACGATCTTGATGTTGTCGGCATAGGCCATTTGATAGGTGGCGGTGCTCAGCGAGTTGAGCGTATTGATCACCGCGGGCACCTGGCCGGCCGGGCGAGTTCCGTTCGGGTTGGCCGAACTCAGGCCTCGGGCATCCAGCCAGGCTTGCGGGAGGATTTCCGAGGTTTCGCGGTAGTAAACGCCGAGGGTGCCGTCCAGCCAGGCTGGCGACCACTTGGCCATGAGGCCCCAGTCGCCGCGCTTGTCCGGCGTCAGGTCATGCCCGCGACGCACGTTGGTCAAGCCGTTGCACGGCGCCAGGCCGCAACCCAGAGGGCTGCCAGGCACGACAGCATTAGTGTTACCCAGCAGGAACGACTGCGCGCCGAAACCGACCAGGTCGGAGCCGCCGTAGTAGGTGCCGGCTTCCGGCAGGCGTGCGGCGTCCCAGTCGAGAAAGTACTGGGCGGCCACGGTCAGTTCGGGATTGATCGTGAAGGACATCGACAGCTGATTGCGCGGAACGAACAGTTCCTTGGCTTCGGTGCCCGGCGACGCGGCCAGCTTGGCCAGGTCCAGGCCGGACTGGCCGTAGCTGATCGAATGCACCGGGTTGAGAATGGTCTCGCCCCAGAACACGTTGTGCTGGCCAGCTTTGAAACTCAGCATCGACTCCTCGCCCACTTCGGTGCTGTAGAACACGAAGGCGTCGAGGATTTCACCGGACGGGCCGGTGTAGTAACGCTGGGCATAGTTGCTCAGGTGCGGGCTGCCGTTGCCGACGTTGTCATTGGTGACCCCGGCCAGGCGCGGGTCGTTGGCGACCAGGCCCGAGGTTGAACCGTTGCCGTTGACGAACGGGTTCGAATTGGAACCGGTGTTCTCGTAGGCCTTGTCGTACCAGCTGGCGGCGCTGACGCGAAAGCCCATGTGGTTCTGGTAGACCACGTCCATCTCGGTCAACAGATCGACGCGGTTGGTGATGTTGGTCCCGGCCTTGCGGAAGTTGTAGTCGCCGTCGTTGTTGTTCGGCGTGCCCAACATGCGCTTGTCCGCGCTTTCAGTGCGTACGCCATAGTTGTACTTGATGGTGTTATCCAGGCGAACGGTCCAGTCCGGGTTACCTGTCTCGATCTCTGCCGCATGGGCCATCGGCACCGTTGCCGCGAGAATGGCTGAGGCCAGCAAGGTGTAGCGTGAAGCGGTGAACCCGTGACTCTTATTGTTGTGCATTGCGTTGTCTCCGCCATTTTGTATTTGTTTTAAGCGCAGCCGCCCTCGCGCACCCTCTTGTTCCAGGGGTTTGCGTTTTTCAGGAGTGAGGGCAAATGCCGGATGGCGCGAGCCAACCGGCGCCTGAACTAGCGATCCAGCTCGAGGATGAGGGCTTCGGCTTGCGGCCAGTGCCCATACCCGGCAGCAGGATTGAGATGACCGACATCGCCCAGATTGAGTAGCTCACTGCCCCAGCCTTCAGCCAGGTGCGTAACGGCTTCCAGGCTGGCGAGGTGGTCGTTGGTACTGGCGGCCACCAGGCTGCGAAATGGCAGCGGCCCTTTGGGTAGAGGATCCCAACCCTGGCTACGCAGGGTTTCAGGCGATGGGTAGCCTGACGGCCAAGGGGCATCGAGGTCAGGTGGCGCGGCGAGCAGCGCGCCCTTGATCGGCCGGCGGTACTGCGCGGCCCAGTGCGCGACCATCAGTACGCCGGCGCTATGGGCGACCAGGATCACCGGCCCGTCGATCTGCTCCAGCGCGTGCTGGATCGCTTGCACGCGCTTGTTGCAATCGAGCTTGTCGGTCTCCTGCGGCGGCACACTACGTACCTTGCTCAGCCTGGCTTCAAGCAACGTCTGCCAATGTTCGGCAACGTGCTCGCGCAGGCCCGGTACGATCAGAACGGTTGCGGCAGTTTGCAGTTTGTCCACTTCAGCACCTACGCTTTCTCGATGACTCGACTGGCTCTGTGGCCAGGGGCTTTTTGTAGGACTGACATTAAAGAGCGCCCACCCCAGGCGCTTTTCATTGGACGTCAGGCACTTTTCTTTTCATGACAGATTTCCAGGTATTGGCGCGCGCCGACCACTGGTCGAAAATCCCCACAGGTTCTCTGCAGCTCACTGTAATCAATGGGTGTGCGTCGATTGCTCCACGACAACGGAGGTGATTGCGGACAGAAACTGGCGAGCGCCCTCGACAACATCGCAACTGTTCAATCGCTGATGTGCTGGATATAGTCGCCACGCTCATCTGAATCGCAACCGGCCCAGGAAAGACCTTCGCATGCCCAAGCTTGTTCGCGCCGCTGTCTTGACCAACTACCTGGAGGTTACTCAGTACCTGGGGTTCAACCCGCGCGATGTACTGGCCGGCGTCGGCTTGAGCAAAGCCCTGCTGCAAGCCCCTGAGCATCGCATTCCCATCGATGCCGCCGTGCGTCTGCTGGAGGATTCAGCCGCCGCCAGCGGCTGCCAGAACTTCGGCCTGAGCATGGCCGAGTCGCGCCAGCTCTCGGACTTCGGCGTGGTCAGCCTGCTGCTCAGCCATCAGCGCACGCTGCGTGATGCCTTGCAGGTGGTGGTGCATTACCGGCACTTGATGAATGATTCGCTGGCCATCTTCATTGAAGAGGCCGGCAAGATGGTGATCATTCGCGAAGAGGTGGTCACCGACTCGCCGATGCCCAGTCGACAGGCCACCGAGCTTGCCATCGGCGTGATGTTCCGCCTGTGCGCCGCCCTGCTCGGCTCTCACTGGCATCCCTACAGCGTCAATTTCACCCACCAGCCCCCCGACAACCTTCAACTGCACCGTCGCCTGTTCGGCTGCACCCTGGAGTTCGGCAGTGAGTTCAACGGCATCGTCTGCGCAGGTGCCAGCCTGGACATGACCAACGCCAATGCCGACCCGGCCATGGCCCGCTACGCCCAGAGCTACCTCGATTCGCTGCAAAGCCACCAAGGCACTTCGATGCTGTTCGAAGTGCGCAAGGCCATCTACCTGCTGCTGCCCATGGGCCGCGCTACCATCGAGCAAGTCGCGCAGAGCCAGGGCATGAACGTTCGCACCCTGCAACGTCGCCTCAAGGATGATGGCTGTGCGTTCAACGATGTGATCAACGATGTGCGCCGCGACCTGGTGCTGCGTTATCTGGACAACCCGAATTACACGCTCGGTCGCATTGCTGACATGCTTGGCTACTCGATGGCGAGTTCGTTTACGCGGTGGTTCATCAGCCAGTTCGGCATGCCGCCGGCGACGTGGCGGGTGCAAAAGCAGGGTTCGGCAAAAGCCCCGACGGACGCGGCCCCACCCAAACCCTACTGATATCGCGCCTGTTGTAGGAGTGAGCCAGACAGCCGACCAATCTCTTTCAGGTGTACATATCCATTCCTGCGGTAACGGCCGCTATGGGTTTCGCCCTTACGGCGAGTCACTTGGAAAAGCGCCAAGTAACCAAGCGCTCTTGCCCCTTTCGTTCGGTGCCTCGCTGTGGCTCGGCATACCCTCGCTCCGGTCCTGCTCCGTGGGCCCGCCGCCATCGGCCATCCCTGGCCGGGGGCGGCTAACCCGGCATCCATGCCGGGTTGCCCACTACGCAGAACCTCCACTCGGCCTCTCGAGGGGGCGTATACCTCAAGATCAAAAGCGGAAGGCGAGCTAACGCTCGGCCTGATGAGTGGTGGAAATCAAAAGCGTATGGGATTCCCTGTAGGAGCCGGCTTGCCGGCGAAAATCGTCTGGACACCGCGTTCATTCAGACAGCCCGCGTTATCGTTGACGTCCATCGCCAGCAAGCTGGCTCCTACAATTTTGACCGTGTGAACCCGATCCCGTGTAGGAGCCGGCTTGCTGGCGATGGCGTCCGTCCAACCAACACATTAATTGTCTGACCCACCGCTATCGCCAGCAAGCCGGCTCCTACAGGGGAGCGGTGTACATGCTCGGAATGAGTGAGCGCAGCAGAGAAGGAGAACGCGTACGCAAATGAGCCAGGTCGGCTTTCAGGCCGCCTCGGCGGCTGTGGCGGTCGTCGCCCCCTCGAGAGGCCGAGCGCAGGTTCTGCGCAGTGGGCAACCCGGCATGGATGCCGGGTTAGCCGCCCCCGGCCAGGGATGGCCGATGGCGGCGGGCCCACGGAGCAGGACCGGAGCGAGGGCATGGCGAGCATTAGCGAGCCACCGAACGAAAGGGGCAGAAGCGCTTTGGTTACTTTCGCGCTTTTCGAAAGTGACTCGCCGTAAGGGCGAAACCAATAGCCGCCATCACCGCAGCAATGGATATGTACTCAAACAACAATCTCCCACAAGCTTTGACACGGCATGGATCAACGCTGGCAAAGGCACCGATGGAGGTCAACGATGACGTGGGAAGCTTGGCCTCTGGTCCTTCCCCCAGCGAGCTCACACCGGGCAAAAAAAAAAGGCGACTGCTGGCACAGTCGCCGAAAAAACCGGTGTTGTCGACACCGGTCGAGGACACCACCACAGTGAGGAGTCAACCGCGGTGCAGCCCTCTGTCAAAAAGCGTTTTGCGTCGGGTGTCAAAGGCCCCAGTGCAGCAACAACAGCACCAGCACGACGAGGAACACCGTCTCCCCCACCATCAACAGGATCGGCTTGATACCCACCGCCGCCAGCTCCTTGAGTTGGGTCTTCATGCCCAGGGCACTGATGGACACCACCAGGCACCAGCGCGACAGCTCATTGATCGAGCCCTGCACCACCGGGGCCACCCAGCCGGTGCTGTTGATGCACGCCAGCAACAGGAAACCGACGGCGAACCACGGCAGCAACGGCGGTCGCTTGCCGGTCGGATCGGCGCCCTGCATGCGGGTGATCATCGCGGCGGTGACGATCACCGGCAGCAGCATGGCGACCCGCATAAGCTTGACCACCGTGGCCGTATCGCCAGTCTCGGTCGACATGCTGTAACCGGCGCCGACCACCTGGGCCACGTCATGGATGGTCGCCCCGAGAAACACCCCGGCCACTTGCGGCGACAGTTGCAGCCAATTGGCAATCATCGGGTACACGATCATCGCCAGAGTCGACAGCGCCGACACCCCAATCACCGTGAACAAGGTCGCGCGTTCTTTCTGCGGATGATTGGGCAGCGCTGCCGCCAGCGCCAACGCGGCCGATGCACCACAAATCGCGGTAGCCCCTCCGGTGAGCATGCCGAACAAACGCTGGAAGCCCAGCGCCTTGGCAGCGATCACTGAAACGCCGATGGTCACCACCACCAGAATCACCACCAGCGCCACTGGCTTCCAGCCCAGCGCAGCCATCTGTTCAAGGGTGATGCGCATGCCCAGCAGCGCCACGCCGATGCGCAACACGGTGCGCGCCGTGAATTCGATGCCGGCCTTGCAGGCACCGTCGCCGGCCAGAAAATTCAGGGCCATGCCCAATAGCAAGGCAAACAGCATCACCGGCGCACCGTAGTGCTCGGACAAAAAGGACGCGGCCGCCGCCACGATCAGACTGACGACAAAACCCGGCGCCAGTTCGCGCGTTCGGCTGTGGATACGGGTGAGAGCGATGGCGCTCATGGCGCGGCCTCCTCGGGAACAATGACGATGAATGCCTGGCCGTCGATGATCTCGACCGGGTAGTTGGCGACTTTGACTGCGGTGGAATTGAGCAGGTAACCGCTGCGCAGATCGAAGCGCAGACCATGGGCGCAACACTGAATCACTCGCCCCTCAAGTCGCCCGCCACACAGCGAAGCGCCCTGGTGCGGGCAACTGTCGTCGATGGCGAACAAGTCACCTTCGACGTTGAACAGCGCCAGGCTTTTGTCATCGAATTCGAACAGTGCACGACCGCCGACCTGCGGGTGTTTGCCGGCAGGCACGGGGATACGCCGGGTCATACAGGTTGCCGCTCGTAATCACTTTCTTTCAGTGCCTGGCTCATGGCCCCGAGCAACACCGCTGCAGGTTGCGCGCCCACCACCGTCATGCGGCGATCGAACTGAAAGCCCGGTACGCCACTGCTCGCCTCGGGTGATCCAGCAAATGGAGTGGCGTCGCCCGTCAGGCAGTCAGCCAAGACCTGCGCATCAATGCCGCAGGAGCGGGCAATGGCGAGCAAGGTCTCGCGGCAACCAAGGTTTTCGCGTTTGCGGAAATAAGCGGCGAACAGCCGCTCTAGCAACATTTCACTCTGGGCAGCGTTGCCCAGCGCGCTGACCCGCTCGAACAGGCGATGGGCGTCTGCGGTATTGGGCATCGTCTCGATCTGGCCAAGGTCGATGCTCAGTCCAACCGCCGCGGCAGCCTTTTGTACCTGGGCCTGGCGCATGGTCATGGCATCGGCATTGCCCAGGCGCTTGCGGTAGAAATCGACGAAGGGCTCACCCTCCAACGGCAACTGCGGCAGCAACTGCACGCCATGCCACTGCGTGCTGATCTGCACATCCGGATGGCGACTGCGAAACTGTACCTGCGCATGCTCCAGTTGGCGTTTGCCGATCAGGCACCAAGGGCAGATAAAATCGAAAAACACATCAATCTGTAGACGACGACTCACAACTTCACCTCTAACCCGGCTTCGCTGACGGGGTCAGGCACACGCTGACCCTGAAGGCGGGCAATATCTTTGTGGTAATGACACTTGGCATAAAAGAACACGGCCGCTGCCGCGAGGCTGACCAATGGCACCAGCTGGAAAGCGGCATGCAGGCCGATGAGGTCCGACACCCTTCCTGTGATGAACGGCCCCGGCGCCAGTCCCAGCATGTTGTTGGCCAATGTCAGCGTGGCGAAGGCCGTGCCATGGACCGAGTAATGGGTCAGGTTGGCGACCATCGCGCCAGCCGGGCCGGTGGTGCCGGTGGCAATCAGCATGCCCAGGCAAATCAGTGCCAGTTGCATAGGCCCTGCCGTCATTGCGAACGCCGCCGACAGCAGCAGGCAACTGCCCAGGCAAAAGGCGATGGCCAGGCTGACCTTGCGTTCCGGCGAGTTGCGACATAGCCGATCGCTGAGCATGCCGCACACAATCATCCCCGCACCGCTGCACAGCACGATGATCGCCGCCATGGCGCCGGCTTTGTCCGTCGGCATGTCGTAGTAGCGATTGAGGTAGCTGGGAATCCACACCATCACCGTGCCGCCGACGAACAGCTGCAAGCCGCTGGCGACGTAGGTCGCTACCACCGAACGACTGGACCACAGCGTACGCAGCGGACGCTTGGCCCCCGCGACAGCCTTGGCGACCCGTTGCGGTGCGATGCGCGCTTCCTTGACGATGATCGGATAAAGCATCGCCAGCACCAGACCAAACAGCGCCATGCCGGCGAACGACCAGCGCCAGCCTAGCTTGGCCGCGATGGCACCGCCCAACGCCATGCCCAGCACCGAGCCGAACATGCCGCCCGCCATGAACGCGCTGGCCAGGGTGGCGCGCATGTGTTTCGGAAACACCGAAATCACCACGGCGATACCGACGCTGCCATAAGCCGCTTCACCGACGCCGACCATGAACCGGGCAATGAACATTTGCTGGTAATCCTGCGCCAATGCGCAGCCCAGCGTGGCCAGGCTCCACAGCAACGCCATCAGCGCCAGGCTCTTGACTCGTCCAAAGCGGTCAGCCATCAACGACAGCGGGAATGTCAGCAGGCCGACCATCAAGGCAACGATGCCGCTGAGCAACCCGAGCTGGCCGTCGCTCAGGGCCCACTCGCTCTTGAGCAGCGGGAATACCGCGTTCAGCACCTGACGCGACATGTAATCGGAAATCAACAGGCCGAACGTCAATGCAAAAACGATCCAGGCATATTGGCGCGAAACGCCGACGCAACCTGCGTCGTCATCGTCAGCGGCGATTGGGTGAAAGGCCATGCAGCCTCCTCAATGCTTTTATTTATTGTTGTTATCAAGCGTGTTGCAGTGCGGTGGACGAGAGGTTGCGGCCCCTCGTCCGGACCGCCGGTCAGCCGCGTTGCGGCACACCCTTTTGCCCAGCCTTGCGGTTGGGGGCCATACCGTTGGCCAGCAGGGTCTGCTCGATGCTGTCGTACTTCACACCGATGCGATAAATCTCGCGGGCTTCTTTGCCCGTGGCGATTTCGCGACCCAGTTCATGGGCAATGCGCACGGTTTGCTGGATCTGCGCCACCGAGCCGAAGCGATCACCCTTGTGATCAATGATAGTGTCTTCATTGCCCACGCGCGGGTGCATGCCCATGGCCATCGACATGGTGTTGAACGGCATGACGTTCTTGAGCAGCGACTCGGAGGTCAGGGTGCAGCCGTTCGGCGCGCGGTGGATGAAATTGAAGAAGTTGAACGGGTTCGGGCCGTCGAAACCGCCACCGATGCCGATCCAGGTCAGGTTCAGCGGGCCCTTGTAGATGCCCTTGCGCACCAGGCGCTCGAGGGTTTCCAGGGCATGCATGCCGGTCAGCTGGAAGTGCGGCTGGATGTCGTTGTCCATCAGGCGCTTGAGGTGCTCGGCAACCCAGGCCGGGCCGGCCGGTACGGTCATTTCGCTGTAGGCAGCCTGGATCAACGGGTTAGCCAGTGAGGTACCTTCCAGGTATTGCGGATACAGCAGCTCCATGATGTTCATCTGGGTGGTGTTGATCGCCACCGTGACCTGATCCGGTTTTGGCGTCAGCTCGGCCAGCATGTGGCGGGTATCGTCGGACAGCCATTTGGCGGCTTCGCCATCACTTTCCGGGGCGAAGGAAATCGAACCGCCGACCTGGATGATCATGTCCGGCACGGCTTCGCGCACGCCGGCGATCAGCTCGTTGAACTTCGACAGGCGCTTGGAGCCCTTGCCGTCCAGTTCACGCACATGCAGGTGCAGCACGGTGGCGCCGGCTTCATAGCAATCGACCGCTTTCTGGACTTGCTCGTCCATGGTCAGCGGGATGTCTTCCGGGAAATCTTCAGGCATCCATTCCGGGCCGTACGGGGCCACGGTGATGACCACTTTTTCCATGTTTTCCGGGTGCAGGGAATCGTCGAAGAATTGCATGATTTACTCCACTTTTTATGATTGTCCCGCCCACCCGGGATCGTGCCGGGCAGACGTGTTTACGAGTGCGTATGCAGAAAGGGTCGATCAGTAGGTCTTGTCGCCGATGATCCCGGCGCGCTCCATCTTGCGATGGCACGGCGGGTAATCCATGACGGCGTAGTGCTGGGTACTGCGGTTGTCCCAGATGGCGATGCTGTTGGGCTTCCAGCGCCAGCGCACCTGATACTCGGGGATGTACGCCTGGCTGATCAGGTAGCGCAGCAATTCGCTGGCGCCGGGGTTGGCGTCCTGGCCGAAGCGCACCCGCTCAGAGGTGTGGTAGTTGCTGATGTGGGTGGTGAAGGCGTTGACGAACAGCACCTTCTCGCCGGTTTCCGGGTGGGTGCGCACCACCGGGTGCTCGGCGTCCGGGTACATCGCCTTGAGCGCCAGGCGTTTCTCGATCGGCATCGCCGCACCGAAACTCGCTTCGATGCTGTGACGGGCACGCAGGTCGGCGATTTTCACCTTCACGTCTTCCGGCAAACGCGCATAAGCCTCGACCATGTTGGCCCACATGGTGTCGCCGCCGACCGGCGGGCATTCCACGCAGCGCAACACGCACCCCATTGGCGGCGCCTCGCGCCAGGTGGCGTCGGTGTGCCAGGCGTTTTCATAGCGGTCCATCGGCTGGTCCGGATTCTTGTAGATGCGCACCAGCCCCGGATGATCCGGATCGCTGCCGGCCACCGGATGGTCTTCCAACTCACCAAAGCGGCGAGCGAAGGCCACGTGCTCGTCGCGAGTGATGTCCTGATCACGCAGGAACACCACCCGGTGCTTGAGCAACTGGGCACGAATCTCGGCAAACAGACCGTCGTCATGCACCGCGTCGGCGAGGTTCACGCCGATCAGTTCGGCGCCGATGTTGCAGGTCAATTGTTCGACTTTCATGGCTGGCCGCTCCTTAAATGACGAAAATCGACGAACCGGTGGTCTTGCGCGACTCAAGGTCGCGATGAGCCTGCACCGCGTCCTGCAAGGCATAGTGCTGGTTGATCTCGATCTTGATCCGGCCGCTGCCGACGTGGTCGAACAACTCACCGGCCAGGGCGGCTTTCTCCGCAGGGTCGGCGATGTAGTCAGCCAGGGCCGGACGGGTCAGGAACAACGAGCCTTTCATCGCCAGCATCACCGGGTCGAACGCAGGGATCGGACCGGATGCCGTGCCGACGCACACCATCAGGCCACGACGCTTGAGCGAATCCAGGGAGCCGGCGAAGGTGTTCTTGCCGACGCTGTCGAACACCACGTTGACGCCAACGCCAGCGGTCAATTCGCGAACGCGGGCGGCGACGTCTTCATGGCTGTAATTGATAGTATGGTCGCAACCGTGAGCCCGGGCGATTTGGGCCTTTTCCTCGGTCGAAACCGTGCCGATCACGTTCAAGCCGAGCAATTTGGCCCACTGCGAGACGATCAGGCCGACGCCACCGGCGGCGGCGTGCAGCAGAATGCTGTCGCCTTCCTTGAAGTCGTAGATGCGGCGCATCAGGTACGAAGACGTCAGGCCGCGCATGGTCATGGCCGCAGCGGTCTCGAAACTGATGGTTTCCGGCAGCTTGATCAACGGCGCGGCCGCGATCAGCCGTTCGGTGCTGTAGGCGCCAAGGGTGTTGAGGAAACCGGTATAGGTGACGCGGTCCCCCACCTGGACGTTGGTCACCCCTTCGCCAACGGCCTGGACCACACCGGACGCTTCAACCCCCATGCCGTTGGGCATCGGAATCGGGTAAGTGCCATTGCGAAAATAGGTGTCGGCATAATTAAGGCCTACAGCCACATGACGAAGACGAACCTGGCCTGGACCGGGATCGCCGACCTCGACCTCCTCATAACGGAGGACTTCGGGACCACCGGTTTCGTAGAAGCGTACGGCGTTGGCCATTTTTTCTTATTCTCCAGTCTGTACAGCGTCGATTTGCGCTGATTGGACTGTAGGACGCAGTCTGGTGAGCCGCTTCTCATCAGACGACACAGGCTTTTCATTTCATGACAGATGGTGGCGGGCATGGAACGCAATGCTGCGCTATGACCAGGTTGGACCTGCGTCAGATATCGTCATCCGCCGCCTTGGTTGTGACGATGAGGGGCTCGATACCCCAATCGCCGGGCACATTCCAGTCTTCGCCAAACATCTCGGCCGGATGCATCGTACGCTCGGAGCCATTGCCGCACGCCAACGACTTGGCCGGACAATACCGGTCGCACCCCCAGCAAATCCGCTCGGGGTGTTTGGGGTTGTCGGGGAAATTCTTGGCCATGCCGATCTCCGGTCTTTGAGAGGCGTTTTTCCAACCTACAGCCTCTGTGCAAAGTCGTCCTTGATGGATATCAAGCTATCGACATCGAGTGACTGCCCTCCCCCGATCATGATCCTGAGGCTAAGCTGATAACGGCCGAACAGACTTGGAGACGTCGCTCATGATCAATAAAAATCCTCACCCGAACGCAGAGACACCCGACCGTCCACCGCTGTCGACATGGGACGATCAAGACGCCGCAACATCCATCGATAGCGATGCCTTTATCGCCCCGCCTGCGCTGACAAACGCCGAACTGGTTCACTTGCGTGTCCGCGTGATTGCCCTGGAAAACCTGGTCATCGCGCTGCTGGCAGAAGGTTCGGAACGTCAGCTCGCCGTTGCCCGGGAAATGGCCGGCTACATTTCCCCCAGAGCCGGATTTACCCAGCATCCGTTGACCGTCCATGCGGCGGCACAGATGACCCACAGCGTCGAGCGCGCCCAGCGATTTCGCCGGCGCGACGAGCCGTCGGTTTAATTACTCAAAACTTGATAGCAATCATTATTGTTCGCAGCAAACCTTCCTAGACTCGGGTTCCTACTCGTCAGTGCCCAGGAAGAAATCATGCGTACCTCTCTCACACTCGCTTTGCTCTTGCTCGTACCACTGGCTCAGGCCAAGGAATACCCGATCGGCGAACCACAGCTGTGTCCGGGGCTGGAAGTCGGGGCGGTTTATCTGCAACCGATCGAGATGGAACCGGCGGGCATGATGCGCGCCACTGCGGATTCGGATGTGCACCTGGAGGCCGACATCCGCGCCACTGCGGATAATCACCAGGGCTTTCAGGAAGGCAGTTTCGTGCCCTATCTCAACGTCTCTTTCAATCTGAAAAAGCAAGGCAAAGACCCGGAACTCAAAGGCGATTTCCACGCCATGGTCGCCAACGACGGTCCGCACTACGGCGACAATGTGAAGCTGATGGGGCCGGGCAAATATCAACTCACCTTCACCATCCTGCCACCCGGTGGTCACGCCTCTCTCGGTCGCCACACCGACAAGGAAACCGGTGTCGCGCCCTGGTTCGAACGCTGCGAGCTGCACTACGAATTCGTCTACGCCGGCATTGGCAAAAAAGGTGGCTATTGAATGAAACGCCTGCAGGTTGCCTGCCTGCTGGTGGCTGGAGCCCTTGCGCCGTTGACCGCCCATGCCGAGTTGCCGAGCTACGAACTGATCCTGCGCGATGGTCACTTCACGCCGGCCTTGCTGGAGGTCCCGGCCGGGCAGCGATTCAAGATCGTCCTGAAAAACAACGGTCAGGGGCCGGCCGAATTCGAGAGCACACCGCTGCGGGTTGAAAAAGTCATGTCACCGGGCGTGACCACCTTTGTCGTCATTCACCCGCTCAGGCCCGGTCACTACCCGTTTTTCGACGAGTTCAATCCGCAACTGCCCGAGGGCGGCATCCTCGCGAAATAACCTGTCAGCGCACGGAGTTTTCATGAATCAATCAATGTTCATCGTCTGGCGCGAAAGCGTCGAGGCGTTGCTGGTGATCGGCATTCTCCAGGCCTGGGCCAGCCAGCAGTACCAGGGCCATCGACTGGTCAAATACTTGTGGGTCGGCGTGGGGCTGGGGTTGCTGCTCTCGGGTCTGTTGGCCGTGCTGATTCTGTTTGCCGGCGAGGCCATGAGCGGGTCGGCCAGTGAATGGTTCCAGGCCGCACTCGCGCTGGTTGCTAGCCTGTTGATGGTGCAGATGGTGGGCTGGATGCACCGTCACGGACGCTCCCTCAAACAGGATTTGCAGCGCCACGCCGACAGCCATCTGGCCCGGCAAGGCGGCATGGGGTTGTTGCTGCTGGCGATGCTTGCGGTCAGTCGTGAAGGCAGTGAAACGGTCGTGTTTCTCTATGGCGCCGGTGCTCAACTGCGAGGCCCGCAGCTCGGTTTGTTTGCCATCGGCGGCGCCATGGGGCTGGTGCTGTCGGCGTTGACCATCATCCTGCTGCACAGCAGTCGCCGGTTCATTTCGTGGCAACGATTCTTTGCCATCAGCGAAGTCATCCTGCTCATGCTCGGGGCCGCATTGCTGGTCAGTGGCACCGAGCGAATCGGCGGCCAACTGCTCGCCCTCGATCTGCCGGAGCAGGTTTACGGCGTCATTGGCGACGCGTTCTGGGACAGCAGCGTCTTACTGAGCGACAGCCATGGGCTCGGTGGTTTCCTCGCCGGTTTTGCCGGTTATCGGGCAACCCCCAGCGGCCTGACCTTGCTGGTATGGATCGGTTACTGGCTGGTCGTCGGCGGATGGCTACGGCAACGGACGATGGAAAAAGTCCCATGCCTGAACTGAGTTGGCACAATCGATGGCTCCAGCAAATGGGCGACGGGATGCGTCGCCATGCGCGGTTCATTCGTGCCGCGCAGTGGCTGGTTGTGGTGTTTTACGCAGTGCTGTTGGTGATCCCGCCGCTGCTGCCGCTGCCGGACAGTCAGGCACGGATGCTCGACAACCTGACCTTGCTTGCGCAGTTTTTGTTTTGGGGGATCTGGTGGCCGTTCGTGCTGCTGTCGATCGTGATGTTCGGTCGGCTCTGGTGTGGCGTGCTGTGTCCGGAAGGCTCGCTCAGCGAATGGGCCAGCCATTACGGCAAAGGCATGGGCGTGCCGCGCTGGTTGCGCTGGGGCGGCTGGCCGACCCTGGCGTTCTGCCTGACGACCCTCTATGGCCAGTTGATCAGCGTCTATGACTACGCCCAGGCGGCGCTGTTGATTCTGGGTGGTTCGACAGTCGCTGCGGTGGTCGTCGGGTTGTTGTTCGCCCGAGGCAAGCGGGTCTGGTGCCGTTACCTGTGCCCGGTCAGCGGCGTGTTTGCACTGCTCGCCCGCCTGGCGCCGGTGCATTTTCAGGTCAACGAACAACGCTGGATAGAAAACGCCCCGCCACGCCTGCCGCCCCCCAACTGCGCACCGTTGCTCGATATCCGACGCCTGCAAGGCGCCAGTGATTGCCATGCCTGTGGGCGCTGCAGCGGGCAACGCGGTGCCGTCCAGTTGATCGCCCGGTCGGGCAATCAAGAGATTCTTCACGCGACGTCGCAGACGCTATCCCCGTGGGATGCTCGCTTGCTGCTGTTCGGTGTGATCGGCCTGGCGATGGGCGCATTCCAGTGGACGGTCAGCCCCTGGTTCGTCGCCCTCAAACAAACGCTCGCCCAATGGCTGGTTGAACACGACCAGCTCTGGGCCTTGCAAGACAACGCGCCCTGGTGGCTGCTCACCCACTACCCGCAGCTCAACGACAGCTTCAGTTGGCTCGACGGGTTCAGCATCGTCACTTACCTGAGTTTGAGTTCGGTGCTGCTCGGCACCGTACTAATGGTTCTCTTGCGCCTGACCGCTCGACTGGCGGGTGATCGTGCACTGTATTGGCCCCTGGCGCTCACACTCACGCCCCTGGGTGGTGCGGGACTGTTTCTCGGGTTGTCGGCAACCACCGTGAAACTGCTGCGCTATGAAGGTTTGCTGCTGGAATGGGTGCAACCGGTCAGGGCCTGCCTGTTGGTGGCCGCGATAGGCTGGAGTTTGCTGCTGGGATGGAAGCGACTGAACCGCGAAAACCGCTCTCTGGCGCGGCGCATGTCGGGCAGCGCCTGCCTGCTGTTAGCCAATGGTTTGATCGGGTTTGGCTGGTGGTTGCAGTTCTGGGGCTGGTCCTGAGCGCCCACCTCCACAACCACCCGCCCGGGTGGTCTAGACCTTGAATCGCGCTACGGTCTGATGCAGCGCCCCGGCCATCTGTGCCAGTTCATGGCCAGCGGTGTCGGTGTGCTGCGCACCCAGCAAGACTTGCTCGGACAAGGTGCGAATCCCCACCAGATTGCGATCCACCTCACGCGCCACCAACGCCTGCTCCTCCGTGGCACTGGCAATCATCAGGTTGCGTTCATTGATCTGCGAGATGGACCGGGTGATCTGATCCAGTGCATCACCTGAGCGCTGCGCCACTTCCAGGGTGGCCCGCACCAGATGACTGCTGCTTTGCATGGCCGTCACCGCATGGCCGGTATCCTGGCGAATGTTGCCGATCATCTGCTCGATTTCCTGGGTGGACTCCTGCGTGCGATGCGCCAGCGCACGCACTTCATCGGCGACCACGGCAAAGCCGCGCCCGGCATCCCCGGCCCGTGCGGCTTCAATTGCCGCGTTGAGGGCCAGCAGATTGGTCTGCTCGGCGATGCTGCGAATCACGTCCAGGACTTTGCTGATGTCCTGCACCCGGCCCGCCAGTTGCTCGATGCGTTGCGAGGTGTCGGTGACGCCATCGGCCAGTTCGCCGATGGCGACCACGGTTTCCTGAACCTGTTCGCGGCCGCGCTGCGCGGTTTGCTCGGATTGTTTGGAGGCCTCGGAAGTACTGACCGCGTTGCGCGCCACTTCATCCACCGCAGCCGTCATCTGATTCACCGCCGCAGCCGCCTGCTCGATCTCCAGCCCCTGCAATTGCAGGTTGCTGGCGGTCTGGCTGCTGACGGCACTCAGTTCTTCGGAAGAGCTGGCTACCCGGTCTACCGAAGAAGCGATGTGCTTGACCATGGCATTCAGGCTTTGCTGCATCTGATGCATGTTCATCATCACACTGCCGTCGGCACTTGCACCCACCGGCACCTGAATCGTCAGGTCGCCCTCGGCGATTTCACTCAAGAACCGTGCGGCATCATCCGGCTCGCCACCCAATGGCCGGGTCACACTGCGCGTGACGACTATCGCAGCGGCAATCACCAGCGCCAGGCAGAACAGGAACAACCCGAGCATGTTACGCCGGGCATCGCTGTACAGTGCCTGCGCCGACTGTTCACGGTCGATGAAGATTTTCCCTTGCAGCGCCATCAACTCATCCAGGCTGCGATACACCTCGGCTTCGGCCGGTACGACTTTCTGCTTCAGCTGGGCCATGGCATCGTCGGAAGCCCCTTGCCGAATCAAGACCTGCACCTGGGTGAACGCGGCAACGTAGGCTTCGCGGTTCTTTTTCAAGGCCAGGTATGCGGCTTTGCCCTCTGGCAGATAGAACAGCGGCTCAAGGGTTTCGAGCGCCTGGGTGATGCGTTTCTTGGTGGCGTCGATCGACTGCTGCACTTGCTGATTGTCCTTGTTGATCAGCAAGTCCCGGGTGTTCCTGGCGTTATCGCGCACGCCCGTGGCAATGACCATGATCGGTTCGATCTTCGGCCAGTCCTGTTTGACGATGACCACCGCCTGTTCCTTGAGCGTTGCCAGATCGTGCAACGCGTAAAACGCCATGCCCATCAGCGCCAGCGGCGCGATTGCAAAGCCGATGACGATCCGTTGTGCCGTGGTTAATTTAGCCATATCAAATGCTCCCAGTTTGATACCTGCCTGATTGGCAGCGCATTTGAAATTCATGGTGGATGTCACTGTTGAACGTTGATTCGCAGGTTCGGTTACCCCCGTAACACGAACGCTGGAAACAACTCGCGCATCGCCTCCCAAAGATCGGGTAGCAAAGCCTGTGCCGAAACGCTCGGCAGCAGCGGATCGAACATCCGCTCGGTGCGCACCAGTTGCACGGCGAAGCGTTTGACGCCCAGCGCGCTCAATCGCTGCGCGAGGGTCAACAGACGTGCCGGTTCGACGAGATGCCAATGCACGGTGGTGCGGCATTCGTAGTCGACATCGCTGGCCAGCAGATGCTCGAGGCTGCGCCAGTTGGCTGTTCCGCTGCCCTCGACGCGGGTGATGGCCTGGCAATCCTCGGGCAATGCCTTGACGTCGAAGCCCACCCAGTCGGCCCCGGCCAGCGCCTTGGCGAACGCGGCCGGCTTGATGCCGGCGCTGTGCAAACCGATGCGAAATCCCATGGCGCGCACTTCATCCATGGCGCCGGGCAACGCGTCCTGCAAGGTCGGCTCACCGCCGCTGAACACCACGGCATCGAGCAGGTCCTGTCGACGTTGCAGAAACGCCATAACCCGCCGCCAATCCACTTCCTCGGTGCCACGAGGCGGGATCAGTTGCGGGTTATGGCAGTAACGACAACGCCAGGCGCACCCCTGGCAAAACAGCACGCAGGCGAGCTGTCCCGGATAGTCGATAGTGGTCAGGGGCACCATGCCCCCGACCCGCAGCATTCGACTCATTGGCGCCCGGCCACGGCCGCGCTTTCGGTGAAGTGCACCCGTTCGCGGTGCTCCGACTGTTTGCCCGGATTGAACGCCGACACCGGACGGTGATAACCCATCACCCGGGTCCAGACTTCGCAGCGTTGACGTTGAGCCTGGGGCAGTGTTTGCGATGCAATCATGGTGAAGCTCCTTGCGGTTGAGTGGATCGAAATCAGTGAACGGTGCCGGTTTGCTGTTCTTTGAGCAGCAGGATCTCGTCGCATTTGGGGCAGAACTCGTGCTCGCCATCGAGGTAGCCGTGCACCGGGCAGATGGAGAATGTCGGGGTCACGGTCAGGTACGGCAGGCGGAACCGCCCGAGGGCTTTGCGCACCAGTTGCTTGCAGGCTTGGGTCGAAGAAATCCGCTCGGCCATGTACAGATGCAAGACCGTCCCGCCGGTGTATTTGCATTGCAATTCGTCTTGCAGTTCCAGGGCCTCGAAGGGGTCTTCGGTGTAGCCCACGGGCAGTTGCGAGGAGTTGGTGTAATACGGCGCCTGCGCGCTGCCGGCCTGGAGAATGTCGGGATAGCGCTTGAGGTCTTCCTTGGCGAAACGGTAGGTAGTGCCCTCGGCCGGCGTCGCCTCGAGGTTGTAGAGGTGGCCGGTTTCTTCCTGGAAACGCACGAGCGTGGCGCGCACATGGTCCAGCATCCTCAGGGCAAACTGCCGGCCGTGCTCGGTGTGCATGCCCTCCTTGTCGCCGGTGAAATTGCGCAGCATTTCATGCAGGCCATTGAGGCCAATGGTCGAGAAATGGTTGCGCAAGGTGCCGAGGTAACGCTTGGTGTACGGGTACAAACCGGCATCCATGTGATGCTGAATCACCTTGCGCTTGACCTCCAGGCTCTCCATCGCCAGTTCCATCAGCGTGTCCAGACGCTTGAGCAAACCGCTGGTATCACCCTTGAATACATAACCCAGTCGCGCGCAGTTGATGGTCACCACGCCGAGCGATCCGGTCTGTTCCGCCGAGCCGAACAAGCCGCCACCGCGCTTGAGCAACTCGCGCACGTCCAGTTGCAAGCGGCAGCACATCGAACGTACCTGATTGGGTTGCATGTCCGAATTGAGGAAGTTCTGGAAATACGGCAAGCCGTAACGCGCAGTCATCTCGAACAGGCGGTCAGCGTTTTCACTGTCCCATGGAAAATCATGGGTGATGTTGTAGGTCGGGATCGGAAAGGTGAACACCCGCCCTTTCGCATCGCCAGCCTGCATCACCTCGATGTAGGCGCGGTTGAGCAGGTCCATTTCGGCTTGCAGGTCGCCATAGGCAAACGGCATTTCCTCACCGCCGATGATGGGGATCTGCTCGCGCAGATCCTGCGGGCAAACCCAGTCGAAGGTCAGGTTGGTAAAGGGCGTTTGCGTGCCCCAGCGCGACGGTACGTTTAGGTTGTAGATGAATTCCTGGATCGCCTGGCGTATCTGCTCGAAACCCAGCTGGTCCTTGCGCACATAGGGCGCCAGGTAGGTGTCGAACGAACTGAACGCCTGGGCACCGGCCCATTCGTTTTGTAGGGTGCCAAGGAAATTCACCATCTGCCCCAGGGCACTGCTCAGGTGCTTCGGCGGACCGGCTTCGACCCGTCCCGGCACACCGTTGAGCCCTTCGTGCAAGAGCGTGCGCAGCGACCATCCGGCGCAATAACCGGCGAGCATGTCGAGGTCGTGCACATGCAAATCCGCCTCGCGGTGGGCCTGGCCGATGGCTTCGCTGTAGACCTCGTCCAGCCAGTAGTTGGCGGTGACCTTGCCCGACACGTTCAGCACCAGCCCGCCCAAGGAATAGCCCTGATTGGCGTTGGCCTGGACCCGCCAGTCTTCACGGTCGAGGTATTCGTTCATGGAGGTGGCGACCTCGACCAGGGTCCGGCGGTCGCGGCGCAAGCGTCCATGCTGTTCGCGGTAGACGATGTAGGCGCGCATGGCGAAGAAAAAACCGGCGTCCATCAGCACCCGTTCGACACGGTCCTGGATCTGTTCGACATGCAGTCTCGGCAGCCCTTCCAGACGGGCGAGTACGGCCTCGAGCAGGCCTTCGGCTTCAACGTCGGTGTATTCCCCGGTTGCCCTGCCGGCAGCGATCAACGCCTGACGGATCTTGTCGGCGTCGAAGGCAACCAGGTCACCGTTGCGCTTGTGCAAACGGTTACTTCCTACTGAGATCAGCGTGCTTTGCATTCGGCCTCCAGATACTACATATAGATTTTTATTCATCTAAAAACACAACATGCAGTGGAGGTTACGGACAAAGGACGGATCTGCAATTGACCGATATCAAGATTTGGCGGTGATTGCTTAGCATTTGTTTTTGGTGTGTATATTCGTTGTTGTGGTGATGGCGGCTGGCGGTTTCGCCCTTACGGCGAGTCACTTGCAGAAGCGGCAAGTAACCAAGGGCTCTTGCCCCTTTCGTTCGGTGCCTCGCCTAGGCTCGGCATGCCCTCGCTCCGGTCCTGCTCCGTGGGCCCGCCGCCATCGGCCATCCATGGCCGGGGGCGGCTAACCCGGCATCCATGCCGGGTTGCCCACTGCGCAGAACCTCCACTCGGCCTCTCGAGGGGGCGC
>NZ_JAHBDD010000047.1:0-32128 GCF_019956155.1 Pseudomonas sp. BF-RE-22 | reverse complement strand
GCCCCGAATCCCCCCGCGATTTTGTAGGAGCCCCCCCCAATCCCGAATCCCCCCGCGATTTTGTAGGAGCCAGGCTTGCCGGCGAAGGCGTCCGCCAGATCGCCATCGCCAGCAAGCCGGGCTCCTACAGGTGTGGCGAGAACCCCCAATCCCGAACACACCCCCGATCCGTAGGAGCCGGCTTGCTGGCGATAGCGCCCGCAAGACCGCCATCGCCGGCAAGCCGGGCTCCTACAGGTTTGGCGTGAACCTCAATCCCGAATCCCCCCGCGATTTTGTAGGAGCCGGCTTGCCGGCGATGGCGTCCGTGAGATCACCATCGCCAGCAAGCCGGCTCCTACAGATTTGGTGTGGCATGCAAATTCGGGCGAGGCCTCATATTTCTAAAAGATATAAATAGATAATTATATATTCCTTTTAATGTCGTTCCGGGAGGTGCACTTTGGGCGCCTGCACATCCGTTCGGATGCGTTCGACATCACACAGGAAGCCGCATCATGACCATCAAAGCGATCAACGTTCGCAACCAGTTCAATGGTGTCATCAAGGAAATCGTCGAAGGCGAAGTTGTCTCGGAAATCGATGTGCAAACCGCATCCGGGATCGTCACCTCGGTGATCACCACTCGCTCGGTGCGCGACCTCGAATTGAGGGTGGGCAGCGAAGTCATCGCCTTTGTCAAATCCACCGAGGTCTCGATTGCCAAGCTCTGAATCGACGTTCAAGAAAACGACAGGCCCTGGCTCGCGCGGATCAGGTCATAGGCCTTGCGCGCGATCAGGTTGGCGGTGTTAGGCCGGATCCACAGGTAGTAAGTGACGTCCGGCAGTCGCGGCAATCCATCATTTTCACCCAGCACACGCATGTCCGGGCCGAGCATTTCCATGCTTCGGGGGGTGACCCCCAGTCCTGCGCGCGTCGCCGCTTTAATGCCGATCAGGTTCGACGCCAGGTACGCCTGACGCCAGGGAATGTTCGCGCGTTCCAGCGCTTCCAGTGCATAGCGCCGATAGATGCTTGGCTCATCCACGAGAATCAGCGGCAAGGGTTCGCCGGGGTTGTGCAGGTATTGCGCCGAGCAAATCCACCACACCGGCGAGGTGCGCAAGGCAAAGCCTTCGAGGTTCGGGTCTTCGCGTGTGGAAATCACCATGTCGACCTTGCCCCGGTGCAGGTCTTCCATCAGGAACGGGCTGCGACCGACGTCGATTTCCAGGCGCAAGCGCGGTGCCGAGCGAGCGATGTGGCTGAGGATCGGCGGCAGGATCGTGTCAGCGATGTCATGGGGCGAGCCGATGCGCAACACGCCGCTCAAGCTGCTTTCACGCAGGGAACTCAAGGCTTCGTCGTTGAGCGAGAGCATTTGCCGTGCGTGGCGCAGCAACTGCAGCCCGGCTTCCGTCAGTTGTTTTTGCCGCCCACGTTTCTCGAACAGATTCACCCCGACCTGTTGCTCCAGGCGTTGCATGTGTTGGGTGACTGACGATTGCGTGCGGTCCAGTTGCGCGCCGGCCTCGGCAAAACTGTGGTGATCCACCACCGCGATGAAAGTGCGCAGCAATTCGAGATCAAGCGTGGGCAGGGTCGACATGGGCGTTTCCAGGGCTGTTTTTACATCACGAGTTTAAACATAAGCATTAAGACTCGTTATGTGTTTTTTCTGGGTTATTCAGTGCGAAAGGGGTTTTAAGCAACAAATACAGGGGTTGTAGCCATTCTGTCTTTCAGCGCTAAACGCCAAGTTATAACGATATTAGATATTTGAATTTCCGTTACACCAACGCTGTACCTAGGATCCCCCACATCAGGTCGGGGGACGCCGATCATCCATGAGGGGGAAAACCATGTTGTTCGAGCGCACACCTGTAAAACGAATATTGCCTGTGATGTTGGGCGCCCTGGTCTCACTGGCCGCCAGCACGGCTGCCCAGGCTGACGCGACGCTGGACAAGATCGAGCAGCGTCATGCGCTGGCGGTCGGCGTGCTGTTGTCGGGCGGCCCGTTTGGCGGGATTGATCCGGTCACCCAGAAGCCGCGCGGCTTGAACGTCGAACTCGCTCAGGAACTGGGTCGCCAGTTGGGCGCTGAAGTGGAGCTGGTCCCAGTCTTGCCGGCCAACCGCGTGCAGTTTCTGCAGCAGGGCAAAGTCGATTTGCTGATCGCCAACATGGAATGGACGGCGGAACGCGGCGAGATTCTCGGTTTTGTGCCGACGCCGTTTTACCGGGTCGGCGGCACCGCGGCGGTGCTCAAGGACAGCAAGATCAGCCGTTGGGAAGACCTCAAGGGGCAGCCGGTCTGCACCTCGCAAGGCAGCAGCTACGTCAAGCCGCTCACCGAGTTGGGCGTCGAGATCAAAGCCTTCAAGAGCTCGTCGGAATCCTTGCTGGCGTTGCGTGGCAACAACTGCGTCGCCGCCGTGCACGACGCCACGCTGGTCAATCCGTTGATCGCCGACAGTGCTGAATGGAAAGACTACCGAGCGATCTCCCCGGAACTGAACCCGGCGCCTTCGGTGATCTGGACCCGTCGCGGCGAAAGCGACACCCAGGCCAGGCTCGACCCGATCGTCAAGGAACTGCACCGCAGCGGCTGGCTGATCGAAGCGCAGACCCGCAACCGCATCACGCCCGCGTCACCGGCGCTGGTCGAGTTGCAAAAGAAGTTTCAGGCCAACGGCGCCTGATTCAACTCATCGTCTTCACTACGCCGGCGCATTGCGCGACGGCTGTTCAAGGTAGTCGCGCATGAATCGCTATTTTTCCGTAAAAAACCTGTCCTCGCTGTGCCTGGCCGGCGCTGTCGTGTTGGGCGCGAACCTGGCTCAAGCCGATGCCACGCTGGACAAGATCGAGCAGCGCCACGCCATCAGTGTCGGGGTGATTCTCAGTGGGCCGCCGTTCGGCACCATCGACCCGAAGACCGGCGAGCACCTGGGCTACAACGTCGAACTGGCCAAGGGCGTTGCCAAGGCCTTGGGCGTCGAAGCCAACACTGTCTCGGTCCTGGCGCCGAATCGCGTGCAGTTTTTGCAGCAGGGCAAGGTCGACATCCTGATCGCCAACATGCAGTTCACCGACGAGCGCGCCGAGATCCTCGATTATGTGCCCACGCCTTATGAAGAGGTGGGCGGCGCGGCGTTGATTCGCAAAGGCTCGGGCATTACCCAATGGGCCGACCTCAAGGGCAAGCCGGTGTGCGTGTCCCAGGGCAGCAACTTCATCAAGCCGTTGCAGGAAACCTACGGCGCCGAGATCAAGGCGTTCCGCAGCCAGTCCGAGTCGTTGTTGTCGCTGCGCGGCAATGGCTGCGTGGCGGCGGTGCATGTCAGCCCGACCATGCATGCGTTGTTGAGCGATGCCGAGTGGGCCGGTTATGAAATCCCGCTGCCGGGTGATTTGATCCCCTCCAACTCGGTGATCTGGTTGCGCAAGGGCGAGCACGATACCCAGGCGAAACTGGATGCCATCGTGCGCGACTGGCACCGCAGTGGCTGGCTGATCGAACTGGGCGAACGCACCGGCATGGCGCCATCTCAGGCCCTGCGCGACTTGCACGAAAAATATCGCAATGCCGCGCCGCTGGCGGTGCTTCCGTGAGTCTGTTCGCAGACTTGCAGCAACTGCTCGGCGCCAGCCATGTGCAGAGCAGCGAAGAGGCCGCGCCGTACCTGACCGATAAACAGGGCCGTTACGTCGGCCAGGTCATTGCCGCGGTGCACCCGGCCAATACCGAAGAGGTCGCGGCAGTGGTCCGTGCCTGCGTGGCCGCCGATACGCCCGTGGTGGTGCAGGGCGGCAACACCGGGTTGATGGGCGGCGCCACCCCGGACGCCAGCGGCCGTGCGGTGTTGCTGTTGCTGGATCGCCTGAACCGGGTGCGCGCCGTAGACACCGACAACGACACGCTGACCGTCGAAGCCGGCTGCATTCTGCAAAACGTGCAGGACGTCGCCCGTGAGGCCGGTCGCTTGTTTCCTCTGAGTCTGGGCGCCGAAGGCAGTTGCACGATTGGCGGCAATCTCGGCACCAACGCCGGCGGCACCGCCGTGTTGCGCTACGGCAATACCCGCGAGCTGACGCTGGGGCTGGAAGTGGTGACCGCCGAGGGTGAAATCTGGAATGGCCTGCGCGGTCTGCGCAAGGACAACACCGGTTATGACCTGCGCGACCTGTACATCGGCAGCGAAGGCACCCTCGGCATTATCACCGCCGCCACGCTGAAACTGTTCCCGCTGCCCAAGGCGCAAGCCACGGCGTTGCTGGCCTTCGACTCGCTGGCGCAAGCGGTGCAATTCCTGTCCCATGCCCGCGCCGGGTTTGGCGCCAGCCTCACCGCTTTCGAACTGCTCAGTGCCGATTGCCTGGCGCTGCTGCGCGAGCAATTTCCCGAGGGGCCGCAACCTTTTATCGGTGTCAGCCAACCCTGGTTCGCGTTGCTGGAACTCTCGGATAACCACAGCGAAACTCACGCCCGCGAAGCCTTTGAAGTGGTGCTCGGCGATGCGTTCGAAAAAGACCTGCTGGCCAATGCGCTGATCGCCGAAAGCCTCGCACAAAGTGAAGCGCTGTGGCTGTTGCGCGAAAACATGAGCGAGGCGCAGAAACGTGCCGGCCGCAACATGAAGCACGACATCTCGGTGCCGATTTCCCAGGTCGTGGCGTTCGTCAGCCACACCGATGCGCTGTTGCAGGCGCACTTTCCCGGTGTCCGGCATTTCACCTTCGGCCATCTGGGCGACGGCAACCTGCATTACAACGTTGCTCATCCGCTGGATTCGACGGTGGATGCCCACATGGCGAACTACGCGGCGCTCAGCCTGCTGGTTCACGACAGCGCCCATGCCCACGGCGGCTCGATCAGCGCCGAGCACGGCATCGGCCAACGCAAGCTGGGCCTGCTGGATCGCTACAAAAGCCCGGTGGAGCTGGATCTGATGCGGCGCATCAAGCAAGCGCTGGACCCGAAAAACCTGCTCAATCCGGGCAAGGTCGTGGAGGTTGCCCAGCCATGACACTAAGACTTTCCAGGCGTGTGCAGCGTGTGTCCTTGTCGGCCAACGCCGCCGCCAAATCCCGTGCTACCGAGTTGCGCGAAGCCGGTCGTGACATTCTCGACCTGACCACCGGCGAGCCGGATTTCGATACCCCCGAACACATCAAGCAGGCGGCGTATGCCGCCATCGCCGCCGGTGCCACCAAGTACACGCCGACGCCGGGCGTGAAGGCTTTGCGACTTGCCGTGCAACGCAAGCTCCAGCGCGAAAACGCATTGGAGTATTCGCTGCCCTCCATCGTGATTGCCAACGGTGCCAAGCAAATCATCTTCAACGCCTTTGCCGCGACCCTCGACGAAGGCGATGAAGTGTTGGTGCCCACGCCGTACTGGCCGTCGTTTCCGGACAGCGTGCGTTTCAACGGTGGCGAGCCGGTGTTTATCGAATGCGGTCTGGAGCAGGGCTGCAAGCTGACAGCCGCGCAACTGGAGCGCCACATCGGCGAGCGCACGCGCTGGTTGATCCTCAACGGCCCCGGCAATCCCAGCGGCGCGGTTTACAGCGCAGCCGAGTTGCAAGCGCTCGCCGAGGTGCTGCGCCGTCATCCGCAGGTCTTGATCCTGCTGGATGAACTCTATGAGCACATCCGTTTCGACGGTCAGCCGCCGCAGAGCCTGCTCAATGTCGCGCCGGATCTGCAAGCGCGCTGCCTGTTGGTCGGCGGTGTGTCCAAGACCTACGCGATGACGGGGTGGCGCATCGGTTTCGGTGCCGGGCCACAACTGCTGACGGGCGCCATGGCGGTCGTGCAGTCGCAATCGACCTCCGGGGCTTCCTCGGTGGGGCAAGCGGCTGCATTGGCGGCCTTTGACGGAGGGCTGGATTTCCTGCCCGAGCACGTTGCGGCTTATCAGCTGAGAAGGGATGTGTTGGTGAGCACGTTGCGCGACGTAGACGGTCTCGAAGTGCTTGAGCCTCAGGGCGGTTTCTTCGTGTTCGTACGCTGCGCCGGGTTACTGGGGCGTTATCGCCCCGATGGTATCCGCCTGAACAGCGACGCCGACGTAGTCGCGTATTTGCTGGAGCGGGGCGTGGCTGGTGTGGCGGGCAGTGCCTATGGCCTGTCGCCGTGGTTCCGCCTGTCCATCGCCACCGCGACCGACAGCGTGGCTGAAGCCGGACGCCGCATTGCCCGGGCCTGCGCGCAACTGCGGGGTACGGCATGAGTCACTGGCTGGAGCATTTCGTCCACTGGACCGCCGGGTTCGGCCTGAACTACAGCTTTCTGCTGGACGCCTATCAACGCGGCACCCTGGTGCAGGGCGCGCTGACCACGGTGTTGTTGTGCCTGTTCACCATCGTCGGCAGTCTGCTCGCCGGCGTGGGATTGGCGGCGATGCTGACGTCGGGCAAGCCGTGGCTGGCGAAACCGGCGCGGGTGTTCGTCGAAGTCACCCGCAACACACCGACGCTGGTGCAGCTGTATTGCGCCTTCCTGGTGCTGAACATGTTGCTGACCCAGGCCGTCGGCGCGGCGAACCCGCTGACGCCGTTCGCCTGGGTGGTAATCGTGATTTCGCTGCACAAGGGCGCGTTCCATGCCGAAGCCTTGCGTGCCGGCATCGAGGCGGTGCCGAGCGTGACGCTGGAAGCGGCCGGTTCCCTGGCGTTCAACGCTCGGCAGTTGTTGTGGAACGTGCAACTGCCGCTGGCCTTGCGCTTCGCCTTGCCATCGCTGATCAACAACCTGATCGACCTGGTGAAAATGACCGCCGTCGCCTCGGCGATTGCCGTGGGCGATATCACCTACGCGTCGATCATGATCTGGACCCAGAGCGATAACGTGCTGGAACTGATGATCCTGATTCTGAGCTTTTTCGGTCTGCTGAGTTTTATCGTCAATTGTGTGGGGCGCTACCTGGAAGCGCGCCTGAGGATGCCCGGCTATGGCCATTGAATCGTCCGTCACCGCGCCGGTGACCTGGCCGCGGCGGCACGTCGGCAAATTGTTGCTGCTGATCTGCGTTGTGCTCGGGTTGCTGTGGTTGGCCCCGCAAAGCCCGGTGCTCAAGGCGCTGCTGCAATGGTCACCAGCCCTGGCCGTGGGCTTCGGGCAAAACATTCTGATCAGTCTGGTCGCCATTGCTCTGGGTTCGGTGCTGGGGTTGCTGGTGGGCGCACTGGCGTTGTCGCCGCTGCGTCTGCTGCGTTTCCCGGCACGGATCTGGGTGCAGATTTTCCGCAATGCGCCGTGGCTGGTGCTGATCTATTTCACCACCTATGTGTTCCCGTTCGAGATCAAGATCGGCAGCGTCTACGTCTCGTTCCCCGACTGGGTCAAGGTGACCATCGGCCTGGCCTTGCCGGCAAGTGCCAACGTCGCGGAAATCTTCCGTGGCGCCATTGCTTCGATTCCGAGCACGCAGTGGGAAGCGGCCCGTTCGCTGGCGTTCACACGTGGGCAGATTTTCCGCTCGATCATCCTGCCGCAGTGCTTCAAACGCATGTTGCCGCCGTGGATGAACCTGTATGCGGTGATCACCATGGGCACGGCGCTGGCCTCGCTGGTGGGTGTGCATGACGTGATCGACACCGCGCAGATCGCCAGCAACACCGTAAACATGACCGGCTTCACCGTGGTGATTTACCTGAGCCTGCTGGTGCTGTTCTTCGCTTATTGCTACCCGATTTCCCGTCTCACCCAACGCCTGGAGCGACGTTATGCCTTCTACTGAAACCGTCGCCGAGCCTCTGGTCAGCCTGCGCGATTTGCACCTGTCGTTCGCCAATAATCCGGTACTCAAAGGCATCGACCTCGACGTTCATCGTGGGCAGGCGGTGTCGATTATCGGCCCGTCCGGTTCCGGCAAATCGACCATCCTGCGCTGCATCACCGGGTTGTTGCAGCCGCAACGCGGGACCATCCGCGTCGGCACCACCGAGGTACACACGCTGGCGCAGGAAGCCCAGCGCATCGAGTTGCGCAAGCGCGTGGGGTTTGTCTTTCAGCAGTACAACCTGTTCCCGCATTTGTCGGTGCTGGAAAACCTGGTGATTGCGCCGCGCAAGGTGTTGGGGCGCAGCCGCATCGAGGCCGAAAAAGAAGCGCGTGCCTTGCTGGCGAAAGTGCGCATGGAGCACAAGGCCGATGCCTATCCAGGGCAACTGTCCGGCGGCCAGCAGCAGCGGGTAGCGATTGCCCGGGCGCTGGCGATGCGCCCGGAATTGATCCTGTTCGATGAAGTGACCTCGGCCCTTGACCCGGAAACCGTCGGCGAAGTGCTGACGGTGATTCGCGAGCTGACCGAAGAGGGCATGACGTGCGTGCTGGTCACCCACGAGATGCGCTTCGCCGAAGAGATCAGCGACATCGTCTACTTCACCGAAAACGGCGTGATCGTCGAGCACGGCAGCGCCGCACAGATTTTCCAGCACCCGAGCAGCGAGCGCACCCAGGAATTCCTGCGCCATGCCTTGGGTGATCCGGGACGCCGTCCCGCCGTTGCCAACGATCCGTATCTGCTGACCAACCTGGGTCGCTACAGCCTGTCCGTCTAATACCGAGGAGCCTGTCCATGAGTACCGAAAACCGTGCCGCCGTCATCGAGGATTTCCTGAAGAAAATCCGCGTCATCAACCAACGCGGCGTCGACCGCGCCGCGCTGGTGGAGATCGTCTCCCTGCTGGAAGCCCTGGCCGAGCGCCGCGATCTGTTCAATTTCGACGCGTTTCCCGCGCCAGTGCCGGGGCAGGGCAGCACCGCGTTTCGCTACCGTCTGAATGACGACGGCGACACGCCGACGCTGTACCTGAACTCGTTGTTGCCGGGCAAAAGCACGCTCCCGCACAACCACGAAACCTGGGCGATCATCAGCGCCGTCGAAGGCCAGGAGATCAACTACGTCTATGGTCGTGATGACGAAGGTCGCGAGCCGGGTTTCACCACTTTGCATCTGCAAAAGGAAGTGATCGTGCAACCCGGCACGTCGATTTCGTTTCTCGGTGAAGACCTGCACGGCATTCGCGTTGAAGGCGAGAGTGCGACCTTGCATTTCCATCTCTACGGCTTGCCGCTGGAATCCCTCAACGGCCGTTATGGCGTCGAAGCGGACGGGCGCATTCTCAATTACAACGCCTCGCAAATGGCGCCGTCGATCAAGGCCTACGCATGATCGATTTGTACTACTGGCCGACCGGCAACGGTTTGAAGATCGGCATCCTGCTTGAAGAACTCGGGCTGGATTACCGGGTGGTGCCGATCAACATCCGCGAGGGCGAGCAGAAGCAGGCGGCGTTCCAGCGGATCAGCGCCAATGGGCGGATTCCGGCGATTGTCGACCATGCACCCGAGGGTTTGAGCGAACAGCTGAACCTGTTCGAATCCGGCGCCATTCTCAATTACCTGGCCGGCAAGGCTGGGCGTTTTCTGCCCGCAGCCGGCAGTGTCGAGCGGCAGAAAGTCCAGGAGTGGCTGTTCTGGCAGGTGGGGCATATCACGCCGTACCTGAGTCAGTTGCAGGTGTTCAAGGAGAAGGCGCCGCAGCCGATTCCGTTCGCCCTCGACCTGCTCAATGCCGAAGCGACGCGGTTGTATCGGGTGCTGGAAACGCGCCTGGCTGACGTGCCGTATGTGGCGGGCGAGTACTCCATTGCCGACATGGCGATTTTCCCGTGGATCCAGCCGCAACGTCAGGGCCAGGACCTGGCGGACTTCCCGCACATCCACGCCTGGCGCGAACGGCTCAAGGCACGGCCGGCGATTCAGCGTGCGTATGCGAAGGGCCGCGACGTGGCGGCCAATGAGCGCTCTCTGGCGCTTCAATAATTTCTTTTTCAAGCGGGACTTCCATGAGCCAGACCGTAACCCCAGGGCAATTGCAACAGTGGCTGTTCGACGGGCAGGAAATCGCCCTGTTTGATGTGCGCGAACACGGCCAGTATGGCGAGGCCCATCTGTTTTTCGGGGTCAATCTGCCCTACAGCCGACTGGAGCTGGAGGCTCGGCGGCTGGCGCCGAACCCTCAGGTGCGGCTGGTGATCTATGACCAGAATGGCGGCGATGTCGTTACGCGTTCTGCCCAGCGTCTTCAGGCGTTGGGGTATGAGCGCGTGCACGTTCTCGAGGGTGGTACCGATGGCTGGCAGGCTGCCGGTTATCAGCTGTTTGCCGGCGTGCATGTGCCGTCCAAGGCGTTCGGCGAATTGGTGGAAGAGGCCAGCCACACGCCGCATGTCACCGCGCAGCAGTTGGCCGAATGGCAAACCCGTGGCGAGCCTTTGGTGGTACTGGACGGCCGGCCGTTCGATGAATACCGCAAGATGACCATTCCCGGTTCCGTGTGCTGCCCGAACGGTGAGCTGGGTTATCGCATCCATGATCTGGTGCCGGATGACACCACGCCAATCGTGGTCAATTGCGCCGGCCGGACCCGCAGCATTATCGGCGCGCAAACGCTGATCAACCTGGGCTTGAAGAATCCGGTCTACGCGTTGGAGAACGGTACTCAGGGCTGGTACCTCGAAGATTTTCAGCTGGAGCACGGCAGCAGCCGTCGTTATGCCGATGCGGTATCCGTTGCGCCATTGGCGGCGCAACGCCTGGCCGCTGCCGGGCTGGCGGAACGGGCCGGGGTGAAAACGGTTACGGCAGCACAGGTCGAGCAGTGGGCCGAAGAGGCGGGGCGCAGTCTGTTTCTGTGCGACGTGCGCACTGCCGAGGAGTTTGCCGCTGGCAGTCTGACCGGTACACAACACACGCCGGGCGGGCAGTTGATTCAATCCACCGATCTGTACGTCGGTGTGCGTCAGGCGCGGTTGGTGCTGATCGACAGCGATGGCGTGCGTGCGCCGATTGTCGCGAGCTGGCTGCGCCAGTTGGGGCATGAGGCGTATGTGCTTGAAGGTGGCGTGAGCAGCGGTCTGGCGTTGCCCGAGACTGAAGTTGCCGCCCATGAGGCGTTGCCATCGATCTCGGTGCAGGCACTGTCCGACGCGTTGAAGGACGACGCCGTCGCGCTGATCGATTTGCGCCCGAGCATGACCTTTCGCAAGGGCCATATTGCCGGCTCTCGCTGGTCGATCCGTTCACTGTTGGCGACACACGTAACGGGCGAGCAGCGTCCTCTGGTTCTGCTGGCCGATGATCCGCTGCTGGCAGCGTTCGCTGTGCAGGAATTGCCGGAAACCCAGCGCGCACAACTGCGACTGCTGGAAGGCGGACTCGCTGCCTGGCGTACGGCCGGTTTCACTGTGCAGGAAAGTCCGGACACACCGGCCAATGAACAGTGCATCGATTTCCTGTTCTTCACCCATGATCGGCACTCCGGCAACAAGGATGCGGCGCGGCAGTACCTGGCCTGGGAAATCGGCTTGCTGGCGCAAATGAGTGACGATGAGATCGCCAGTCTCAAACCACTGCAACCTCACGCCACCGAGGATTCGCGGGTACGCACACGCCTGGTCCATTCGGCACGCACTGAGCAGGGCAGTGGCGGTCGTTCGGTCAACATGCCGGTCACCCGTCTGAGCACGGTACTGTTCGACAACCTCGCGCAAATGCGTGACGCCCGTGCCCGCCGTGACACCGAGCGGGTGTTGAGTTACGGCGCGCGCGGCAATCCAACCGCGTTCGCCCTCGAAGACCTGGTCACCGAACTGGAAGGCGGTTATCGCACCCGTCTGTTCGGCACCGGGCTAGCGGCGGTCGCGCAGACGTTTCTGGCGTACCTGCGCCCCGGCGATCATGTGCTGATCACCGATGCGGTGTACGCACCGGTGCGGCGTCTGGCCCGGGAATTTCTTGAGCCGTTCGGCATCCAGGTCAGCTACTTCGTCCCCGACGGCAGCGATTTGCAGGCGCAACTGCAAGCCAACACCAAAATGGTCTACACCGAAGTCCCGGGCTCCTTGCTGTACGAACTCTGCGACTTGCCGGCCATTGCCGCCCTGTGCAAACCGCGAGGCATTCTGCTGGCCGTCGACAACACCTGGGGCTCGGGTTACCTGTACCGACCGCTGACCCTCGGCGCGGACATCTCGATCATGGCGCTGACCAAGTACCTGTGCGGTCACAGCGATGTGGTCATGGGCAGCGTCTGCGTCCGCGAAGATGCCTGGCAACCGCTGGCATCCATGAGCGACATCTTTGGCGTCACCGTCAGCCCGGATGACGCTTATCTGGTATTGCGCGGCGCACGAACACTGGCACCGAGACTGGAGGTGCATGAGCGCCAGGCGCTGGAAATCGCCCATTGGCTGCAAGCGCAACCGCAGGTGAAACGGGTGTTCCATCCGGCCTTGCCCGACCACCCTGGCCACACCTTGTGGCAACGGGACTTCAAGGGCAGCAACGGCTTGCTGTCCTTTGAGCTGAACGAGGCGGACGCCGCTTATGTCGAGCGCTTTATCGATGCGTTGCAGTTGTTCGGATTGGGCGCCTCCTGGGGTGGTTTCGAAAGTCTGATCACCGTTGCCGACACCCAGGATCGCCAGAGTGCGGCGGACCGTTCATTGAATCCGGTGCTGCGCTTGCACATCGGGCTGGAGGATGTCGAGGCGTTGATTGAGGATCTGCAACGTGGTTTCGCGGCGGCTGCGTCAGCCTGACACCTGCTTCCAGTCGAGGGCAAAACGCGCCAGGTATTTGCGCAGTCGGTCAGCATCATTCGGCTGCGCCTTTGCTTGACGGGACACTCCAAATAACCGTCGCCCAGCATCAGACAGGCTGTCTGACTGACGACAGATGTCGAGCACCGCTTTGAGTTGCAGTCGATCAAACAGGTCGATATCAAGGTTTTCACCGAGCAGTTGGTCGAGCCCGTCATCCGGTTGCGCCAGGCCCCAGGCATAGCGCAGGCGATCGATTTCTTCCTGAACCTGGGTTTCATCGATTCGCCCGCTGTCGGCTAATGTCGCCATGCGGGTGATGGAGGCTGAAAGCTCTCGGAAGTTGCCCAGCCACGCGGCTTCACTTGAGCTGGCGAAGGCCAGGTAGCGGCGTCGTGCTTCGAGGTTGAAGCGCGCCATGTGACCTTGTTCGCGGGCGTGGCGTGCGAGCTCGAAATCGATGTTCGGCTCGATGTCTTCGCGGCGCCCGGCCAGACCGGGAAGGTCGAATGTCCACAGGTTGATTCGCGCATACAAGTCTTCGCGAAACAGGCCTTCGGCCACCCGGCTGCGCAAGTCGCGGTGAGTGCCGGCGATGATCAGGAAATCGCTCTCCACTTCCTTGTCCGATCCTAGAGGGAAGAAGCGTTTCTCCTCGATGGCCTTGAGCAGCATGGCTTGCTCGTCTGCGCCCAGCTCACCAATTTCATCCAGAAACAGCATGCCACCATCGGCGGCTCGCAATAGGCCGTCGCGAGCGTTTTGCGCGCCGGTGAACGCGCCTTTGATATGGCCGAAGAGGGTCGACATGGCGCCGTCACCGCGCAGTGTGGCGCAGTTCACTTCGACGAAACGGCCCTGCACCTGGTGGCGACTGTGCTTGAGTTCATAGATACGTCGGGCCAGAAAGGATTTGCCTGCGCCGGTCGGGCCGATCAGCAGCATCGGCGCTCGCGAGCGCACCGCGACGCGCTCGATTTGCTCGATGGCGCGGTTGAACGCGGCGTTTCGGGTGGCGATCCCTGATTTGAGAAAGGCCAGGCCTTCCAGGCGTTTATGGGCGAAGCGCGTGGCAATGCGGTCGTAGCGCGACAGATCGAGATCGATCAGGGCGTGGGTGCCGATGGCGCGCTCTTGCTCGTTAAGCCGGCGAGCGGGAGAGGTCTGTATCAGCCTTGCCGGCAGGTAGCGCGCTTCGGTGAGCAAAAACCAGCAAATCTGCGCCACGTGGGTCCCGGTGGTGATGTGCACCAGGTAGTCCTCGTGTTCAGTGTCGAAACGATAGGCGGTGGTGAAGTCGTGAAGTGCGCCGTACACCTCTTCGAAATCCCACGGGTTGCGCAGCGACATCGGGTGCAGGTGCACTTCGGTCTCTGGCGAGACCTGGCGAATGTCTTCGCGAACACGCTCGGCCAGGCTGACGTCTCGGGCATCGGTGCCATGGATCAGCTCGAGCCGATGAATCACCACATCTTGTTGCTGGCACAGCCCCACGCTCGGTCGCCAGTGACTCCAGCGATTGGCGCCCTTGCCAACGCGGTCGAGTGTAGATCCGATAAATCCGATGGCGACCGTGCGCTTCTTTGACATGCGTATACCAAAAGATAAATAGCGATAACTGAAGATAGTTAATAGACGGCAGATTTTTCTAAAACTTGAGATGTGTTTTTCACAAAACTTAAAAAATACTTAAAAATCAATAAGATAAAAATAAAGTTCGTCGTAGGAACAAAACTGGCACGTCGACTGCAATACCTCTGGCAACGAACAAGACAACAGAGCGAGACGCCACGATGGCCAACTTCAAGCTGTTCAACACCAAACAGGCAACAGTGCCAGCTTGCGACATGCTGAACGCGGCTCAAGCTCCGGCTTATGCCTACACAGCCAAACACAAACTTGCCCAACTGGCCGCGACCGGTTGCCTGAACCAGACCTTTTACGCTTCGGCCGAAAGCCAGCTGGAGAATGTGTTGCAACTGGTGACCGAACTGGACAGCCGATATGTGGCTAAGGCCGCGCTTTACGCTCGCAAAAAAGGCCATATGAAAGACATGCCGGCCTTGATGCTGGCAGCCCTGACGGCACAGCGTTCAATGCTGGTGCCGGAGCTGTTTGAGCAAGTGGTAGACAGTGGAAAGATGCTGCGTAATTTCGTGCAGATCCTGCGCAGCGGCGTGACAGGGCGAAAGTCGCTCGGGTCGCAGCCAAAGCGTCTGGTGCAAAACTGGTTGAACAACGCCAGTGAATATCAGCTGTTGCAGGCGTCGATTGGTAACCAGCCATCGTTGGCAGACGTGGTGAAGATGGTTCACCCAAAACCCCATGAGGCATGGCGTGCAGCCTTCTTTGCCTGGCTGATCGGTAAGCCGGTGGATGTGCAGACGCTGCCAGCACTGACACGCTCGTTGCTGGCGTTTCGCAGCGGGGCGAGCGATGAGGTGCCGCAGGTACCCTTTCAGTTGCTCGGCAATGAAACGTTGAGCAAAGAACAATGGGCGTCTCAAGCACGGAACATGGGGTGGCAGGGGCTGCGCATGAACCTGAATACATTGGCACGCCACGGTGCGTTTCAGGTGCCGGGATTCGCCAAATATGCAGCGGTACGCCTGGCTGATGCCGAAGCGGTAGCCAAGGCGCGGGTTTATCCATACCAGTTGCTTGCGGCCTATCGCATGACTGGCAATGACGTTCCGCACGTGGTGCGTGAAGCATTGCAGGAAGCGCTGGAACTGTCGTTGGCCAACGTTCCGACGTTGCAAGGTTCGGTGATCGTTTGCCCGGATGTCTCGGGTTCGATGCACAGTCCCGTGACCGGTTATCGTCAAGGCGCGACCACGGCAGTACGCTGCATTGATGTGGCTGCGCTGGTGGCTGCGGCGGTATTACGCAAACAGCCGGCAGCTCAGGTGATGCCGTTTGAAACGCAGGTGGTGGATATTCAGCTCAACCCTCGCGACAGCGTGATGAGCAATGCCGCAAAACTGGCTGCAATAGGTGGTGGCGGGACGAACTGCTCGGCGCCGCTGGCAAAACTGGCGAACGCCAAAGCCAGGGTCGATACGCTGATTCTTGTCTCGGATAACGAGTCCTGGATCGATGCGCGTCACCACGGCGGCACTGAGACGATGCGGCAATGGGAGCGGATCAAGCAGATCAACCCGCAGGCACGGTTGGTGTGCATCGATATGCAACCCGGCGCCACAACGCAGGCGGCGGACCGCGAGGACATATTGAATGTCGGTGGTTTTAGCGACGCGGTGTTCGATGTGATCGAACAGTTCACCCGTGGCAACTATGGCGCGCAACACTGGGTGAAAGCGATCGAAGCCATGGAGCTTTGATCGTCCACACGCAGAATTGAGTTTTTTACAGGCGCTGAATGCCGATGGGACTACATCAAACGACGTCTCATCAAACCCTTGTCAGCGTGTGTGAAAGGCACGAATGCCGATTGGCTGTACATCCAGGACCGGTTAACCCCGGTGCGCGGTAACGCGCAACAGTCACTCATTTTTTGTCGTGCCACCTTTTAAGATTTGCCCGGCGAATGCCGGTGGAACTACAGGACAACGTGGTCGCGGGTTCGAGTCCCGCCAGCCGAAAGGCTGTAGCTCAGCGGTAGAGCGCGATGCATGTTTCACCAAACCTTGTCGCCCCAGGCTCCAGAACAACGCCGAGACAATCGGCCAATAGAAAAGAATCGAAATCATGAAAGAACATACCTACCAACTGCTGGAAGTCGCCAACGGCAAACCGATCAAACTGTGGACCGAGGGCGTCCCGGTAGAAAACGAAGCCAGACAGCAGTTGATGAACACCGCAAAGATGCCGTTCATCTTCAAGCACCTGGCAGTGATGCCGGATGTGCATTTGGGCAAGGGCTCGACTATAGGCAGCGTGATTCCTACCGTTGGGGCGATCATTCCGGCTGCTGTCGGGGTGGATATCGGTTGCGGCATGATTGCCGCGCGCACGTCACTGACGGCCAGTGATTTGCCGGACAACCTGCATGGCCTGCGTTGCGCGATCGAGAAAGCGGTGCCGCACGGGCGCACATCCACACGTTCACGTCGGGACAAGGGCGCCTGGGACGATGTACCTCAACAAGCCGATAAGGCCTGGTCGGCGCTGGACCCGCGGTTCAAGGCGATCACTGACAAGTATCCGAAGCTGGCCAACACCAACAACCGTGGGCATTTGGGCACGTTGGGTAGCGGCAACCATTTCATCGAGGTGTGCCTGGATGAAGCCAATCGGGTCTGGTTCATGCTGCACAGTGGATCCCGTGGGGTCGGTAACGCTATTGGCAACCTGTTCATTCAGTTGGCGCAGGCGGATATGCGTCAGCACATCGCCAATCTGCCTGATCGCGACCTGGCCTACTTCGAGGAAGGCAGCCAACACTTCGATGATTACGTCGAGGCGGTCGGTTGGGCCCAGGATTTCGCCAAACAGAACCGCGCACTGATGATGCAAGCGGTGATTCAAGCGACGCGGCAGGTGATCAGCAAGCCTTTTGAGGTTGCCCTGGAAGCGGTGAACTGCCACCACAACTATGTGCAAAAAGAACGGCATTTTGGTGAGGATATTTTGGTCACCCGAAAAGGCGCAGTGTCGGCGAAGAAGGGCGAACTGGGGATTATTCCGGGATCGATGGGGGCAAAAAGCTTCATCGTCCGCGGGCTCGGTAACGAGGAATCATTCTGCTCTTGCAGCCACGGTGCCGGCCGCACCATGAGTCGCACCAAAGCGAAAAACATGTTCACCGTCGAAGATCAGATCCGTGCCACCGCCCACGTGGAGTGCCGCAAGGATGCTGCTGTCATCGATGAAATACCGATGGCCTACAAGGACATCGACCAAGTCATGCACGCCCAGCGTGAGCTGGTGGAAGTGCTGCACACCCTGCGTCAGGTAGTGTGCGTAAAAGGATAGGGAAAATGGAATATCACGATCATCACCCTCTGGCGCCCGAGATGCGCGCCAGAGTCCTGGAAGAGCTGGAACGCATCGAACGCGAGCGTAACGTCACCGTGCTTTATGCCTGCGAATCCGGTAGCCGAGCCTGGGGTTTTGCTTCGACTGACAGCGATTACGATGTGCGTTTTGTGTATGTAGAGAAACCCGACTGGTTCGTCCAGGTTGATACCGCGCGGGATGTAATCGAGCGACCGCTGGACGATGAGCTTGATGTCAGCGGCTGGGAGTTGCGCAAGACCTTGGGTTTGTTGCGCAAGTCCAACCCGACCTTGCTCGAGTGGCTGGATTCGCCTTTGGTGTATCGCAGCGAACCTGCCGCGACCGGGCGTCTGCGTGAGCTGGCCGAAACCTTCTACAGCCCACCGGCAGCACGAAACCATTATCTGTCGATGGCCAAGAAGAACTTTCGCGGTTATCTGCAAGGCGATAGCGTGAGATTCAAGAAGTACTTCTACGTTCTACGGCCGTTGCTCGCCGTGCGCTGGATCGATCAAGGGCTGGGTCGCCCGCCGATGACGTTCGCCGACTTGCTGAGCACAGTCGATGATCAGTCGTTGCTGGATGAAGTCGCCGAGTTGTTGGTGCTCAAACGCAACGCCGATGAAAGTGCATACGGCCCAAGACGCAACGCCCTGCACGCGTTCATCGCCGCAGAGTTGGAGCGTGCCGTACCTAAACTGCCGCGTACTCAGGAAGACTCGCGATTGCTCGACGATTACTTGAGAGAGACTGTCGGGCACTACGCATAAGGATGAAGATGAAACAGGAAGTGATTGAACTGGATGGCGCCATTGGCGGTGGCCAGGTGTTGCGCAGCGCTTTAAGCCTGTCGATGGTGACCGGTCGCGCACTGCAAATTAAAAACATCAGAGCCAAACGCAGCCGGCCCGGATTGTTGCGTCAGCACCTGACTGCCGTACTGGCTGCGGCTCAGGTTTGCGATGCAAAAGTGCAAGGTGCGGAATTGGGTTCGCAGTGCCTGTCCTTCGAGCCGGGTCCGATTCGCGGCGGGGATTTCAGCTTTGCGATCGGCACGGCGGGTAGCTGCACGTTGGTATTGCAGACGCTGTTGCCGGCGTTGCTGCTGGCGCCTGAAGCCAGTCGGGTGCGTATATCGGGTGGTACTCATAACCCGATGGCGCCTCCGACTGATTTTCTACAGCTAGCCTGGTTGCCGCAGCTGCGGCGCATGGGCGCCAAGGTTGAATTACAGTTGTTGCGTCACGGTTTTGTGCCTGCCGGTGGTGGTGAGATCGAGGTGTTTGTCCAGCCGTCGAAACTGCTGCCGTTGCATCTGTTGGAACGCGGCGCCTTGCTCACGAAACATGCCAGCGCGCTGATCGCCGGGCTTGCGCCGCATGTGGCGGAGCGCGAACTTGATCGGGTCGCCAAGCGGCTGAACATGGCGCAGGAGGAACTACTGATGGTCACGATCAACCAGGACCAGGGACCGGGCAATGTTTTGCTGTTGGAGCACAGGTTTGAGCACGTAACCGAAGTATTCAGCGCATTCGGCCAAACGGCCCTTCGCGCGGAAAAGGTTGCTGACGGCGCGATTAATCAGGCCATGGACTGGCTGAACAGCGGAGCAGCAGTGGCCGAACACCTGGCCGATCAATTGCTGTTGCCAATGGCGTTGGCAGGCGGTGGAAGTTTCACTACGCCACGGATGACTGAACATCTGCAAAGCAACATCGCGGTCATCGAGCGATTTCTGCCGATCACAATTGATTGCAGGGAAGAAGGGGCTGCCCGGCTCAGAGTTGAGTGCAACTGACCCGTCTCCGCCATCACTTGAACTTGATCACGATCCCTTTGAGTTTGCGTCCCTCAATGGTTCTTACATCACGAGCCCACAGCGGCCCGTTGACATAAGCGCCCATCGGTTGGATATGGTCGTAGACCACCACCACGGCATCGCCACCGAGCTTGGCTGACTCGTCCCGAAGTTTTCCTTCTACCTGGGTGATCGGGGGGGCAGGATCAACGCTGGCATCGATCAGCACTTCACCCAATCGAATGTGCGGGCGAAGGGGTTCGGTACGCAACACCACGACTTCACTGGCCAGCGTCGGCGCGGGATGCTCGACACCCACATAAGCAGTGGTCTGGGCATCGACCGTGGCGCAACCACTCAAACCCAGCAGGGTTCCGGCGAGCGCTGTCGCCAGCAGCGATATTTTCAAACGGGTGGACCAGGGCGCGTCATGGGCAGGCATGGTGGGTTTCCTCCGACGGTTCTGCTGCGAGGCGGGGTGGCCTGTTGACGGTAGCAGACGGTCCGGGAGTGTCCAGAACGCCCAGCCTTTTCAGGTTGGGCGTTTGCTTGCCGGTAAAGTCACTGATCCTTTTCGCAATTGACCATCCACGACACACCAAACCGGTCGACCAGCATCCCGAAACGTGCGGCCCAGAAGGTCGCTTCCAGGGGCATTTGCACGCTGCCGTCTTCCGCCAATGCGTTGAAGACCCGTTCCGCCTCGGCAATGCTGTCGACGTTCAGCGAGACCGAACAACCGGCCATGTCATCCGTGGGGCGATCAGGTGTGGTGTCCGACCCCATGATCGCCTGATCGCCCACCGACAGGCGGGTATGAATGATCAGGTTGTGCAGGTCCGCCGCAAAGTGCTCGCGCGCCGGGCTTTCACCGAAGGTCATCATGACGTCGAGCTGGCCTTGAAGGGCCTGGGCATAGAAAGTGAACGCGGCTTTGCAGTCGCCGTTGAAGATGAGGTAGGGATTGATTTTCATTGTTTGCTCCCGTTGCCAACAGACGGAGGTGGGTTTTCCTGTAGGAGCGAGCCTGCTCGCGATGGTTTCCAGAACGCCTCGCTTATCCAGACCGCACGCTCCTACAACGGCATTAGCAAAGCCTTAGAGGTGGTGATTGGCAAAAATCGTTTAGATGTTTTTTCTATTGAAACGGTGCGGGTTATCGCTCAATCCACGACCACCGGGACATCGTCTTCGCCCAGGCAGACCGTCAACTGTTGACCGGCTTCGTTGAAGGCGCAGTGCGGTAACGACTGTTGCTTGAAAATGGCCATGGGCACGCCGACAAACAAGATGAGCAGCGTGGTCGCCACGGCCATTCGCCCCGACATTGCCGAGCGTGACGGCGATGTTTTTGAGGCGCGGCTTTTGATCCTCGAGCGGGCATACAGGCCGCTGCACAGCAACACTGCACCAATCAGCATGGCCACGCCGATCTCCTGCCGGCTGGTACTCAAAATCATTTGGTCGGCGTTTGCCGGATAGTTCAGTTGCCACCAGGCGCCAATGCCCACGGGCAAAAGTCCGGCGCTGATCCAGCCGTAGATTGATCCGGGCAAACGACACACAACGGCAAGCAACAGGCCGACGCTGGCAGCGCCCCAGCCCATCAGATAAAGCTGGGTTGCCATGCCTCCCCCCATAAAAGTGCCGCCGACATCGATGGGCGTTATCAGCAACCAGTCAAAGGCGGCGATGTGCAGAATCAGTACGAAGACGGCGATACAGCTCAGGGGGTAGTAGAGCCATGACCAGAGGGTGCGGGGGCGGGATAACACACGAAATCCTTTTTGTGTTTGAGGGCGCGCCATTATGCTTCGTGGGTTTACGCTTTGCATCGGTGGTTCGCTCGATCCACTGAAACCAGTCCGGTTTCTCAGGCCGCTGCGCGTGGCACCGAGGGCCGCAGCAAACGCTCAATGGCTCCAGCCACGAGGTTTTCCAGCAGTTCATTACGCTCAGGCTCATCCAGCAGATGGTGCGCCAGCCAGCAGGGCGCGCTGTTCAGCAGATTGGCGATGGCATGCCCGGCGGCCTGTTGCGCCTGTTCACTGAGACGGGGTTTGGTCCCGAGCATCAGCAGCAATGTGCGTTCGTACTGTTCGCGCAACTGCCGAACGCGCGCCTGCTGTTCGTCATTCAGGCAGCCGCTGTCGCGTTCCACCAGACGAAAATGCCAAGGCATTTCCTGATGCAGATTCAAATGCGCGCGGATCAGGCTGTTGAGCCTGTCGCGTTTGGCCGGAGACTTTTGCTCGATGCGCCCCAGGGTTGCCAACAGCTCTTCGTAGAACTCCTCGATCAGGTCGAGCAGCAAGTGCTGTTTGCTGGGGTAATGGTGATACAACGAACCCGGGGAAAGCCCCAGGCACGTCGCGAGCTCACGCATGCCGACCTGACCGAAACCCTTGCTGGCAAACAGCTCCAGCACCTTGTCGCGGTACTCGGCGAAACGTGAGCAACGCTCAGGCATAGGCATGGAAGCCACGCCCCGTCTTGCGTCCCAGATAACCGGCGGCAACCATTTCCTTGAGCAGTGGCGCGGGGCGGTATTTGCTGTCGTTGAAACCGTCGTAGAAGGCTTCAAGAATCGCCAGCACGGTGTCCAGGCCGATCAGGTCGGCCAGTGCCAGCGGGCCGATGGGCTGGTTGCAACCCAGGCGCATCCCGGCGTCGATGTCTTTGGCGCTGGCCAGGCCTTCCTGAAACACCAGGATCGCTTCGTTGATCATCGGTACCAGAATCCGGTTGACCACAAAGCCCGGACGGTTGCCGGCGGTGATCGCGGTTTTGCCCAGGGTGGTTGCCATGTCCAGCGCCAGGGCGTGGGTTGCGTCGCTGGTTTGCAGGCCGCGAATCACTTCGATCAGGCCCATCACCGGCACCGGATTGAAGAAGTGCAGGCCGATGAAGCGCTCAGGCTGGCTGACGCTGGCGGCAAGTTGGGTGATCGACAGTGACGACGTATTGGAGGCGATCACACACTCGGCGCTGACCTGTGCGGCGATTTGTTGCAGCACGCGCAGTTTCAGGTCGAGGTTTTCGGTGGCGGCTTCGATCACCAGTTGCACGTTGTGCAAGCTGCTGTAGTCGGTGCTGGTGCGGATCTTGTCGAGGGCGGCGAGCTTTTGAGCTTCTGTCAGCGTGTCCTTGGCAACTTGCCGGTCGAGGTTTTTGCCGACGGTCGCAACAGCCTTTTGCAGGGCGCTCTCGGAGATATCGATCAAGGTCACGTTGAACCCTGCCTGGGCGCAGACTTGTGCAATGCCGTTGCCCATGGTGCCTGCGCCGATCACGCCAATGTTTTGCAGATTCATGTACACGTCCTTCCGGTCAAACCCCGCGATACCTTGGCCGCCACAGCGGCCGAAGGCGTACTATTGGCCGCGAGTCTAGAACCGGCGGGGCGGTTGTCCTATGCCGGAACTGTTCAACGGTGCTGGTGTTTTTTGCCATTCGGGTGATGGGGAGCGAAGCGTTCAGATGCGGGAAAAGGATTCGGTGGCCGCCTACTTTGTGCAGGCGATGATCCACGGGCTGGGGGACAATCCACAGCGGCGGCGGGCTGCGCTGGAACAGGCAGGTATCGACCCGGCGTTGATCGAACAGCCCGTGTCGCGGGTGCCGGCCAGTGCGTTTGCCGCACTCTGGTTGATCCAGATCCGCGAGCTCGATGACGAGTTCTTCCGGCTCGACTCCCACGGCATGCCGCCGGGCAGCTTCGCCCTGATTTGCCGGGCCCTGATTCAGGAACCCGACCTGCACAAAGCCATGCGCCAGTGCCTGAACAACTTTGCCCTGTTCCTTCGCGATTTTCGCGGCACGCTGACGGTGCGCGGCAAACGTGCAGTCATCAGCCTGGATACCTGCGCGAAAAACGATGATGTTGCGCGTTTTGGCGAAGAAACTTTTCTGGTGCTGATGATCAGCCTGATGTGCTGGCTGGGTGGTCGGCGTATTCCCATCGACCGCGCGGACTTTCGCCACAAGCGCGTGTCCCTCAGCGATGACCGTTTGCTCTGGGGGCCGAACCTGACCTTCGGCGCCGAGCGCACCGAAATCGAATTCGCCAGCCACTACTTGCGCTTGCCGGTGGTCCAGGACCTGGCTTCGCTGAAAGTGTTTCTGCGCACCGCGCCGCAATGGCTGGTGATTCGCTTCCGCAACCAGCATGGGCTCGCGTCGCAAGTCCACCAGCGTTTGCGCAACAGTCACTACAGCCAATGGCCGACCTTGCAGGCCTTTGCTTTGGAACAACATCTGAGCCCCAGCACCTTTCGCCGCAAGCTGGAGCGGGAAGGGTGTTCGTATCAGGAAATCAAGGACGAGGTGCGGCGCGGGGTTGCGTTTGAGCAATTGCGGCAGAGCAAGGCCAGCATCGGTGACATTGCCGAGCAATTGGGTTTTCAAGAACCAAGTGCATTTCACCGGGCGTTCAAGAAGTGGACGGGGGAGAGTCCGGGGCGTTATCGAGCGCGGTTTTTGGAGCACGTGACGTCGGATCTGGATTGAGTTTTTGTCCAGTTCTTCCTTGTTGAATGTAGGAGGATTTTTCGCTTGTAGTCCCGCCTGTAGTCCCGAAATTTCTTGTGACTACCGCACTTCAGCAGTGGATGACACAGGCTGTAGAGGTGCTGTATTTATTTGCTTCGGGACGAATTTTTCAATGGATTGGAAAGGGCAATGGACAGCTTGATCAAGGACGTGATCCCGCTACTGCAGTATCTGCTTCCGGGGTTTTTAGCGGCGTGGATTTTTTACTCGCTCACGGCGTTCAAGCGCCCGGACACTTTTGGACAGATTGTCCAGGCACTGATTTTTACGTTTGTGATTCAGTCGCTGGTGGTCGGTTTGGAAGGACTGTTGCTACTGGCGGGAGAACGGTTTTTTTCGATCGGCGTGTGGGACAGGAAATCGGAGGCGTTATGGTCGGCAGTGATTGCGCTGGTGATGGCGTTTCTTTCCTGTCATATCGCTCATGGCGACAGGCTTCATGCGTTACTCAGGAAACTGAAGATAACGGCTAAAAAATCGTTCCCTTGCGAGTGGTACAGTGCTTTTTCATCGAGACCGGGTTTCGTGATATTGCATTTGATCGGAGGGAAACGTCTGTTTGGCTGGCCAAGCGAATGGCCATCGGAGCCTGCTAACGGACAATTCGTTCTGGAGTTCCCTCGCTGGATCGATAGCGACGGCAATCTGTTACCTGGTAGGGCAAAGGCCCTGGTTATTGATGTATCAAAAGTGAGTTGTGTCGAATTCGCAAAACAATAGGGTGATCAAATGTCATGCAAAGCGCCGACTGAAATGCCGCCTGAGCTGAGGCGGATGATGGAAGAGTGGGAAAATGGTGGTCCTCTTCCCCCCGGGCTGGTGTTCCCCATCGGGCCTTCACCTTTACGAAAAGAAATGACGAAACCGCGCAAGCGCAACCGATAAACATGCCAGCGGCCCTTTCCCGCGTCACCTCATTGCTCGATCAGGCCAGACGCGCCTTGCTCCTTGTCTGGGCTACTTCTCGCGGGTTGTTTCTGGGCCTGGTGCTGGCGACCCTGATCGCAGGCGTACTCCCGGCATTGGCTGCCTGGCTGGGCCAACGCATTGTCGACGCGGTGGTTTTCGCCATGCAACTGCACGCGCAGCAGGGCAGTGCGCCGTTGTGGCCGGTGGTGCGTTACGTGCTGTTTGAGGCCGGTGTGCTCGCGTTGCTGTCCGGGACCCAGCGGGCGCTGTCGGTTCAGCAATCGCTGTTGCGAGTGCAGTTGGGGCAGAAGGTCAACACGATGATTCTGGAGAAAGCCCAGACGTTGTCGCTGGTCCAGTTCGAGAATTCCGAGTTCTACGACAAGCTGGTGCGGGTCCGGCGCGAGGCGTCGACCCGGCCGTTGGCGCTGGTGATGAAGTCGTTGGGGTTGATCCAGAACCTGATTGTGCTGATCAGTTTTGGTGTGTTGCTGGTGCATTTTTCGCCGTGGGCGCTGGTGTTGTTGGTGGTGGGTGCGTTGCCGGTATTTTTTGCCGAAGCACATTTTTCCGGGGACGCCTTCAGGCTGTTTACCCGTCGTGCGCCGGAGAGCCGGCAGCAGAACTACATCGAGACGCTGCTCTCCCACGAGGGCTACATCAAAGAGGTCAAGCTGTTCGGCTTCGCGCCACTGCTGTTGAAGCGTTATCGCGATACGTTCGCGCGTCTTTACGCTGAAGACCGTCGGCTGACCCTGCGCCGCGATGGCTGGGGTTTTGTCCTGGGATTACTGGGCACGGGGGCGTTTTATCTGGCCTACGCGTGGGTGGTGGTCGACACCGTCCACGGCAGCATCACCCTTGGCCAGATGACCATGTACCTGGTGCTGTTCAAGCAGGGGCAGACCGCAGTGAGCAGCAGCTTGAGCGCCATCAGTGGTCTTTACGAAGATGGACTGTATCTGTCCAGCCTCTATGAATACCTGGCTGAACCCGTGGTGGCCGACTCCGGCAGCCTGACCGTAGGCGCGCTGCCCGGCGATGGTCTGCGTTTCGAAAACGTCGGGTTCAGCTATCCGGGCGCGAGCCGCGCGGCGCTGGAGGGCATCGATCTGCACCTCGTGCCGGGGCATAGCGTGGCGCTGGTGGGGGAGAACGGTTCGGGCAAGACCACGCTGATCAAGTTGCTGACCCGTCTGTACCGTCCCGACCAGGGGCGCATCCTGCTGGATGGCAGTGACTTGCAGGCGTGGGACGAAGATGCGCTGCGCCGGCGTATCGGCGTGATTTTCCAGGACTATATTCGCTACCAGTTCTCCGTGGGCGAGAACATCGGTGTCGGCGACACCCTGGCGTTCAACGATGAGCAGCGCTGGCAAGCCGCTGCCGCCGAGGGCATGGCCGCGCCTTTCATTGAGCGTCTGGATCGCGGCTATGCCACCCAATTGGGCCGCTGGTTCGCCGGCGGCCAGGAACTGTCCGGCGGGCAATGGCAGAAGATTGCCTTGTCCCGTGCCTACATGCGCCGTGACGCCGATATCCTGATTCTGGATGAGCCGACCTCAGCCCTCGACCCGGCAGCGGAAGCGGCGGTGTTCGAGCATTTCAGCGAGCACACCGAAGGCCGCATGACGCTGTTGATTTCCCATCGTTTTTCCAGCGTGCGTAATGCCGACCACATCATTGTGCTGGATCAGGGGGCGATCCTTGAACGCGGCGATCACGCCAGTCTGGTGGCCGCCGGAGGGCGTTACGCGCAATTGTTCAACTTGCAGGCGCGAGGTTATCGCTAAACGTCAGGAGTCCTGAGAGCCGCGTGAGATTGCAGGACCGGCCATCTGCGGCGGTTTTGCTTTCATCAGGCCCTCAAGTGCCTGGCGATACTGGGTGCCGCCCAAACTCATGCTGTTGTTGTGCGTACCGCCCGGCACCAACAACAGGCGCTTGGGCTCGCTGGCGGCGTTGAACAACTGCTGGCTGAAGCGCGACGGCATGAATGTATCAGCCAGGCCATGCACGACCAGCAGCGGCATGTCGATGTCGACGATCTTGTCGATGGAATCGAATTTCTGCGACAGCAGCCAGCGCACCGGCAGCCATTTCACCGGCAGGTTACTTTCGGCCACTTGGGCCACGGCATCGCCCAGTGACGTGAACGTGGACTCGATCACCAGACCGCGCACCGGGACGGCGACATGGTTCTTTTTCGCCTGTGCGGCCAGGTCTGACGCGAGGTCGATGGCTACCGCACCGCCGAGGGAATGGCCATAGATCAGGCGCTTGCTGGCGTCCGGTTGCATCGTTGTGAAGCGTTCCCAGGCAGCTCGTGCGTCTTCATACACACTGGCTTCCGACGGCAGATCGCCTTTGCTCTGACCAAACCCGCGGTAGTCGATCGCCAGGACGGAATAGCCCATGGCGCGCAATTGTTCGATGCGAAACGCCTGGCCGGTGAGGTTCCAGCGCACACCGTGCAAATAGAGGATCGAAGGCGCATCACGACGAGCCGCCGGCCACCACCAGGCATGCAGGTTTTGCCCGTTCTTGAAACTGGCGGGCTGGATGTCGAATTCTTGAACGTCCTTCGGCAAACCGCGATACCAGCCCGCCGTGCCCGGCTCGATACGAAACAGCAGCTCGCGCTCGGTGTGCTCAAGCACGCCGCAACTCACCGGCAGACCGACAATCAGCGCGGCCATGCACAGCAAGGGCAGCCAGCGTCGGCGCAGACGTGTGAGCGGGGAGGAGGGCATCGGATGGTCCGTCGGTAAAAAACTGAAGTCCGGTTTTTAACAGAAGCGTGTCGGCGGGGGGAACATTTTCGACAGCCGTTCACCAACCCTTCTTGTAGGAGCAAGCTTGCTCGCGATGACGGTGGCACATTAAGCAATGCTGTCGACTGACACACCGCTATCGCGAGCAAGCTTGCTCCTACAGAGGGGGCGCCACAATTGCAGATCAATCCACCCGCAACACAATCTTGCCAATGTGCTCGCCACCTTCCATCCGCGCATGCGCCTGTGCCGCCTCGGCCAACGAATAAACCTTGTCGATCATCGGCAGGCAACGCCCGGCAGCGAGCACCGGCCACACGTATTCGCGCAACTGCTCGGCAATCGAGGCTTTTTCTTCCACGGTGCGTGGGCGCAGCAACGAGCCCGTCACGATGGCGCGTTTGCTCATGATCGCCAACAGGTCGACGTCCTTGGCGTGGGCGCCGCCGAGAAAGCCCAGCATCACCAGTCGACCTTCCATGCCCAGCGCCGCGATGTTCGAATTCAGGTACGAGCCGCCCATGATATCGAGGATGACATTGACGCCTTTGCCGGCGGTTTTTTCCTGGATGACCTGGGCGAAATCCTGATCGCGATAGTTGATCGCTTCGGCGCCCAACGTACGGATCGCCGCGCACTTTTCCTCACTGCCCGCCGTGGCGAAGGCCTTGACGCCGAATTCGCGACACAGCATCAACGCGGTCGTGCCGATGCCGCTGGTGCCGCCATGGATCAATGCGCGCTGACCTTTGGCAGCGCCGCCCATGTCAAACAGGTTGGCCCACACGGTGAAGAAGGTTTCCGGGACCGCCGCCGCGTGCACCCAATCCATGCCTTGAGGAATCGGCAGCGTCTGGCCGGCCGGCGCGACGCAGTATTGTGCGTAACCGCCGCCGTTGGTCAGCGCGCAGACGTTGTCGCCGACGATAAATTCGCTGACACCTTTACCGACCGCCACCACTTCACCGGCCACTTCCAGGCCCGGAATCGGGCTCATGCCGGGTTTCATCGGGTACTTGCCGGCACGCTGAATCACGTCGGGGCGATTAACCCCGGCAGCGTGCACGCGAATCAGCACTTCGCCCGGCCCCGGGGTTGGTACTGACGCCTGGCGTGGCTTTAATACCTCCGGGCCGCCGGGTTCGGTGATTTCGATCAGGGTCATGGTGTGGGGCAGATTCATGTGAGTGTCCTGTCTGGAAATGTTCAGTAAGTGGGACCACATCAAGCCGTCGGTGACTCAGCTCAATACAGGTTGCCGCCGGCCGCGACGATTCAGCAAGCGCATGCCCTGTTCCAGCAGCAGGGCTATGACAATGGCGCCCGCTGCGAGGATGAACAACAGCGCGTGATGCCCGCCGCTGGCGTTGAACAACGCCGAATATGCAAACCCGGCAATCGCCTGGAACGTGGCGAACGACACGGTGGCGCGACTCCAGGCAATCTGCTGTTGATGATGGTTCGGGATCAGTTCGTGAACCCGGGCCAATGCCAGCGGCACGATACCCGGCGGGAACGAGCCGAGGATCACCGCCAGCAAGGCCAGCGCAGTGAAAGCACTTGAAATCGACAGTAAACCGACCGCAACTGCCTGCACCACCAGCACCAGGCGAATGCTCAGCCGTGCGCCCAGTTTGTCAGCCAGAAAACCGTAACTCACCGGCCCGATAATCGCGCCGAGGCCGTACATCACCCAGATAAGAGCGCCAATGTGCGCGCCAGCCCCAAGCCCGCGGGCAACGTAATCCACCAGGAACACCATGGCGGGCACGAGCCCGGCAGCCATGAACGCGTATTGGGCGAACAGCAGGTAAACGTTCGGGTCAGTCGGCATCGTCGAGGGTTCAGCGGACGGTGCCGCGGTGGCCGCATGCGTGGCTGACGGCCAACCGAACCAACTGGCGACGGTCAGCACCAATGCCAGCGCGCCGAGACCGAACCAGGTGTTCTGCAAACCCAGGCTCAACAGCGGCGGCACAATCGTCCCGGAGCCGGCGATACCCAAACCGATGCCCAGGAAAATCGCACCACTGGCCAGCCCTCGGCGGGAGGCCGGCACATGCGGCAGCACGGTCGCGGCCACCAACACCATGATCGCGCCGCCAGCGACGCCCGACAGCAAGCGCCAGCCGAAGAACCAGCTCACCGACAACGGAAAGCCACACGCGAAAAACGACAGCGTCACCGCCAGCATCATCAGGCGCAGGGCGCTTTTGTTGGAGGTCCGACGGGCCAGCGGATGGCCGATCAGCGCGCCAATCAGGTAACCCACCAGATTGGCGGCGCCTAGGTACACCACGTCGCTGGCAGAAAACCAGTGCGCCTGGATCAATGAGGGAATCAACGGCGTGTAGGCGAACCGCGCCAGGCCGATGCTGACCAGGCTGGCGCAGAGGCCGGCGAAAATCGGCAGCCAGATGGCGCTGCGCGGGGGGGTTGATGTGCTGGGCATGGGAGCCGTCCTCCAGGTTTATCTATGGTGCCCAGCTTATCCAGATTCATTGATGCAATAACGCAGCGATTTTGCGTTATGGTGATGCGTATATGCAGCAGTGGAGAAACCTATGAATTGGGATGACGCCAGGGTGTTTTTGGCCGTATGCCGGGAATCGACGTTGCGTGGCGCGGCGCGGGTGCTGGGGGTCGATCAGGCCACCGTCGGGAGGCGGATCACGGCACTGGAGAAGTCCTTGAGTGCGACGCTGTTTCTGCGCACTTCGGAGGGATACGCGCTGACAGCCGTCGGTGAAGCAGCGTTGAAAGCCGTGGAGAAAATGGAGCACTCCGCGCTGGAGATGCAGCGCCAGATTCAAGGGCTCGACGACCGGCTGACCGGTATCGTTCGGGTCAGCACCACGGACTCCATGGCCATCGACTTCCTGATCCCGGCGATTGCCCGCCTGCATGCACAGCACCCCGACGTGCGCGTGCAACTGGACGCTTCGACGCAGATTTTGAGCCTGTCGAAACGCGAAGCCGACATCGCCGTGCGCAACACCCGGCCAGACAATCCGGACCTGATCGCCCGACGCATCGCGCGTTGGCCGGTGGGCCTGTTTGCCTCCCGGGAGTATGTGGACACCCACGGTGTGCCGGCACCGGGTTCGGCGTTCGAGGGGCATGATCTGGTGGTGTACCAGCCGTATTTGCAGAGCAATAAAGACATCACGCTGGTCTCGGAACCGTTGGGGCGCGGGCGCATCGTTTCGAGCCTGAGTTCCAGTCTGCTGGTGCGCCGCGCGATTGCGGCGGGGATCGGGCTGGGGGAAATTCCGGTGTACATGGGGGAGCGCGACGGGCTGGTCAGGCTATGGCCGGAACGCACACGGCCGGTGCCGTATGACATATGGCTGGTGACGCACGCGGACTTGCGGCATACCGCGAGGGTGCGGGTGGTGATCGATGAGATTGTGGCGGGGTTTGCGGGGACAGGGGAGTGACGGCTGAAAGATCGCCACCTCACTGCGCTCGACAGCTCCTACAGGGATTTGCGTGTACCTGTAGGAGCTGTCGAGCGCAGCGAGGTGGCGATTACTTCACACCGGATTACGGCATTTCAGGCAATTCCTGAGGACGCAGGTCAAACACCAGCACTTCGGCATCCGCGCCGTTGCTCAGGGTCAGCAACTGTTCATCGCGAACCCGCACGCCATCGCCTTCCTGCAATTGCAGGCCGTTGAGTTCGACGCTGCCGCGCGCCACATGCACGTAGGCATAACGATTGGCGGCCAGTTCCAGCGTGGCGCTTTCCTTGCCATCGATCAGGCCGGCATACACCCGCGCATCCTGGCGCACCTTCAACGAACCGTTTTTCCCCTCGGGGGAGATGATCAGTTGCAGACGCCCGCGTTTCTTCTGTGTATTGAAATGCTCTTGCTGATAGCGCGGTTTGGCGCCGCTGACGTCCGGCACGATCCAGATTTGCAGGAAGTGCACGCCACGGGTCGCCGAGTGGTTGTACTCGCTGTGTGCCACGCCGCTGCCGGCACTCATCAGTTGCACGTCACCGGGGCGGATCACCGAACCGGTGCCCAGGGTGTCCTTGTGTTCCAGGGCACCTTCAAGCACGTAGGAGAAAATCTCCATGTCACGGTGCGGGTGCTGGCCAAAGCCTTTGCCGGCCGCGACGCGGTCATCGTTGATCACCAGCAGGTCGGAAAAACCCTGCTCTTTCGGGTTGCGGTAGTTGGCGAAGGAAAAGGTATGGAACGACTTCAACCAACCATGATTGGCCAAGCCGCGATCGGAAGCTTTGCGAAGGGTCAGCATGATGAAATCTCCTGTGGGGACGTTGATTCGTCCGAGTGAGGAGAAGGTTAATGTTTATCCTGTGGTGCAATAAGTAGATGAAAATTGAAATACTGTCCCGTATGGGTTGACAATAATAAGCAGACTGATCCCCCCGCACTTGGCCATAATGCACAGCACAGTCTTCATGCCGTACACGTAACCCTGTAGGAGCCGGCTTGCTGGCGATGGCGTCCGTTCAGACAATAATCATGTCGACTGACCCACCGCCATCGCCAGCAAGC
>NZ_JAHBDD010000046.1:0-32585 GCF_019956155.1 Pseudomonas sp. BF-RE-22 | reverse complement strand
CATTCAACGTCTATGTTGACTGACACGACGCTTTCGCGAGCAAGCCCGCTCCCACATTTGGATTTGTGTTTAGCCGCGAGCCCCAAAATACGGCCGTATCCCGCGATCCCGGAAGTACCGTTCGATCACCTTCGGATCCGAGCACGACTCTGCCACCGCCACATAAGTATCCGGCCGCAACAAATAAAACCCGTTGCGCCCAAGGCCGGATGTTTCAAACGCCGGTCGCCAGTCAAACACATGCAACGGCAAGTGATGTTCATTGCACCAGGCAATCATTTCGTCGCTGGTATCGCCGTACACATGCACCTGCCAGTTCGGGCACTTCAGCGGCCCGAAGTTATCCCCTTCACCATCATGCGCCCACGGCAAGCGGTCGCCACCGTGAACGTGCCCGGCGACGCCGGTGCTCAATGGCATTCCACGATAATTGAGGGTGATCTGCGACACCGTACGAAACAGGAATTCCCGGGAGGCCTCGAACGAAGCCATTTTCGGCAGCAGGAACGGCGCCAGACGGGTACGCAACAAATCCGCCATGCGTCCTTCGGCGGTGACAAAACTGAATACCCGGTCGGTGGTGGCGACCAGTTTGCGGGCAAAGGCGATGCGCTCGGTTTCATATGTGTCGAGCAGATGCGGGGCAGCACCGCCGCTCAACACGGCCGCGAGTTTCCAGGCGAGGTTGATGGCATCGCCGATGCCGGTGTTCATGCCCTGGCCGCCCGCCGGGCTGTGGACATGGGCCGCGTCGCCCAATAGAAACGCGCGACCGCTGCGAAAGTGATCGGCCACCCGATGATGCACACGGTAGGTAGAGAACCAGTTCACCTGCTCGATCTGCACTTTCAAGTGTTCGATGGCGCGGGTGCTGACGTCTTCGAATCGCAGGGTTTCCACGTGCTCGGCGCGTTCGTCGCGAACGGTGCCGATCAACCGCGCGCGACCTTCGCCGGCGAGGGGAAACACCGCGAGAAAGTCCGCTTCATCGAGGTCCAGGTGCAGCTCGCCATTGAGCGCCGGCCCGCTGGCCTGCACGTCGGCCACGTAGAAAATCTGCTGGTAGGTGCCGCCGGGAAATCCGGTGTCGAGGGTTTTGCGCACCCGCGAGCGGGCACCGTCGCAACCGGCGAGGTAACAGGCCTGACAGGTTTCCTCTTGACCATCGGGCAGGCGCAGCCGCGCGGTGATGCCATCGCCGGTTTCCTCGAAACTCTCCAGCTCGGTGTTGCGCTCGACCCGGATGCCAAAGGTTTCCAGGCGTTCAATCAGCAATTGTTCGTGCTCGTCCTGGGGGAATATTTCCAGGAACGCGTATGGCGTCAGGCCCTCGCCAATCCGGCCCAACGGTAAGCGCGCCACGGGTTCGCCCTTGACCCAGAAGTTGGCCGCCGCCACGCGATGCCCTTTGTGTATCACGGCCTCGTTGAGGTCGAGCTGGCGATACAGTTCCAGTGTGCGCGCCTGCACGGCCAACGCCCGTGAAGTGGTGCCGGGGGCCGAGGTCTTGTCGATAATCCGCACGCGGATCCCCAGTTTGCTCAGCCACAGCGCGAGCACCAGACCGGTGGGGCCGGCGCCGATGATCAATACGTCGCTACGGTTCATGCGCCTGTTCTCCCCTGGCGTCTTGGCTCAAGTATGGTTCAGCCGAAGAGGGCCGTCAGACAGCCCGCCCAACGGAAAAAGACCCTGTAGGCGCCGGCTTGCTGGCGATGAACGATAACGCGCTCATCTTGATGCACCTCGGTGCTCCCATCGCCAGCAAGCCGGCTCCCACCGTTCAATGTGTCTGTGCCGGGAACAGTGTGTCGCCGGCACAGTCATAGCCTGCGCCATGCGATTGATCGTATGGTTAACCCGGTTCAACGGATCTGATGGAGCGCCATGCAAGCCAATCGATTGATCACGAGCGTCGCGGCGCTGTTGGTGCTGGCCGGTTGCGGAACTCAGCGCACCCAGGAAGCCCCGGCCCGCACACCCAAGGAGGTCAAGGCCGAGATCGTGCGCCTGCTGCCGGCGAAAACCGTTGATCGCCAAGGCTGGGCCACGGACATCTACGCGGCGTTTGCTGCGCAGAACATTTATCCCTCTACGCAAAATCTGTGTTCCGTACTGGCAGTCACCGAGCAGGAGTCGACCTTTCAATCGGACCCGCCGGTGCCGGGCCTGGGCAAGATCGCTCGAGAGGAAATCGACCGCCGTGCCGCCAAAGCCCACATCCCCGGCCTGCTGGTGAGCGGTGCGCTGCAAATACGTTCCAGCACCGGCAAAAGCTACAGCGACCGATTGAATGCTGCGCGCAGTGAAAAGGAATTGAGCGCGATCTTCGATGATTTCATCGGCAGGGTGCCCATGGGCCGCACGCTGTTCGGTGGTTTCAATCCGGTGCACACCGGTGGGCCGATGCAGGTCAGCATCGACTTCGCCGAGCAGCAGGCGCGGGGTTATCCGTACCCGGTGGACGGCTCGATTCGGCATGAAGTGTTCAGCCGTCGCGGCGGTATGTATTTCGGCATCGCCCACTTGCTCGGTTATCCGGTGAGCTACAAGCAGCCGCTGTACCGCTTCGCCGATTTCAACGCCGGTTGGTACGCCAGTCGAAACGCCGCATTTCAGAATGCGGTGAGCCGTGCTTCGGGGATTCCTCTGGCGCTGGACGGTGATCTGGTGCGCTACGACTCGATCATGCCCGGCACCACGGAACTGGCCGTGCGCACCCTCGGCAAGCAACTGGGCATGCGCAATCCGACGATTCGGGATCAACTGGAGAAGGGCAAAAGCCTCGAGTTCGAGGACAGCACGTTGTATCAGCGGGTTTTCGAATTGGCCGAGAAGGCCGAAGGCCGTTCATTGCCGCGAGCGGTATTGCCGGGGATTGCGTTGCAGAGCCCGAAAATCACCCGAAAACTCACCACGGCGTGGTTTGCCAAGCGGGTCGACGAGCGTTATCAGCGCTGCATGGCGCTGGCGGGGAAGTGACCGATCTCAAAAAATGCATAAAAAAACCCGGCGGGTGAGGCCGGGTTTTTTGTCGAGTGTTGCTGCAAAACCATTCATTCATACAGCGCGGCTTTCGATCAGACGGTCGGAACCACCTTCGGCAACGCGGTTTTCGATCAGACGGTCAGAACCACCTTCGGCGACGCGGTTTTCGATCAGACGGTCGGAACCACCTTCGGCCACACGATTTTCGATCAAACGATCCGAACCACCCTCAGCCACACGGCTTTCAATCAACCGATCCGAGCCGCCTTCAGCGACACGGTTTTCGATCAGACGGTCGGAACCACCTTCGGCGACGCGATTCTCGATCAGACGGTCGGAACCACCTTCGGCCACACGATTTTCGATCAAACGATCCGAACCACCTTCGGCCACACGATTTTCGATCAAACGATCCGAGCCGCCTTCAGCGACAACCGGGTGAGCGGACGAAGCGGCAAAAGCGTTAACTGCAAAAACCGAGAAAGCGATGCTGAGGAAGAGTTGGCGTTTCATGGTGGTGTGCTCCGGGGTGTAGTTGTTTGGTATGGAGCTGATGGTACGCCGCACAATTTTTATGAGAACTTCATTGACGTGATGGTGAACATCGACGGCAGTGATGGAACAGCTGAATCCCCGTGCGTAGGCGTGATGGTTCAGTTGTCGGCAGGCGGAGCGCGGTTGACGCCCGGCTCAGGTCCGACGCCGAACGAACTTGCGCCACAACCAGACCCACAGCATGAACAGCGGGAACGCGAGGATCAGGAAGGGCAGGGCGTAACTGGTTTTTTCCAGTGCATCGGCGGCGCCTTCGGCCAGGTTGTCGAGCAAGTTGCTGAACGCCTGGCTCAAGTGCGACGAGCGACTGCTGGCGCCGGTCGGCAGGAACGACAACGTGACCCGATTGGTGTCCAGACGCCGCTGGTGCCCGGCGGCAATCTGCGCCAAGGCTTGTAGATCGTTTTCGATCCCGGCCTGCTCTTTGCTCAGGGTTATCAGATCGGTGACGCTGATGTCTTTGCGGGTCGCCAGTTCATCCAGGCGTTGCTGCTGAGCCTTGAGTCGTTCCTGGCGTCGGCGGGTGTCGTCCACGGCATCGGCGAGGTCTTCGGCGCTGGTGATCCGCTGACCCAGTTCGCCACCCTCGGCGGCCATCGCCACCAACGGCTCGACGCCGGCAGGAGCAATGCGCAAGGTGATGTCGGCGCGGCCGGCGCCTTGCTCGATGCGCAAGACGTTGCAGGCGCCGAAGCGTGCGGTTTCGCACGCCTCACGGGTGGCCTGCAAACGCGGGGCGATTTCCGCCTGGGGCAGCAACAGCTGCAATTCGTGTTCATAGGCGAGCATGGCCCCGCCACGCCCTTGTTCACCGGCTAGACTGGCCGATGACGAGTGGTCGCTTGGCGAGCAGGCACTTAGCGCCAGGCAGGCCAGAATGAAACCGACGGTACGAAAAAGTGCGGCGCGTTGGCCATCCTGTTGGCGCATGTTCTTTCCTAGAAGTGTGCTGCGGGGGTATTGGAAGAGTGCCCCGGGATCGCGCATCTTACCTGCATAGATCCGCCAAATGGCAGGGAACGTGACCTTTGCCCGCTCGTCTACCGACTACCTGTTCGTCTCGCCAGGAGCGCGATATGTATCAGCTATACGGACACCAGAACTCCGGCGCCGCTGCCATCGAAGCTGCGTTGGAGCTGTGCGAGATTCCTTACCGCTTCATCGACGTCGAGTTATCCACCGAGGCGGCCCACGCGTTGGAGAAGATCAACCCGCTGAAGCAGATTCCGACCCTGCAACTGCCTGACGGCAGCGTTCTCACCGAAAGTGCGGCGATCTTGATTCATCTCGGGTTGACGTTTCCCAAGTCGAAACTGCTGCCGAAAGACGCCGCCGAGCGCGATCAGGCGATCCGGGGGCTGGTGTACATCGTCACCAATTGTTATGCGGCGATCGGCATCATCGATTACCCCGAGCGCTGGCTGCTCGTGGCGGACAAACCCTCGCGTGACAACCTCATGGCCGGCGCTCGCGAACGGTTGCACTGGAGTTGGGAGGTGTTTGCCGATCAGTTCTCGGGCGAGTTGTACCTGGGCGATGAGACGCCCGGCGCGCTGGATGTATTGGCGGCGGTGATCTCGCGGTGGGCGGGCACCCGGGAGCATTTGCGCAGTGCCCGGCCCGGTTTTTTCGCCTGGCTTGAGCGAATCGACCGGCATCCGACGTTGGCACCGGTCTTTGCGCGGCATTGGCCGTCCTGAACACCGCAATCCCCTGTAGGAGCGAGGCTTGCCCGCGAAGGCGTTGGGTCAGGCGACACGTTCATTGACTGAGTCGGCGCTTTCGCGGGCAAGCCTCGCTCCTACAGGGCTCGCATTACTCGCCGCGAATGTACTGCTCCAGCTGGCGGATCAGTTCTGCCTGTTCCGCAATCGCTTCCTTGACCAGGTCGCCGATCGACAGCAAGCCGATCAACTTGCCGTTCTCCACCACCGGCAGGTGGCGCAGGCGCCTGTCGGACATGATGCCCAGGCACGTATCGACGGTTTGATGGGTGTCTACGGTGATGACGGGCGACACCATGATGTCGCGCACCGGCGTGCCCACGGAAGAGCGGCCATGCAGCACCAGTTTGCGTGCGTAATCACGTTCACTGATGATGCCCAGCACTTCGTCATTCTCTACCACCAGCAAGGCACCGACGTTCTTCTCGGCCATCTTCATCAGTGCTTCGAGCACCATGTGATCGGGTTTGATCTGGTGCACTTCCTGATTTTTCTGATCTTTCAACTTGAGCAGTTGGGCGACGGTTTTCATGGTGGCTTCTCGGGTGTTGTCGTTGTTCTTGAAGAATCGTAGACCCGAGCGCCGAGGGCAAGGCAGAAAACGGCAGATAACGCGCAAAAAACGTCATTCAGCGGTTTTTCTTCGATAAACCTCACATTTTCGAACACACCACCGACCTGTAGGAGCTGGCTTGCCAGCGATGGTCGTCAACGATAACGCGTGCTGACTGGTTAAACGCGGTGGGTTGGAGTCCATCGCTGGCAAGCCAGCTCCTACAAGGGATCGCATTCCAGAGCAGGCGTTCACTGCTATTGGCGGGAATGCCGCGTAGAATTGCGCTCTGAATCAGAGGTGAGGTTGCAGTGGTGGATTTACAGCGGGGCTTCGTCCTGACCCGGCATTGGCGCGATACCCCGGCCGGTACGGAAGTCGAGTTCTGGCTGGCGACCGACACCGGTCCCCAGCGTATTCGCCTGCCGCATCAACCGTCGGTGGCGTTCATCCCCGCCGAGCAGCGCGAGCAGGCTGAACAGGTGCTGCACGGCGAAAAAAACGTCGAGCTCAAACCCCTGGCCCTGCTGGATTTCGAGCATCGCCCGGTGCTCGGTCTGTATTGCCAGCAACACGGTCAGCTGATGCGCCTGGAAACCGCGTTGCGCAAGGCCGGCGTCGAGATGTTCGAGGCTGACGTACGCCCACCGGAACGCTACATGATGGAGCGCTTCATCACCGCGCCGGTGATCTTCGGTGGCACTCCCGATGCCGAAGGCCTGCTGCTCGACGCGCAGATGAAACCCGATCCCGACTATCGACCGACGCTCAGGCTGGTGTCCCTGGACATTGAAACCACCGCTCAGGGCGATCTGTATTCCATCGCGCTGGAAGGCTGCGGCGAGCGTCAGGTGTACATGCTCGGCCCGCCCAACGGCGACGACAGCAAGGTCGACTTCCAGCTCGAGTATTGCGAGTCGCGCACCCTGCTGCTGAAAAAGCTCAACGAATGGTTCGCCCGGCACGACCCTGACGCGATCATTGGCTGGAACGTCGTGCAGTTCGATTTGCGCGTGCTACACGAACACGCCCGACGCCTGGCGGTGCCGCTGAAACTGGGGCGCGGCGGTGAGGAAATGCAGTGGCGCGAGCACGGCAGCCGCAACCATTACTTCGCCTCGGCCGCCGGGCGATTGATCATCGACGGCATCGAATCCCTGCGTTCGGCGACCTGGAGTTTTCCATCGTTCAGCCTGGAAAACGTCGCGCAAACCCTGCTCGGCGAAGGCAAGGCGATCAGCACGCCGTACCAGCGCATGGACGAAATCAACCGCATGTTCGCCGAGGACAAACCGGCGCTCGCCACTTACAACCTCAAGGACTGCGAACTGGTCACGCGGATTTTCGCCAAGACCCAATTGCTCACTTTCCTGCTGGAGCGGGCCAGCGTGACCGGTTTGCCGGCGGATCGCAGCGGTGGTTCGGTGGCGGCCTTCACGCACCTGTACATGCCGCTGATGCACCGCCAGGGTTTCGTTGCGCCCAACCTCGGCAGCAAACCTGCACAGGCCAGCCCCGGCGGATTTGTCATGGACTCGCAGCCGGGCCTGTACGAATCGGTGCTGGTGCTCGACTACAAAAGCCTCTATCCATCGATCATCCGCACCTTCCTCATCGACCCGGTGGGCCTGATCGAAGGGCTCAAGCATCCCGAGGACAGCGAGTCCGTGCCCGGTTTTCGCGGGGCGCGTTTTTCCAGAACCCGGCACTGCCTGCCGGCCATTGTCGCGCGGGTCGCCGAGGGCCGCGAAACCGCCAAGCGCGAACACAACGCACCGTTGTCCCAGGCGCTGAAGATCATCATGAACGCCTTCTACGGCGTGCTCGGCTCCAGCGGTTGCCGTTTCTTCGATACGCGTCTGGCCTCGTCGATCACGTTGCGCGGGCACGAAATCATGCTGCGTACCCGCCAGTTGATCGAAGCCCAGGGGCACACAGTGATCTATGGCGATACCGACTCGACGTTTGTCTGGCTGCGCCGCGCCCACGGTCAGCAGGAAGCGGCGCAGATCGGCCACGCGCTGGTGGATCACGTCAATCAATGGTGGCGCGTGCATGTGCAAGAGGAGTACGGGCTGCAGAGCGCGTTGGAGTTACAGTTCGAAACCCACTACAAGCGCTTTCTGATGCCGACCATTCGCGGCGCCGAGGAGGGCAGCAAGAAGCGTTATGCCGGGCTGGTCACGCGTGACGACGGCACTGACGAGATGGTCTACAAGGGGCTGGAAACCGTGCGCACCGACTGGTCGCTGCTGGCCCGGCAATTCCAGCAAGAGCTGTACACGCGGATCTTCCATCGCCAGCCCTATCAGGATTATGTCCGCGAGTACGTGCGCAAGACCCTGGCGGGCGAGTTCGATGATCGCCTGATCTACCGCAAGCGCTTGCGCCGGACCCTGGATGACTATGAACGCAACGTGCCGCCGCATGTTCGCGCGGCGCGGATCGCCGACGACTACAACGATCAACAGGGCCGTCCGCGGCAATACCAGAACGGCGGCTGGATCAGCTACGTGATCACCGTCGCCGGGCCCGAGCCGCTGGAGATCCGTAGCGCGCCGATCGATTACGACCACTACGTCACCCGGCAACTGCAACCGGTGGCGGATGCGATTCTGCCGTTCGTGGATGACGATTTCTCAACCCTGATTGGGGGGCAGTTGGGCCTGTTTTGAGTCCAGCAGCGATAACGTCCAGTCATCCGGAATCCCATGGAAGTGCCGCATCAGCGCTTGCTGGAACAGGCTGTCATCCGGGGCGAACTGCGCGAACAGGGTCATCGACGAGCGGAATTTCAGATTGTCCGGATGGCCGAAAATTTCGATGATGGAGCGTTCCGGAATATCCAGCACCAACTGCGTGCAGGTGCGCAGCCGTGAGCCCAGCAGGGCATGCTTGAGGTACGCCGAAGCCTCCTCGCCCGAGTGAATGGCATATCGTTGCGACATATCGCTGCCGCCCAGGCCGATGAATTGCGGAAAGATGAACCACATCCAGTGACTGCGCTTGCGGCCCGCAACGAGCTCGTTTTTCACCCGTTCGAATACCGGGTCCTGCGCCCGTAGAAAGCGTTGCAGATCAAAGACGTCGAGCTGATCGGTGCTTCTCATGAGAAGCCCTCTGACAGAACCGCGATGGCTCAGACCATGGCCAGTCGCTGTTTGCGTTGTGGCGCGTGAAACGCGTGGTCCAGCGCCTCCAGATCCCCGGCTACAAGCTTCAATTGCGCGGCATGCGCATTCAGTTGCACATGCTCAGGTCGGACCGCCTTGGGGATGGCAATGACTCCATCCTGCCGCAGAATCCATGCCAAGGCTACCTGGGCCGGTGTCGCCGCGTGACGGGCGGCCACCTGCTTGAGTGTCGGGTGAGCGAGCAAGCTCCCGCCCTGGCCGATGGGACAGTACGCCATCAATGGCTGACGATGCTGTTGGCTCCACGGCAGTAAATCAAATTCTATTCCACGCTCCTCAAGGTTGTAGAGCACTTGATTGGTGGCGCAGGCCGGGGAGGCCAGTTCTTGCAGGTCATCCACGTCGAAATTGGACACGCCCCAACGGCCGATCTTGCCGGCCTCGCGCAGGCGTTCGAATGCCTCAACGGTCTCTTCAAGGGGGTACTGGCCGCGCCAGTGCAGCAGGTACAAATCAATGCGGTCGGTATTCAACCGCCGCAGACTGCGTTCGCAGGCCTCGGGGATGCCCTTGCGGCTGGCGTTGTGCGGATACACCTTGCTGACCAGAAACACCTTGTCGCGCAGGCCGGCAATGGCTTCGCCGACGACTTTCTCGGCGCCCCCTTCACCGTACATTTCTGCGGTGTCGATCAAGGTCATGCCCAACTCGATGCCCAGGCGCAACGCGGCGACTTCCTCGTGGTGTCGAGCAGAATCTTCCCCCATGCGCCAGGTGCCCTGGCCGATGACCGGTACGTTGACGCCGGCCAGTTCGAGAGTCCGCATGCAAAGCTCCTTGATGTCATTCGGTCGATACTTCGGTTGGCAGCAGAATAGCCCATGGGTTCCCCGGGCTGTAGGTGTCAACGATAACGCGGGCTGTCTGAATGAACGCGCCGTCCGGACGCTTTTCGCGGGCAAGCCTCGCTCCTACAGGGAATCGCGTTTGCTTTCGCTTTTCACCACTCATCAGGCCGAGCGTTAGCTCGCCTTCAGCTTTTGATCTTGAGGTACACGCCCCCTCGAGAGGCCGAGTGGAGGTTCTGCGCAGTGGGCAACCCGGCATGGATGCCGGGTTAGCCGCCCCCGGCCATGGATGGCCGATGGCGGCGGGCCCACGGAGCAGGACCGGAGCGAGGGCATGGCGAGCATTAGCGAGCCACCGAACGAAAGGGGCAAGAGCCCTTGGTTACTTGGGGCTCTTCCAAGTGACTCGCCGTAAGGGCGAAACCACGATCAGCCATCACCGAAATAATGGATATTCACCCAAGCGCCGATGCCCCCCAACGTCTTACCGAGCGGAGAATTTCAACACAGTACTCTGGGTATACGTCTTGCCCGGATCCAGTCGCGTAGACGGGAAGTTCGGCTGATTGGGCGCGTCCGGGTAATGCTGGGTTTCCAGAGTGAACGCGCTCCAGTGTGCGTAAGTCTTGCCGGCCTTGCCCTTGACCGAGCCATCAAGGAAGTTGCTGGTATAGAACTGCACGCCAGGCTCAGTGGTATAGAGCTGCAAACGACGCCCGGACTGCGGGTCGCTGACATCGGCAGCCAGTTTGCCGAGGTCCCCCTTGGCATCCAGCACCCAGTTGAAATCGAAGCCACCCTGTTTCGGCTCAGCGAATTTCAGCTGCGGATGATCCGCCTTGATGTGTTTGCCAATGGCGGTGGGTTGGGTGAAGTCCATCGGCGTACCGGCCACCGGAGCCAGCTCGCCGGTAGGAATCAACTTACCGTTGACCGGCGTGTAGTGACTGGCGTGCAAGGTTGCGACCTGTTGCAACACATCGCCGTTACCCGCGCCGGCCAGGTTGAAGTAGCTGTGATTGGTCAGGTTCAACACCGTCGGTTTGTCGGTGGAGGCCTTGTACTCAATGCGCAGCTCGTTGTTTTCGTTGAGGCTGTAGGTGACCTCGGTTGTCAGGTTGCCAGGAAAACCCATTTCGCCGTCCGCCGACAGGTATGTCAGCGTCACGCCCACTGAATCCTTGCCCTTCGCCGGTTTGGCTTTCCAGACATGTTTGTCAAAACCCTGCGGGCCGCCGTGCAGTGAATTCGAGCCGTCATTTTGCGGCACCTGAAAGCGCTTGCCATCGATTTCGAACGCACCGTTGGCCAGGCGATTACCGAAGCGCCCGATGGTCGCGCCGAAGTAGGCCTTGCCGCTCTGATAGCCCTGTACGTTGTCGAAGCCGAGCACCACGTCTTCGAGCTTGCCGTTTTTGTCCGGCACGGCAAGCGACTGCAGCGTCGCTCCGTAGGTGATCACGGTGGCCTGCATGCCGTGGCTGTTACGCAACACGTATTGTTCGACGGCTGTGCCGTCATTGGTTTTGCCGAAGGCTTTATGTTCGCTGGACAGACCATTGGCCTGGGCGGTGAGGGTGGCGATCATCAGGGACAGCCCAAGGGCGTAGTGCGGGTATCTGGAGTGAAGCATGGGTTACCTTCCTTTTTATTGTTTTTTAAAAGTAGTCATACTAAATGTCGATTGTTAATTCGACAGGGAAGGATTTATAGCTGAATCGTGCGGTGTTGCAATTAAAAAGTATGACTAATTGGTGATACCCTTCACTTTGTTGGGAAAGGGCGGACTGCAGGTTCTGCACTTTTTCGCAATCCACGGCTCTACCCTTGGTCAGCCTGCGGCGATCCCCTCCGCCGGCCCATGCCCAAGTTCAAGCACCCATGGCCCGAGTTTTACCCCTCACCGCTGTGCACATCCGCCGCCATTGCCTGCTGCTCGCCGTGCTGTCGATGCTCTTCACGACCGGTTGCAGTCAGCAGCAGGGCCGGGACATCGTCAGCCAGTTTCGTGAAGGCAGGCCCCAGGAATTCCTCCAGACCAGCGTCGACCGCATGGCCACCCTGGCGATGCGCGACAACCTCGACAGCCTTTACCTGCTGATGGGCAAGCTCTACCTGCGCAACCCGCAGGAGCTGAAGAAGTCCGGCTTCCTCGACGCCCGCACCGCCGGCAAACAGGTGCGCCTGGCCATCGAACAGCAACAACCGCTGCCGACGCTGGGGGGCAAGAAGGATCTGGCGGCGCTGAATTACGCCATGAGCCCGGAGTTCCTCGGCGACCGGGTCGGCGCTTTCATCTACGCCATCGGCAGCATGCTGGTCACCGCTCACGGCAATCGGCTGGAGTTTTACATGACCGATGCGATCAACCCGGTCTTCGTCAGCAACGCCGCGCGCAACATCGAGAAAGCCACCTGGATCCTCAGCCAGCGGCAAAACAAAAACGGCGAGCCCTTGCTGTTTTCCAACGAGATCTCGGAGGAGGGCAGCAACCTGAGTTTTGCCGTGGAGTTCGGCAAGATCGTCGCGCGCCTGGACCTGCTGACCCAGATGCTGGACGAGCGCTACCGGCGGATCGGCCTGAACTACGCACAGAGCCTGTTGTTCCTCAATTTCCTCCCCGTCCAGTAAACCCCGACCTTGTAGGAGCCGGCTTGCTGGCGATAGCGGTATATCTGCAACATTGATTTGACTGGCACACCGTAATCGCCAGCAAGCCGGCTCCTACAGGGGAATGCGCGTGCAGGAATAACGATAGACCGCATCGATATAAGTAGTTATAAGAAAAATCGCTATGCTGCGGGCCAGTTTTTTCATGCGTTTTTGTGGGCGTGTTAATGGATTTCGTTAACTTCGGTTTGGTTGTGGCAGGTTTGGTGGTGGGGTTCATTGTCGGCATGACCGGCGTGGGCGGCGGCTCGCTGATGACGCCGATCCTGCTTTGGTTCGGCATCAATCCGGCGACTGCGGTGGGTACGGACCTGCTGTACGCCGCGATTACCAAATCCAGTGGTGTGCTGGTACATCGCAAGAACAAGAACATCGACTGGGCCATTACCGGTTGGCTGACGCTCGGCAGCGTGCCGGCCGTGGCGCTGACGTTGTGGTTCCTGAGCAGTTTGCAAACGTCCCCCGACGCGATGAACGCCATCATCAAACAGGCGCTGGGCTTTGTCCTGTTTGCCACGGCACTGGCGATTTTCTTCAAGAAGCGACTGCTCGACTTCGCTCACAAACGCGCCGGCGGCACCTACAACCCAAGCGGCAAACGCTTGAATGGGCTGACCGTGATCACCGGCCTGATCCTCGGCACCATGGTCGCCCTGACCTCCATCGGCGCGGGCGCCCTGGGCACCGTGGCGCTGTTTATCCTGTATCCGCTGTTGCCTACCCGCCGCCTCGTCGGCACGGAAATCGCCCACGCCGTACCGCTGACCCTGGTCGCCGGTCTCGGCCATGCGAGCATGGGCAACATGGATTGGCATGTGCTGGGCTACTTGCTGGTCGGTTCGCTGCCGGGGATTTACCTGGGCAGCCACCTGACCGGACGCATCTCGGATGAGGTGTTGCGCCCGTGCCTGGCGACGATGCTGGTGCTGATCGGCTACAAACTGGCGTTCTAGGTTCTGTACGACATCCCTTGAAATCTCACAGCAGGCTCTTGGGAGCCGAGATTCGGTAGCGTTCGCTATCATCGATGGAAAGGAATCTCTCACGGATCCATTGAGCCAAATCCTGTGGGGCCAAAGGGCGCGAGAAACAATAACCTTGCGCTATCTGGTATCCCTGGCCTCGAAGGATTTCAAGCTGCGCATTGGTTTCAACACCCTCGGCAACAATGTTCAATTGCAAGCTCTTGCAGATCCCGGCAATCGACTGCGCCAGTGTTCGGGCGCTTTCACTTTTTTCGATATCGTCGATAAAACTCTTGTCCAGCTTGATGGTATCCACGGGCAGTCGCAGCAAGTAGCTCAGGCTGGAGTAACCGGTGCCAAAATCGTCAATGGATAAGCTGACGCCTAGTTGACGGACCTCGGTAATGACCGATATGACATTGTCGGTGGCGTCCAGTATGAAGTCTTCCGTGACCTCCAGCGTCAAGCAGGAGGGTAGGAGCCCATGCTTTGTCAGCAGAGACTGGATGAGATCAATAATGGCTCTGTCGCGAAAGGCGACGGGGAAGATGTTTACCGACATGCGAGGCACGGCAAGTCCCGAGTCGCGCCATTGAGCCATCTGCCAGCAGGCTTCGGTGAGTACCCATTGATTGAGCTTGGGCATCAATCCTGCCTCGCGCACCAAGGGGATGAATCGATTTGGAGGGATATTTCCAAGCTCCGGATGACACCAGCGGGCAAGTGCCTCGACACCAAAAAGCTGGTTGTCGTCGAGCGCTATCTGGGGCTGGTAATGCAGCGTCAGCTGATTGGACTCCAGGGCGTTCTCGAGAGCCAGGCTCAGTGTCAGTTCGTCATTGGTTGAATCGTTGATCACCTGGTCGAACACTTCAATGGCCTGGCGGCCTGCGGACTTGGCTTTGTACATCGCCTGATCGGCATGCAAAAGCAACGAGTGAATGTCGTTACCGTGGTCTGGATAAATACCAATACCAATGCTGGCCGAGGGCGCAATTTTTACATCGGCCAACATCATGGGTTCCGATAGTTTGCTGAGCATTCTTTCTGAAAAGGCAATCGCTTGTTCAGCGCTGGAGGGAGACAGAATAATGACGAATTCATCTCCTGAAAGCCGGCTGACAAAGTCGTTGCCCCTCACAGAACCCTGAAGCCTCCTGGCTATTTCAGACAGAAGCAAATCCCCGGCGGCGTGCCCAAGTGAGTCATTGATTTGCTTGAACTTATTAATGTCGATGAACAACACGGCCATTGATGATTGCGAGCGCTGAGCATTGGCAATCATTGAGTTTGCTTTCATCATCAACAGTCGCCGATTGGGCAACATCGTCAGGCTGTCATAATAGGCCAGTCGTTCAATATCGTTGATAAAGCTGTCCCTCTCGAGGGCGAGTGCGCACAGCTTCAGGCTGGTTTCAAGCAGCCGGTGATGTTGGACCGCAGGGAGGTGATTTTCACGGTAGTAAAGGGTAAATGTGCCTAAACAACGTCCGTTGTTGGAGCGAATGGTGTTAACCCAGCCGGCCGTGAAACCGAACGATTGCGAGAGCTTGTGATCGATGCAATCGCCCTGGTCCGATGCAGGGTCAGTGAAGTTCAGCATCATGCTTTCTTTCACGTCCATTTTTTTCAGGATGGACCTTTCGGCAAGGCTTTCCAGTGACTGAATCAACCCGGCCGGCAGGTTGAATTCCGCCACCAGTGGAAGGCAGCCCTGTTCATCAAATTGTCTTATTGAAACGCCGATTTCAGGAGCGATACGACCTATCTCCAGACAAATCAACTTCATGATGTCGGGAAGTGGCTCTTCGCGGGCCATGGCACTGAGGACCTTGAACTGCAACTCGTCATTCATCTTGGCCTCGGTGATGTCCGTCACAATAGCCACGACGTCCTGCTGAACACCCTGTGGGTCGAGCACCGGATTGGCGACCACGCGTACCCATAATGGATTCTTTGATTTGTTGTAGACCAGTAATTCAGTGGTATGGCTTTGTCCTTTCTGGATACTGTTTCTAAAAGAAAGGACGGCTTCCTGATCCGTATGGCGGCCATAAAATACCTCGTCCGGTTTTTTCCCCACCAGGTCTGATATTTCATAACCCAGCATGCGCACAAAACCCTCGTTTACATAGGTAATTATGCTGTCCGGATTGGTCACGATAATTGCACTGTCAGTTCGATTGACGGCAATTTTCAGAAGTCGACTCTTCTCTACTTTTTTTATGATGTACAGCAGGAAGAATGTTGTTGCTAATACCATGAGAAGTATCATTGCAGCGGCGGCGATGTATATTTTAAATCGGTCACCCATGGACTGAAGTGAAGTCTGGCTGATGCTGTTTCCGTATTTTATGAAGTTTTTTTGTTCCAGAAGGAGTTGCTCTTGAATGTCCTGTACCGGCTGAGCGAGTGCCCATTGGACGTCGCCAGCGCCCGTGTACTTGACCAATTGATTGAGCACCTCCACATAACGTGAATACACGTCTTTTAAAGCCTGGACTCGGATGTGGTTTTCTTCATCAACCTTTGTGTGTGTGAGGAAGCGGTCAAACGATTTATTCGCCAGTGTCAGTTCCGCGCGGGCGTGTAGCACCATTTCATGCGGAATTTTATTAAACAGTACGATGCGGGTGTTGGCTCGCGACAGGGAGAGGCGTGCCTCCATCAAGTGTTGAACAGTTTCTGCCACTGCGTCGACTTGATCGACAGCGACACTTGATAGGGTTCCAATGCTCGATTGGTTGCTGCTCACTAACCATAAGCTGAGGACTAAAGTTGCACACTGGAATACCAGCGCAGTCGTCAGGATCGTCCTCAAACCATAAGGCAGTGCAAGCTTGCGAAGCAAATAATCCTCCTCTGTCTCGGACAGATAGGGAAGCGTTAGTAAAGGGAGCATCCAGGCAGAAAGTGCCTGGCTGGCAGTTCATGATTGTACGAAAGGAATTCAGTGTTCGGAGCTGTACCGGATGATGTCAGGAAAAGTCGCAACAAGGTGTCGCCGGGCTTTTCTTTTCAAGGGAGAGAGAGCCGCTTTTCCGAGGTTGCTGGCCAGGGGCCATTAAGGCGGGGAATTTTATAAGAAAGTAGTGTTGAATTGAAATGCTTAAAACGTGACGACGAGGATAATTTTTGCTGTCTTTGTTGGCCGAATGGTCAGGAAAGCAAATAAAAGTGCTTGTGTGTTAGATGCTTATCCATATTTGTCTGACGGCCGGCTATGAAGTTGCTGTTTTTTTGCATTGCCTTGGATGAAGCGACTTTTGCGGCTGATACCTATCGTTAGATCGATGAATATTCATTGCGATGATTATCATCAAGAGGCTGTTTACGGTGTTCCGCAGCCTTTAAGGATAAAGCGCGGTGTAAGAAAAAAGGGCAGACGAGATGCGGCTCGTCCACCCTCGAAAACGAGAAAAAAAAGAGGAGCCGACCCATGGCCGGATCCCAAAAAGAAGTTCGTGGTGATGGCTGGATCAACTGTCCTGACGCACCAGGCGCGGGCCTTTGCGCGTCACTTGTTGACCTGGTTCGAAGCGGGCATTGGGCGAGCGAACAGTGCTGATTTCGCCCTGGGCGTCCTTCACTTCATAAGCAGTTTCCGTGAGACCGGCCGCTTCCTGAGCCGCGCTGCCGGCAAAGAATCCGACGCCGGCACCGATCAGCGCTCCAATCGGGCCACCCACGGCGCCGACCATCAATCCGGTCACGGCACCGGCGCCCTTGCCAGCGGTGGTATCAGGCACCTCACGGACGACCTGATCGGCCATGCACACAGGTGAGAGCAACAGGCAAAGCGTAAAACTGAGGGGGATGGAACGAGACATGATGATTTCCTGCTTTGGAGGCATTTCCAAAACTATTTCATGAATCGTGCCAGTTTATTTGTTGTTATATATCAACAATATATGATTGTGTGTTGTCATATATACAACGGCTGGAAAGAGTCAATATGACACGTCGAGTAGTCATAAAGACTGCGCTTGGGTTCGGCGATCCTTGCTCTGTTACGCCTGTGAAGCCAGAAAATCTTGTGCAGGCTGCACGTGTGCGGTCACCAAGGGGGCTTCTGCACTGGCATCGCGTTTCAGCCACTCGGCTGGAGGGCAACCAATGACGTTCAGAAAGCTTTTCGAAAAAGACGCCTGCGAGCTGTAACCGACCGACTCGGCGATCACCTTGATCTGAACACCATCACGAAGCATGTCCTGAGCCACCTTCATCCTCCATGCGGTGACGTACCCCATAGGCGACTGCCCCATTATCTGAGTGAAGCAGGCAGAAAATTTCGACCTGGACATGTTTGCCAGGCTCGCCAGTTTCTCGACGGTCCAAAGCTCATCCGGCACTGAATGGATGCTGTTGAATACCGCGCCGAGGCGCCCATCCTGCAGGGCATAGAGCAATCCACTGGATATCAGTCCGTCTGCAACGGCGCGTCGCACGATCAGGACAAATATGTATTCCAACAGCAGATTCAGCGCTTTGGTCCTTCCAGCCTCCTGATCCCGAAACTCGGCGAGTAACGCGCCAATAACCGGGTCGAGATTCTCCAGCTCTCTGAATGGGAAGATCAGGGTTTCTTTGAGCCCGAGAGGGAAGGGGTGTTGTGTGTTTCGCCCAAATTGAAATGAGGCGCAAATCAGTTCTGCCCCCTCGATCGTATTGGAGCGCAGTTGATACCGGCAACTGCTCGGACAGAACAGCACGCTGGGCTCGGCAATGGAGATCTTTGGTAACCCAGGCTGAACCATGTCGATACCGCCCTGGCTGATGACATGGATGAACGCCATACCTGGCGGCTTATCGAGGACAAGAGTGCCATCGACCCGACCAGAGAAGAAAAGTCTGCCCTGAAGGTTCGTGCGTTCGAAGAATTCGGACAGGATATCCATGATAGCGACGACCAGATAAAGACTCTGTACGTGCTGACAAAGTCGGATCAGAAGGTGGGGATAGGATGAAGTTCTCGCCGATGGTAAGCAACGGCCCGCAGGGGCGCCATGGCATAGAGCAACTTTGTTACCCACGATCGGAGTCTATTGGCATGAGCAACGACACAACACGCCACGCACATTACGCAGATCCAGCCAGCCCTGCGCTGCCAAATCCAGGTATGAAAATTGACCTTTCCCGTACTGCGCTGGTCGTCATCGACCCCCAAATCGATTTCCTCAGCCCTGAGGGTGTGAGTTGGGATGTGTTTGGCAAGAGTATCGTCGAGCACGATGTGGTCAATCACCTCGGTCAGTTGTTCGCAGCCGCCAAAGGTGCAGGCATCACGGTCGCTGTCTCTCCGCACTACTACTATCCGTGCGACCACGAGTGGAAATTCGGCGGGCCGCTGGAAAAGGTCATGCACAGCATCTGCATGTTCGATCGCAAGGGCCCGTTGACCCTCGACGGTTTCGAGAACTCCGGTGCGGACTTCATGCCCGAGTTCAAGCCGTACATTCTCGACGGCAAAACCATCATCGCTTCGCCACACAAGGTCTACGGCCCGGAAACCAATGACTTGGCGCTGCAACTGCGCAAGCACGGTGTATCGCAAATTATTCTGGCGGGTATGGCAGCCAACCTTTGCGTCGAGTCGCACCTGCGTGAATTACTCGAGCAAGGCTTCGAGGTGGCCGTGGTGCGTGACGCTACCGCCGGCCCGACCACCCCGGAAGGGGATGGTTACCTGGCCGCGCTGATCAACTTCCGTTACATCGCCAACGCTCTGTTGACGACTGCGCAGACTGTTGAATTGCTCCAAGCCAAGTAAGGTCCATGCAAGCCGGCTGCTCGCCACTTGCGACGCAGCCGTCTGGGAGTACCGGAAATGCCCAAGCTCCATCGGCGATTTCGCCAGCGAACTTCTGCGGTGATCCAGTCCGCAATCACCTGCGCTATTGCTACGGCCATAGCCAGCCCTTCAAGCCTTTCGGCCAGCCAGTTACTGTCGTATGGATTAAAAGCCTGGCTGGTTGCCTGGATGACCATTGTGCCATTCGTGTTACTTGCGACACCGCTGATAAGGCGGCTAACGTCCTTTGTGGTGCAAGAAGATCCTTAAGATGCCCGGCAGCATTGTTTGTGTTGCTGATGTCTGCCGCTGGCCGCATTCATTCCCGGGTGAAAATCTCCAGCAGATGCCCGTCCGGGTCATCGAAATACACGCGCCTGCCACCCCCATAATCGTTGATCTGTTGCGGCTGCTGTTTGCAGGGATCAGCCCACCACGCTTGCTGCCTGGCTTGCAGGCGAGCGAACGCCGCATCGAAATCGTCGTCGCTGACCAGAAACGCATAATGCTGAGAGGCAATCGGCGGGTCATTGTCGTAATAGTCCAGCGACACGCTGTTTTCGAGCTTTACGATCAACATCGGCCCGAAGGGTTCGGGGGCGGACAAGCCGAGAATCTCGACCAGAAACGACGCGGATATCTGTTTGTTTCGGCACCAGACGATGGTGTGATTCAGCTGAGCGCTCATGGCGGGATCCTCACGGCGGTTCAGGTGTATATCGAGTCTTGAGATTAGCTCAGCCTGTTGCGCAATGACCGCCCTGACCTAAGCTTGGGTCAAGGCGAAACACAATTGCGGTGCGACCCCCGGAACGAACGCCGCGATGCGCAATCATTAGAGCGTGGATATCAAAAGGAGATGCGCATGCTCATCAGGTCATTGACCCTGACAACCCTGCTGGCTTTCGCCGGCCCCTTGCTCGCCGCCGATGGCGACTCACCGCTGGACATGGACAAGGGCAGGTCCCGGCCGCTGATTGTCATCGCGCCGAGCACGGTCGATCCGGCGTGGGTCAGCCTGAAAAAGTCACTGGATGAGCCGGCCAATCGCAAGGAATTCACCGACCGGAACATGGTCCTGTACACCGTCCTCAACCTGATGGGCCAGCGCGAAGGCAAAGACCTCGGGCCGCAAGACACGGCAGCCTTGATCCGTTCGCTCAAGTTGGGGGCAGGGGCCAAGACCAAGGTGATTCTGGTTGGCAAGGATGGCGAAAAAAAACTCGAGCAATCGGACGCGGTTGATCTGAAGGCGATTTTCAGTACGGTCGACCAGTTGCCGTCCACCGAGAAAGAAGCCACGGTGCCCACCCCGCCGCCCGTCACTGAAGCCGCACCGCCTAATGGCACCAAGGGGGCGAAACCGGGCAAGCCGGCGAAGCCTGCCAAGCCACCGGAAATGCCTGACGATTGAATGCGTAGATGGCCACGCGCTAACAAAAATGGGCGACCTCAACAGGTCGCCCATTTTTTTGCCTGCGCCAATCCTTGTAGGAGCAAGCTTGCTCGCGATGAGGCCGTAACATTCGAAACCCCGTTCGCCTGACACACCGCAATCGCGAGCAGGCTCGCTCCTACAGGGGGGGGGCGTAGGTTATTGAGTCAATGTGCTCAACACCGCATGGGCGATTTTGACTCGCTCCGGGTTCGGGTAGTTTTTGTTGGCGAGGATCACGATGCCGATGTCTTTCGAGGGCACGTACGCCACATACGCACCGAAGCCACCGGTGGAGCCGGTCTTGTTGATCAGCACGTTGTCCGGTTGAGCTTGTGGCGGGTTCAGCCACTGGACTTTGTGCGCCTCCATCGCCATTTGCGACGAGTTGCCGGCGAGCAACTTATCGAGGGTGATCGGGTAGTGGTAAAACTCCCAGCCCAGCCCCTGGGTCATGTCGCCGACCGTGTAGTAACCGGCATGCGTCGTGGCGATGGCTTGCTGCATCGGCGCTTCAAGGCCAGACGGTTTGATGTTCGCCTCGACGTAGCGAAGCAGGTCAGAGGCGCTGGTTTTTACGCCATAGGCTTCTGAGTCCAGCGCGCCCGGCTCGACCCGCACCGGTTTGTCTTCCTTGTTGTAACCCTGAGCGTAAAGCGCCATCTGATCCTGCGGCACCTTGAGGAAGGTGTGCTTCAAGCCGAGCTTGGGCAGCACGGTCTTTTCCATCAGCTCATCAAACGGCTGGCCCATGCTGTTGGCCGCCAGATACCCGAACAATCCCAGGCTCGGGTTCGAATACAGCCGATGGCTGCCGGCGGTGTAGGCCGGTTTCCACTGTTTGAAATAGCCGAGCATCTTGTCGGCTGCATCGGCGTTGTCGGGGAATTGCAGCGGCAGGCCGCCGGCGGTGTAGGTGCCCAGTTGCAACACGCTGACGTGATCGAACGCGCTGTCGCGCAATGCCGGCAGGACATGGCTGGCCTTTTCCGACAGGGACAGTTTGCCGCTGGCCTGGGCGTAGGCGGCGAGGGTAGCGGTGAAGGTTTTGCTCACCGAACCGATCTCGAACAGGGTGCTTTCGGTGACAGGCGTGCCGGTTTCCTTCGAGGCCACGCCGTAGTTAAAGTAATGCTGCTTGCCATCCACGGTGATCGCGACGGCCATGCCGGGAATGTTCTGTTGCTGCATGACCGGGGCAACCGCGGCATTCACCGCGGCTTCGATCTGCGCGTCCGTCTGATTCCCGGCAACGCAGTAACCTGCATTGAGGAGCAGTCCGAAAGCGCTGCAGGATAAGACCTTGCCGAATGTTGAGTTGTGCATGATTGAGCCACTGTCCATGAGATTTGATGATTAAACCCGCTACACTCCGAGCGGTTTATGAATCGGGCCGTCGCTGGGCGTGCCAAATCTATTCAGTTCGCCGTGCTTCGACAAACGACAATATCTCGGCTTAGCCATTAGAAAAATTTGGGAGTTGGCATGATCCGCCCGCAATTACCGCTCAACGCACTGCGCGCCTTCGAGGCCTCGGCGCGTCATCTGAGTTTTACACGGGCGGCGGTGGAGTTGTGCGTCACGCAAGCCGCGGTGAGTCATCAGGTCAAAAGCCTGGAAGCCCAACTCAACGTCACCCTGTTCAAACGCCTGCCACGCGGGCTGATGCTGACCAGTGAGGGGGAGACCTTGTTGCCGGTGCTGCGCGAGTCCTTCGATCGAATCGCCGAAACCCTGGAGCGTTTCGAAGGCGGGCATTTTCGTGAGGTGTTGACGGTGGGCGCAGTGGGGACGTTTGCGGTCGGTTGGCTGTTGCCGAGACTGGCGGACTTTCAGGCGAAACATCCGTTCATAGATTTGCGCCTGTCGACCCACAACAATCGAGTGGACGTGGCGGCTGAAGGGCTGGATTACGCGATTCGCTTTGGCGCGGGAGCGTGGCACGGGATTGAAGCGGTCAGGTTGATCGAAGCGCCGTTGTCGGTGTTGTGCGTGCCCGAGATTGCCCGGCAACTGCACACGCCGGACGATCTGTTGCAGCAAACGTTGCTGCGTTCCTATCGCACGGATGAGTGGCCCGAATGGTTTCAGGCTACCGGCCTGCCTGCCCATGTCGCGCCGCCTCGCAGCATCGTCTTTGATTCCTCGCTGGCGATGATGGAGGCGGCGTTGCAAGGTGCGGGTGTGGCCTTGGCGCCGCCGTTGATGTTCGCCCGGCAACTGGCGGCGGGAGTCATCGAGCAACCGTTCGCCATCGGCATCACCACCGGCAGCTACTGGCTGACCCGCTTGCAGTCGCGGCCCGAAACGTCGGCGATGGCTGCGTTCAAGGGGTGGTTGTTGCAGGCAGCACAGTTGAACGATTGAACACCGCATACCCCTGTAGGAGCAGAGCTTGCTCGCGAAGGCGGTCTCTCAGTCACGTCGATGCAAGATCTGCCGCCGCCTTCGCGAGCAAGCTCTGCTCCTACAGGGGTATGCGGTGTTCTCTAGGGTTTTAACGCACCAGGCTCGGCCGCTTGTTATCGAATTTCCACCCCGGAATCAGAAACTGCATCGCCACGCTGTCATCCCGCGCACCCAGCCCCATGCCTTTGTACAGCTCATGGGCCTTGGCCAGTTGATCCATGTCCAGCTCAACCCCAAGCCCCGGTTTCTTCGGCACTTGCACGCAACCGTCGACGATCTGCAGCGGCGCTTTGGTCAGGCGCTGGCCGTCCTGCCAGATCCAGTGGGTGTCGATGGCGGTGATTTCGCCCGGTGCGGCAGCTGCGACGTGGGTGAACATCGCCAGGGAAATATCGAAGTGGTTGTTGGAGTGCGAGCCCCAGGTCAGGCCCCATTCGTGGCACATCTGCGCCACGCGAACCGAACCCTGCATCGTCCAGAAATGCGGGTCGGCCAGCGGGATGTCCACCGATTGCAACTGGATCGCGTGGCCCATTTCCCGCCAGTCGGTGGCGATCATGTTGGTCGCGGTTTTCAGGCCCGTGGCACGGCGGAATTCGGCCATGACTTCCCGGCCTGAATAACCGTTTTCCGCACCGCACGGGTCTTCGGCATAAGCGAGGACGTGATGCTGATCGCGGCACAAGCGGATCGCTTCTTTCAGCGACCAGGCGCCATTCGGATCAAGGGTGATGCGCGCGTCGGGAAAGCGTTCGGCCAGCGCGGTGACCGCTTCGATTTCTTCGTCGCCACTGAGCACGCCGCCCTTGAGCTTGAAGTCCTTGAACCCGTAGCGGGCGTGGGCGGCTTCTGCCAGGCGCACTACGGAATCGGCGGTCATGGCTTTCTCGTGACGTACGCGGAACCAGTCGTTGTCGGCGTCCGGTTCGCTGCGGTAAGCCAGATCGGTGGCGTTGCGATCACCGACATAAAACAGATAACCGAGCATCTTCACTTCGTCGCGTTGCTGGCCTTCGCCGAGCAGCGCCGCGACGGGCACGTCCAGGTGCTGGCCGAGCAAATCGAGCAGCGCCGCTTCCAGGCCAGTCACCGCGTGAATGGTGATGCGCAGGTCGAACGTCTGCAAGCCGCGACCACCGGCATCGCGGTCGGCGAAGGTCTGGCGCACCTGGTTGAGAATCCTCTGATAGGTGCCGATCGGGCTGCCGACCACCAGGCTGCGCGCATCTTCCAGAGTCTGGCGAATGCGCTCGCCGCCCGGCACTTCACCGACGCCGGTGTGCCCGGCGTTGTCCTTGAGGATCACGATGTTGCGGGTGAAAAACGGGCCATGGGCGCCGCTCAGGTTGAGCAGCATGCCATCGTGACCGGCCACCGGAACCACTTGCATGCTGGTGATGATCGGGGCTTTTGCGGTGTCTTGTTGGTTCATGTTCTTGTCCTTAAATAGCAGCGATCAGGCGTGGTTGGGCGTTGGTTTGCCCAGCGCAACGGCCGGTGCGGTTTTCGGTGTGTTGCGTGCAGCGAAGACGATGATCGCGGCGATGATCGAGGTCGCGGCGAGGCCGTACAGCCCGCCTTGAATCGAGCCGGTGTGTTGTTCCAGCAGGCCGAAAGTGGTCGGCGCGACGAAGCCGCCGAGGTTGCCCACGGAGTTGATCAGCGCGATCACGCCAGCGGCGATCCGTGCATCCAGGTACGCCTGAGGGATTGGCCAGAACAGCGAAGAAGCCGATTTGAAACCCAGTGCTGCGAAGCAGATCGCCACGAAAGCGAAGACCGGCCCGCCGGTGGTGGACATGAACATCCCCGCCGCAGCGATCAGCAGGGCAGCGGCCACCCAGGCTTGCTGGTGTTTCCATTTCGTCGAGAGCGATGCGAAGGCGTACATGCCGACAATCGACAGCAACCACGGGATCGAGTTGAACAGCCCGACCTGAACGTCGCTGAGGTCGCCCATCTTCTTGATGATGCTCGGCAGCCAGAAGGTCGCGGCGTAAATGGTCAGCTGGATGAAGAAGTAGATCAGGCAGAACAGGATGATCTGGCGATCCTTGAGCAGCGTGCCCAGCGACGGTTTGATCGGCGTCGCGGCTTCGCGGGCCAGTTGCTCGTCATCGATGGCTTTGACCAGCGCGTCTTGCTCATCGCGGCTCAGCCATTTGGCGTCGTGGGGTTTGGAGTCGAGCCAGAACCAGACGAATACGCACAGCCCGACCGAGAACATGCCTTCAATGAAATACATCCATTGCCAGCCGTGCATGCCGAACCCGCTGATTTGCAGGAGCAGGCCGGACAACGGGCCGGAGATCAGCGAGGCAATGGCCGAGCCGCTGAGGAAGATCGCGATGGCCTTGCCGCGTTCTACTCCGGGCAACCAGCGCGTGAAGTAATAAATCACCCCGGGGAAGAAGCCGGCCTCAGCCACGCCCAACAGGAATCGCAGGATGTAGAAGTGGGTTTCGTTCTGGATGAACGCCATGCAGGCGGCCACCAGACCCCAGGTCAGCATGATGCGGGTCAGCCAGATTCGTGCGCCGACTTTTTGCAGGAGGATGTTGGAGGGGACTTCGAACAGCGCGTAGCCGATGAAGAACAGGCCGGCACCGAGGCCGTAGGCGGCAGCACCAATGCCCAGGTCATGTTCCATGTGGGCGCGGACGAAGCCGATGTTCACGCGGTCGATGTAGTTGACGATGAACATGATGACGAACAGCGGCAGAACGTGGCGTTTCACTTTCGAGATGGCGGACTTCAGGACCGAATCGGCACCGTCGTGCATCCCGGATACGGATGTATTCACTTGGTTTTCTCCCACTGATTATTTTTATGCGGGGTGTTGCAGGTGTGGCGTTGTTGCTAGACATCATACAACTACATTTTTTTATCCTGCAAGAGGTAATGCTCAACAAAATAGTATGGTTAAGGTCATTTTTTATTCAGTTTAGGGGCGCTTGCATGCTTTGTTTTTGTCTTGGATGTCTATTTTGTTGAGTGTTGTCATACAAGTTGGAGGCGGTTTTCTTGAGAAACCGTTCGACCGCAGTGCTACGATCCGCTTAGCCCTGCTTTCGGATGATTGCCATGCAAGATGACCTCGACGCGCCTGCCCGCAAGCGCACTCACAACCTGGCCCATGACCTGGTCGCGAAACTGACCCAGAGCATCCTGCTCGGCCAGATGCTGCCGGGGGACAAGCTGCCGTCGGAGAACAGCATCGTTCAGGAGCACGGGGTCAGTCGCACCGTGGTGCGCGAGGCAATCTCGAAGTTGCAGGCGTCGGGGCTGGTGGAAACCCGGCACGGCATCGGCACGTTTGTCATCGAGCGCGCACCGGAGCAGGGGCTACGACTGAATGTCGATACCGCGCTGGGCGTGCGCAGCATTCTTGAATTGCGCCTGGGCCTCGAAACCCAGGCCGCTGCGCTGGCGGCGATTCGGCGCACGGACCCGCAATTGGCACAGATGCGCGAAGCGCTGGACGATTATCAAAGCCTGCTCGCCAACAACGACAGCTGCGTCGAAGCCGACAGGCGTTTCCATCTGCTGATCGCCGAGGCCACCGGCAATGTCTGCTTCACGGAAATCATGCAGCACCTGGGCAGCGCCATGATCCCCCGCACCCGCGTCAATGCGGCTGAACGTGGCGCGGCGGATTTGAGCAAGCTGGGGCAGTTGGCCAATCTGGAACACGAGGCGATTCTCAACGCGATCAAGCGTCAGGATGCGGACGCGGCGCGGGCGGCAATGTGGCTGCACCTGACCAACAGCCGGGACCGGTTTCTGGCGGATCGCGATTAACCGCCTTCGCGGAATCCGGCTGGCACCGATCCGAACCGCGATCCCCTGTAGGAGCCGGCTTGCCGGCGAAGGCGCCAGCCCCATCACCACAAAACTCCAATCAAACACCCGCCACCCGAATCGCCACCAACCGCCGCTCCAGATTCAACGCCAACACACTGACCAACACCACCGTCCCCCCGACAACGATCATCACCGTCGGCCGTTCCCCCAAGCCAAACGAAGCAATCGCCATGGCCGTCGACGGCACCAGATACAGCGTCATCGTCGCCCGGCTCAAATCAACGTGAGTCAACACAAATGCCCAGGCCAGGTAGGCGAGCGCGCTCGGAAAAATGCCCAGCGTCAGCACTGCCAGTTGCACCTGCATCGGCGCGTTGACCACTTGTGCCGCCAACCCCGGCAGATAAACCAGTAACAACGCGGTCCCCGACCACACCGTGTAGCAGACCAGTGTCAGCCCGTCGTAACGCCCGGAGTGATGTTTCTGCAACGCGAAGTAGAAACTCCATGACACCGCCGCCAGCAGAATCAACAGGCCATGGGCGTCGATGCTGCCCAGTCCGCGATCGCCCGCGACCACAATCACCACACCGATCAATCCCAGAAAAACACAGCCCCAGCGCCACGCGCTCACCTGGTCTTTGAACACGAAGCGCGCCAGCAGCGTGCTGAACAAGGGCGTCGATTGCGCCAACACGCTGGACGCACCGGCGCTGACCCCTTGCTGACCAAAATTGATCGCCACGTGATGCAGGCTCACCGCAAAAAAGCCGAGGCCGAACAGCATTGGCAAATCGCGAAGGGTCGGCAGGCTGATGCCTTTGAACACCGCGACCAGCGCCATGAACACCGACGCCAGCAGAAACCGCAGCAATGCCAGATGCCCGGGATCATAGGCTTGCAAGCCGATGTGAATTCCGGTCGGGGAATAGCCCCAGCACGCGACGACGAAGGCCATGGCCAGGATGATTTTGAGGGGAGGGGTGGCAGTTGAGAGCGCTTGCATGGTCGGGCACCTGTGGGCAGATGCTTCGAGTATCAGAACGCGGACCGTTCGCCACAACTGACTTATACTGCGCTGACCGTTCACTTTGGGTGATGTATGGAGCTGGCACAGATTCGCATGTTCAAGACCGTGGCCGACGTCGGCAGCATCGCCCGGGCGGCCGAGCTGTTGCATTGCGTGCCGTCGAACATCACGGCACGGATCAAGTCGCTGGAAGCGGAGTTGGGCGTCGCGTTATTTATCCGCGAAGGCAGAGGGTTGCGCATCAGTCCGTCGGGGCAGACCTTTCTGGCCTACGCCTCGAAGATTCTCGCCATGACGGCTGAGGCCAAGCGGGCGGTCGACCCCGCCGCCGAGCCGTCCGGCCCGTTGCGCATCGGCGCCATCGAATCGTCGGCCACCGGTCGCTTGCCGCGTTTGCTCGCCAAGTTCCACAAGCGCTATCCGGCGGTGGCGCTGGAGCTGACCACCGGCACCTGGGGCCAATTGCTCGATGACACCGCCAACCACCGGCTCGACGGCGCAATCGTCGCGGTGGATGTCGAGCGCTCACAACTCAAGCGCACGCCGATGTACCGCGAGGAGCTGCTGCTGATTGCCTCGACGTCGTTGGGACCGGTGCGCGAGATCGCCGATTTGCAGGACAAGACCGTGTTCATGTGGCCCCAGGGGTGTCCTTACCGTGCGGCGCTGGAACATTGGTTGTTGCGCCAGGGGCAGGCGCTGCCGATTGTCAGCCTGGCGAGTTACGGCGCGATTGTCGGGTGCGTCAGCGCGGGGGCGGGGGTCGCGCTGGTGCCCAAAGGGGTGTTCGATCAGTACGCCAAAGGCGCGGGGTGCGCGGGGTATGAGTTCCCTGAACTGACCGCCATCGACAACCTGTTTTACTGGCATGAAAACGCCGGGGTTCACCCGGCGCGAGAAGCGTTTGTGGCGATGTTGCGCGAGGAGTTCACGTAAGAACACCGCGCCCCCCTGTAGGAGCCGGCTTGCTGGCGATCCAGGCGACGCGGTTCATTTGACAGACCGCGTCGCATGGATCGCCAGCAAGCCGGCTCCTACAGAGGTTGCGGTGTTTTGGGGATAGCGGTGTTGATCGAAGATCACATCTCGCGCACATCCCGCATCAACAACCCGAAGTGCAAATCCACCGCATCCGGAATCGGCAGGTACACGGTGTGCCCATCCCCCGGCGCCACATCGATGGGCTGGCCTTTGATGTTCTGCAACTGATGCAAATCGAAGTGGAAGTTTCCCTTGGGCGTCATCAGTTCCATGTGATCGCCCAGGCCAAAGCGGTTCTTCACTTTGACTTCCGCCAGCCGGTCACGCCGCTCGCCGGTCAATTCGCCGACAAATTGCTGTCGCTCCGACACTGAGCTGCCGTTCTGATAATTCTGGTATTCGTCATGCACGTGACGACGCAGAAAACCTTCGGTGTAACCGCGCTGGGCGAGGGATTCCAGATCGGTCATCAGGCCCCGGTCGAAGTCGCGACCGGCCACCGCATCGTCGATCGCCCGGCGGTAAACCTGAGTGGTGCGCGCGCAGTAAAAGTGAGATTTGGTCCGGCCTTCGATTTTCAGCGAATGCACCCCCATCTGCGTCAGGCGCTCGACGTGCTGCACGGCGCGCAGGTCCTTGGCGTTCATGATGTAGGTGCCGTGTTCGTCTTCGAAGGCCGGCATCAGTTCGTCGGGGCGGTTGGCTTCCTGCAACAGGAATACCTGATCGGTGGGCGCGCCGATCCCCAGCGTCGGTTCGGGCTGGAAGGTTTGCACGATGTCGCCGAGCAGATTTTCCGTGGCTTCTTGCGCCGAGTACTTCCAGCGACAGGCATTGGTGCAACTGCCCTGATTGGCATCGCGTTTGTTCATGTAGCCCGACAGCAGGCAGCGGCCGGAATAGGCCATGCACAGCGCGCCGTGGACGAACACTTCCAGTTCCATGGCGGGCACTTGCTGGCGGATCTCGGCGATTTCTTCCAGGGACAGTTCCCGCGACAGGATGATCCGGCTCAAGCCTTGTTGCTGCCAGAACTCGACACTCGCCCAGTTGACCGTGTTGGCTTGCACCGACAGGTGGATCGGCATCTGCGGGAAGTGCCGACGCACCAGCATGATCAGGCCCGGGTCGGACATGATCAGCGCGTCCGGTGCCATGGCAATCACTGGCTCCAGGTCCTTGAGGAAGGTTTTGAGTTTGGCGTTGTGCGGGGCGATGTTCACCACCACGTAAAAGCGCTTGCCCTGGGCCTGGGCCTCGCGAATGCCGAGCGCGAGGTTGGCGTGATCGAATTCGTTGTTGCGCACCCGCAGGCTGTAGCGAGGCTGACCGGCGTACACCGCGTCGGCGCCATAGGCGAAGGCATAACGCATGTTTTTCAGGGTGCCGGCGGGGGCGAGCAGCTCAGGTGTGAAAAGGGTCATGGGCGGGTCGATCGCAAAAGCCGGCGAGGATAATCGGCATGCCCGCGGCATTCATTGATCTGGATCTATGCTTGATGAACAAACGGATGGCACTCGCGCGAACCGTGGCGGACTAAGCATCAGGACGGCTCTTGGTACAAGGGCCTGTGCCCTGCGGACTGACATGGATCGGACATGAACGAAGAGAAGGTACAAGACAAATCACTGGTGATTTTGCTGGGGTTGGTGACCGCCGCGTTTATCTGGATTTTGCTGCCGTTCTACGGCGCGGTGTTCTGGGCGGTGATCCTCGGCATTCTCTTCGCGCCGTTGCAGCGGCGACTGCAACTGAAGTTCGGCTGGGAGCGCAACCTGACGTCAATGCTGACGTTGAGCATCTGCATGGTCATTGCGATCCTGCCGGTGATCATCCTCAGTATTCTGCTGGTCCAGGAGGGGGCGGCGCTTTACAAGAGCATCGAAAGCGGCGAGCTGGACATCGCGGGGTACATCACGCATTTCAAACACAGCCTGCCTCCGTACTTCCAGCACTTGCTCGATCGCGCCGGGATCGGTGAGCTGGAGGGGCTGCGGGAGAAAATCATCAAGAGTGCGGTGACGGGCAATGAGTTCATCGCCAACAAAGCCTTCAGTTTCGGTCAGGGTACGTTTGATTTCGTGGTGGGTTTTTTCATCATGCTGTACCTGTTGTTCTTCTTTTTGCGCGACGGTGCAGAACTGGCGCGCAAAGTGCGCGCCGCCGTGCCGCTGGAAGAACACCAGAAACGCCGTTTGCAGCTCAAGTTCAACCGCGTGGTGCGCGCCACGGTGAAGGGCAACCTTTTTGTGGCGGTCACTCAAGGGGCATTGGGCGGTTTTATTTTCTGGTTTCTGGACATCCCGAGCTCGTTGCTCTGGGCGGTGTTGATGGCGTTTCTGTCGCTGTTGCCAGCGGTCGGCGCAGGAATTGTCTGGGCGCCGGTGGCCGCGTTTTTCCTGTTCAGCGGGGCGATCTGGCAGGGCGTGGTGCTGGGGTTGTTCGGGGTGTTCGTGATTGGCCTGGTGGACAACGTGCTGCGCCCGATCCTGGTGGGCAAGGACACGAAGATGCCGGACTATCTGATCCTCATCTCGACCCTCGGCGGCCTGGCGATTTTCGGGCTCAATGGCTTTGTCATCGGACCGTTGATCGCCGCGCTGTTTATGTCGAGCTGGGCGATTTTCATGGAAACCAAACCGCGGGTGCAGTTGCCTTAAGCGTTGAGTCGGCCGGCGTCGAAGCTCTGCGACAGCGCCTTGGCGGCGGTCAGCGATGGGAGCGGACCGCTGATCTGTTCACCGTCCTGGACCAGATACCAACAGGCGAGCAATCCTAGCTCTCTAAGCGAGGCGGGAACGGCGCTGCCAATAACGGACATGATTTGAACCTGGGACATAAGTACCTCCATCAATCTATGGAGCTACCTTACGGGTCTGCTGCGCGAACGAACAATCATCGCTTTCGATAGTCGACATTGACGGCAGCGGGTGCAAACGACCGTCTGTCGGTCAGTCGACCACCAGGTCCAGCATATGGACCACTTCCTGTTCGTTGAGCAGGCCTTTTCGCACAAGGTTTTCGGCCAGCAGCGAAAGAAACTTGGCGCTGCGATGACCTTCCAGGTGCTTGAGTTCGGTCAGGGCGTTGTAGACCTTGCTGGAGGTGCACAAACCGAGGTTGCGGTGCGGGTTTTGTGTGGGCATGTGGTCGTCCTTGTTGTTATCAACCTGTTGTTGGCGGACAGGTCCGAGCTTGCGGACCTGACATGACATAAATATGACCGTGTTCCCCCAAGGCGGGGGTGAGGGTGGGTGAGTCAATCTTGCCAACTTAAACGGTCAGCACTGTCCCGATAGCGACCTTGATGCGATTTATCCAGACTTTTGCCGACGGGTGGGGCCTTAAAACTGCTGTTCGAGTGTGATGTTGAGGAGGTTTTTGGGATTGGGTGGGGGTATATCCGTTTCTGCGGTAACGGCGGCTATTGGTTTCGCCCTTACGGCGAGTCACTTTCGAAAAGCGCGAAAGTAACCAAAGCGCTCTTGCCCCTTTCGTTCGGTGCCTCGCTAATGCTCGGCATGCCCTCGCTCCGGTCCTGCTCCGTGGGCCCGCCGCCATCGGCCATCCATGGCCGGGGGCGGCTAACCCGGCATCCATGCCGGGTTGCCCACTGCGCAGAACCTCCACTCGGCCTCTCGAGGGGGCGACTACCGCCACAGCCGCCGAGGCGGCCTGAAAGCCGACCTGGCTCTTTG
>NZ_JAHBDD010000045.1:0-34921 GCF_019956155.1 Pseudomonas sp. BF-RE-22 | reverse complement strand
CGAGAGGCCGAGTGGAGGTTCTGCGTAGTGGGCAACCCGGCATGGATGCCGGGTTAGCCGCCCCCGGCCATGGATGGCCGATGGCGGCGGGCCCACGGAGCAGGACCGGAACGAGGGCATGCCGAGCATTAGCGAGGCACCGAACGAAAGGGGCAAGAGCGCTTTGGTTACTTTCGCGCTTTTCGAAAGTGACTCGCCGTAAGGGCGAAACCAATAGCCGCCGTTACCCCAAAAACGGATATACACCCAATCAAAAAATGAGCCCCCCACAGTATCCGTTTACAATGCCCACACCTCCCGCACCGGCCGCCCCATGGACATCGACCTCGCCCGCACCTTTCTGGAAATCGTCCGCCACGGCAGCCTTGCCGCGGCTGCTGAAAAACTCCACGTCACCCAGACCGCGATCACCGCACGCGTGCAGAAACTCGAAAGCCAACTGGGCAGCACACTGTTCGTGCGCAACCGCGCCGGTGCCCGTCTGACCCCGAACGGCGAAGCATTTGTGGTGTACGCCAATCAACTGGTCGAAACCTGGGACGCCGCACGACGGGACTTGCCGTTGCCTGAGGGTTACCACGACGTATTGCACATCGGTGGCGAAGTCAGCCTGTGCAACCCGTTGATGCTCAGTTGGGCCGGCGAGCTGCGGGAGAAGATTCCCAGCCACGCGCTGCGCATGGAGATCCGCGACGGCGAAAACCTGCTGCGCCAACTGGAACTGGGGGTGTTGGACGCGGCGCTGGTCTACCAACCGGAGTACTGGCCGCGCCTGCAAGTCGAACAGGTGCTGGAGGAAAAACTGGTCCTCGTGCGGTTTCCCGGTAAACCCGATCCCTATGTCTACATCGACTGGGGCCCGGATTTCCGTCGCCAGCACGATGCGGCTCTACCGGAAAAAGCCAAGGCGGCCCTGAGCTTCAACCTCGGCCCGCTGGGCTTGCAATACATCCTTGAAAACGGCGGCAGTGGCTATTTCCGTACCCGCGTGGTGCAGAGTTATCTGGAAAGCGGCGTACTGGAACAGGTGCCCAAGGCCCCGGAATTCAGCTACCCGACCTATCTGGTCTATTCCCGCGACCGCGACTCGGCAACCCTGCAACGGGCCTTCGACCTGCTGCGTCAAGTCATCCAGTCCGATGAAGACTGGTCGCAACGCTGGAACCCGCTGACCTGAGTCCGCTTTACACCGGATCATGGCGTTTGTGTCCTCAAGCTTCGGTCCGCCTTGCACGGCGGGATCGTCTAATCTGCTGGGACAACAATAACCACAGGTGACCGCAGTGAGGCAGACCACCGAGGCTTTTCGCAACCGCTATCGCGCAGACATTCATCCCCTCTACAACCCCTGGTTGCACGGCGCCTTTGTGCTGCTGTTCGGTTTGCTGGCCATCGGATTGTTCTGGAGCACCGTGCACCAGGTGCAACCGCTGGAATGGCTGGCGGTGCCGCTGACGTTATTGTTCTTCAACTTTGGCGTGTACATGGTGCATCGCCACCTGGGCCATCACAAAAAGAGCTTCGCGCGGATGTTCTATGCCCGTCATGCCGGTGACCATCACAGTTTCTTTGCGCCCGGGCACATGACCTACGACAGCGCCCGTGACTGGCGGGTAATCCTGTTTCCGGCGTGGCTGATCGTGGTCCACACACTCGTCATTACCCTGCCCGTCTGGTGGCTGCTTGAGCAGTTCGATGCCAACGTCGCCGGGCTTTTCGGTGGCTGCCTGGTCCTTGGTTACCTGACTTATGAAGTGTTTCATGCCTGCGAGCACCTGCCGCCCGAGAACCCGGTCACACGCTTGCCGTGGATCCGCCAGATGCGCCGTCTGCATGAGCTGCATCACCGTCGCGAGTTGATGCAGGAACGCAACTTCAACATCGTTTTTCCGCTGATGGACTACCTGTTCGGCACGCTCTATTGGGAGCCCGAGCCGACCTACCTGACGAGAGCGCCCATGACCAGCATGCAGCATCAGATCAACATTGCCGGCAACCCGATTGACGTGCTCGCCTACGCCAGCACCGTGACCCGTTGGCCCGAATGGCACCCGTCGTCGCTCAAGGTCGATGGTCCGGGCGGCTCGCTGCATGCCGGGGCGCGGTTCGAGGAAGACATCCGCGCCGGCGGGCGCGAGGGGCATCTGAGCTGGGTGGTCGACGAGTACCTGCCCGGTCGCCGCTGGATCGCGCGGGCTCATGGTGACAACGGACTGTCGGTGGTGGTGACTTACGAATGCACGGCCGAGGGCGATGGCACGCGGTTTGTCCGTACCCTGGATTATCAGTTCAGCGGCCTGGCAATGCGCATCGCCAATCGACTGTTGCTCAAGCGGCGCATTGACCGTGAATCGGCAGCATCGATGCAGGCCTTGCGCGAGATGGCGCACAAACACCTGACCACCGCAGGAGCCAACGCGTGAGTCGAACCGTCAAGTTTCGTCATGTCGTGTTGTTGGTGATCATGGCCATCGCGGCCTTTCTGCTGCTGATGCCGACCAAGGTGCAACCGGTGGCCTGGACTCCGCCGCCGGCACCGTCCCTCACCAGCGGCCCCTACGCCGACAATCAACGCCTCAAAGGTGTGGAGCGTGTCGGCGCGGCGGATATCGACGGGCCGGAAGCGTTGCTACTGGAAAACAATGCGCTCATTACGGGCCTGCATGACGGCCGTCTGATCCGCACCAGCCTCGACGGCGAAGCCACCAAGGTGCTGGCCGATACCGGCGGCCGACCGCTGGGCCTGGCGCGTCACCCCAATGGTTTGCTGGTGATCGCCGACGGGGTCAAGGGCTTGCTGTCGCTGGACGCCCAGGGTCGCTTGATCCCATTGACTACAGAGGCCAACAGCGTGCCCTTCGGCTTCACTGATGACGTGGTCATCGACAAGTCGGGGCACTACGCCTATTTCAGCGATGCTTCCAGCCGCTTCGGCTATGGCAGCGATGGCGACGCGATCATCGAGCATGGCGGCGACGGTCGCTTGCTGCGTTATGACTTCCAGACCGGTAAAACCACGGTCCTGCTGGATAAGCTGGAATTCGCCAACGGCGTGACGCTGGGCCCGGACGATGCCTTTGTGCTGGTGAACGAGACCGGCGCCTATCGCATCAGCCGTTACTGGCTGAGCGGACCTAAGGCCGGCACCCACGATCTGTTTATCGACAACTTGCCGGGCTTGCCGGACAACCTGGCGTTCAATGGCCGGGACCGTTTCTGGGTGGCGCTGTATGCACCGCGCAACGCCCTGCTCGATGCCACGGCGCCGCATCCCTTCGTGCGCAAGATGATTGTGCGGGCGATGACGGTCTTGCCCAAACCCATAGAGAAACGCGGGTTTGTCCTGGGGCTGGATCTGGAGGGAAAGGTGATCGCCAATCTGCAGGATGGCAGCAGCGGCAACTACTCACCGATCACCACGGTGCGTGAATATGGGGAGTGGTTGTATTTCGGCTCGTTGAAGGCCAAGCACATGGTGCGATTGCCGCTCGCCACCGCGTTGTCCCAAGCACCCAATTAACCTGTAGGAGCCGGCTTGCTGGCGATAGCAGTGTGTCATCGAACGCTATTGGTGGATGACACACCGCTATCGCCAGCAAGCCGGCTCCTACAGGTTCGGTGTCGTTCAAAAGTTAACGGGGATCCATTTCGCTATGGGGTTCTGCGTTGTCGGCTTCCTTTCGGGAGCGACACGTCAGGACGGGACCTGAAGCTGTTGGACGATCTTCTCCTTGACCTGAAAGCGCTTCTCCTTGAGCTTCTTCACTGAGTCATCGCTGGACTTGGCCTGCTCTGCCTTCACCACTTCGGCATCCGCCTGCGAATACTTGTTGATCAGTGAATCCAGTAACGGATCCTTGGTGCGTTTTTGCTGGATATCTTCCTTTGAAAGTTTCAAATCCTGATAAAGGTCGTGTGGCACCGGCATGGAACACCTCCGTTTGTTGATCGGTGGCAAACGCGATCGATTGCGTTCACCAACTATCAGAATGGCCTCGGTTGGCGGGTTCTGTCGACCGCCTATCAGACCAGCGGTGTCCGTTCGTCGTCCTGGCGCTACGTATTGAGGGTTCTGGCGAGGAACGGCGCGGTTCGGCTTTTTTTGCTGCTGGCGACTTTCTGCGGCGCGCCCGCCACCACAATCTTGCCGCCCTGATCCCCGGCCCCCGGTCCGATGTCGATCACCCAGTCACTTTGGGCTACCACGCGCATTTCATGTTCGACGACGATCACCGTGTGCCCCGCCGTCACCAGCGTGTTCAACTGTTCGAGCAAGCGATCGACATCCCGCGGGTGCAACCCGGTGGTGGGTTCGTCAAGCACGTAAAGCGTTGCCCCGCGCTGGTTGCGTTGCAGTTCGGTGGCCAGTTTGATGCGCTGAGCTTCGCCGCCGGACAACTCGGTCGCCGGTTGGCCGAGCCGCAGGTAACCCAGGCCGATATCGCGCAGCACTTCCAGTGAGCGGCGAATACCCGATTGCTCGGCAAACACTTCGACCGCTTCATCCACCGTCAATTGCAATACCTGCGCAATGCTCAATCCCTGCCAGGTAATCGCCAGCGTCTCGGGGTTGTAGCGGGCGCCATGGCAAGTCGGGCATGGTGCGTAGACGCTGGGCATGAACAACAATTCGACGCTGACAAAACCCTCGCCTTCGCAGGTCGGGCAGCGGCCCTTGGCGACGTTGAAGGAGAACTGACCGGCGTCGTAGCCTTTGGCTTGCGCCTCGGGCGTGGCGGCGTAGAGTTTGCGCACGTTGTCGAACAGCCCGGTGTAAGTCGCCAGGTTAGAACGCGGCGTGCGGCCGATGGGTTTCTGATCGACTTGCACCAGCCGCTTGATCGACTCCAGCCCTGCGCTGACCTGGCCGCCACTGACTTGCGGGGCATCGTCCTCAAGGCTCAATTCTTCTGCCTCGCTGTCACTGGCTGCACGCCCGAGATGCGCGCCCACCAGTTCCAGCAATGCCTGACTGACCAGGCTTGATTTACCGGAACCCGACACACCGGTCACCGAGGTGAAACAGCCCAGCGGAAACTCGACACTGAGGTTATTCAGGTTGTTGCGAGTGATGCCTTCCAGCCGTAGCCAATCGGCCGGCTTGCGGCTGGCTCGCGGCAGCCTGACCTGATCGGCGAACAGGTAGGCGCGGGTCTGCGAGTGCGTCACGTCGGCCAGGCCCTGCGGTGGACCGCTGTACAGAATCCGGCCGCCATGCTCGCCCGCCGCCGGCCCGACATCGATCAGCCAGTCGGCGCGGCGCATGGTTTCCAGATCATGCTCGACCACAAACAGCGTGTTGCCCGCAGTTTTCAAACGTTGCAGGGCTTCGAACAGCGCCTCGCTATCCGCCGGGTGCAGACCGGCCGACGGTTCGTCCAGCACGTAAATTACCCCGAACAACTGCGAACCCAATTGCGTCGCCAGACGCAGGCGCTGCAATTCGCCGGACGACAACGTCGGCGTGCTGCGCTCCAGTGCCAGGTAACCGAGCCCCAGGTCCGTCAACGTGCTGACCCGCTCCAGCAAATCCTGGGCGATGCGTTGCGCAGCCAGGCGTTTTTCCACCGACAGGTTCGGCGTGTGGCGCACATCCGGTGCATGGGCGTGACCACTGGCGCCGTGGGCCACTCGCTGCTCACGGGCCTCGCGGGTCTGCTCGTGGCTCAGGACCTCGCCCGCCTCATCGGCCTGGTCGAGGTAACTGTGCGCCGCCACTGGTTTCAATACGTCGGCCACTTGCAGCAACGGCATTTGCGCCAACTCGCCGATGTCAAAACCGGCAAAGGTCACCGACAACGCCTCGCGTTTCAGGCGCTTGCCGTCGCACAGCGGGCAAGGGCTGCCGAGCATGAATTGCGAGACGCGCTTCTTCATCAGTGCACTTTGCGAATGGGTGAACGTGTGCAGGATGTAGCGCCGGGCACCGGTGAAGGTGCCCTGGTAACTCGGCTCCATGTTGCGCTTGAGCGCGACTTTGGTTTCTTCGGGTGTGAGCCCGGCATACACCGGAACGGTCGGGGTTTCTTCGGTGAAAAGAATCCAGTCGCGGAGCTTTTTCGGCAGGTCGCGCCAGGGTTTATCGACGTCGTAGCCCATGGTCACGAGGATGTCCCGCAGGTTCTGTCCTTGCCACGCCGTGGGCCAGGAAGCGACCGCGCGCTGGCGAATGGTCAGGCTCGGGTCCGGGACCATCAGCGCTTCGGTGACTTCATAGACCCGGCCCAAACCATGACATTCAGGGCAGGCGCCCTGGGGCGTGTTCGGTGAAAAGTCTTCGGCGTAGAGCATCGGTTGCCCCGGCGGATAGCTGCCGGCGCGCGAATACAGCATGCGGATCAGGCTCGACAACGTGGTCACGCTGCCCACCGAAGACCGCGTGCTCGGCGTGCCCCGTTGTTGTTGCAAGGCGACCGCTGGCGGCAGGCCTTCGATGGAGTCGACATCCGGCACACCGACCTGGTCGATCAGACGCCGCGCATACGGCGCCACGGATTCGAAATAACGGCGTTGCGCTTCGGCGTACAGGGTCGAAAACGCCAGGGATGACTTCCCGGAACCGGAGACGCCGGTGAACACCACCAGCGCATCACGGGGGATATCGACGTCGATGTTCTTGAGGTTGTGTTCACGGGCCCCGCGTACCCTGACCATGCCGGAAGGAGGATTTGAGGTGCGCTTTGAAGTCATCAGGTGGCCTTGATCAAAAAGTTCGAAGGATTAACGCATTGCCAGGAATTTACGCAGATCCAATTGTAGGAGCCGGCTTGCTGGCGATAGCGGTGTGTCAGGCGATATCTTTATCGGCTGGCAGGACGCCATCGCCAGCAAGCCGGCTCCTACAGGGTTCGGTGTTCAGCCGTCCGATTGTGGGTTCAGCCGTTGAGGACGGTGCGGACCATTCGGGTCAGCGCCTCGGGACCATAGGGTTTGCTCAGCAAAAAAGTGTCGGGGCTGAGCTGGTGATTGCGCGAAATAATGTCACGAGTGTGGCCGGACGTGAACAGTACGGCCACCGGTGGCGTTTGCACTTTGGCCCAGGCGGCAAGGTCCGAGCTTTTGATCAGGCCGGGCATGACCACGTCGGTGAAAATCAGCTGAACCACCACGCCATCGAGCAACATCTGCATGGCGGCATCACCGTTGGCGGCGGTCAGGACCTGATAGCCCTCCTCGCTCAATAACTCCACCGCCGACGCGCGCACCGCTTCATTGTCCTCGACCACCAAAATGGTTTCATGCCCACCGCGTTGCTGCGTGTCATGGGTCGCTGTTTCACTGAGCAACGGGCGCAGGCTGCGTGGAAAATACAACTGCACGCGCGTGCCCTGCCCCTCGACGCTGGACATCTCGATGTGCCCGTCACTCTGTTTGACGAAACCGAACACCATGCTCAACCCCAACCCCGTACCCTGACCATCGGCCTTGGTGGTGAAAAACGGTTCAAACGCTTGCGCGAGCACATGCGGTGGCATACCAAGGCCGGTATCCGCCACGGCGACACGCACGTAATCGCCAGGCGAAATACCTTTGCCCGCACAAAACTTGCGGTCGAGGGTAACGTTCTCGGCGCTCAATTCAATGGTGCCTTCGCCCGCCATGGCGTCACGGGCATTGATCGCGAGATTGAGAATGGCGTTTTCCAGTTGGTTGCGATCGACGTTGATGTGCCACGACGCTTGAGGCAACCGCACATCGATCTGGATGGTTTCGCCCAGCGCCCGTTGCAGCAACTCGCCCAGGCCTTCGAAGATCTGTCGTGGGTCGCAGACCGCCGGCGACAGCGGCTGACGGCGGGCGAAAGCGAGCAATTGCGAAGACAGTTTCGCGCCCCGCTCCACCGCCGCAATCGACGCCGAGACCCGACGCTGCACGTTGGCATTGTCCGGTTCATGCCGCGCCAGCAGGTGCAGGTTGCCGGCGATCACTTGCAGCAGGTTATTGAAGTCATGGGCCACGCCCCCCGTGAGACCGCCGATGGCTTCGAGCTTCTGCGACTGGCGCAGTTGCTCTTCCGCCGCCAGCCGCGCTTCGACTTCGTCGGCGACGCGCTGCTCAAGGTTTCGGGTGAATTTGAGCAGGGACTCTTCGGCGGTCTTGCGTTCGTGGATGTCGATCAATACGCCGGGAAAGCGGAACGGCTCACCCTGCTCATCGAATTCGCAGCAACCGCTGGCCTGCACCCACAGGTAACTGCCGTCGGGACGCAGGACCCGATATTCGGCGTTGAAAGGCTCACCGGTGGTGATGGATTGATTGACTTGCTCATTGACCCAACTGCGGTCGTCGGGATGAATCCGCGCTTCGGCGAACTCCGTTGGCAGGTTGCCCAGATCATGCTCGGCCGGGAAGGAAAAGGTCCGGGCAAAGCGTTCATCGCCGGAGAGCCGATTGCCTTTGATGTCCCAGACGAACGAGCCGAGCAAGGCACCGGCATTCAACGCCAGGCGCACCCGTTCATTGTCGGCGCGGTAGGCGTCTTCGGCCTCCTGGCGCCGGCGTTCGGAGATCACATGCTCCGTGGTTTCGACCACCATCGCCATGACCCCGGCCGGCGTCCCCTCGTCATTCGCCACCGGGCTGTAATAGAGGTCCAGCCAGACGTTTTCGGGGACGCCGTCGCGCAACAGCACCAGCTCTTTGTTGCGATAGGACAACGTGCCGCCCGCCAGGCAAGTGTCGACTACGTGACGATTGAATTCGGCGACTTCCGGCCAGCCCAGCTCCACCGGAGAACCCAACAGATAAGGATGTCGGCCTCCGGCGAACGACGAGTACGCATCGTTATAGATCATGTAGCCGGGGCGGCCCCAGAGCATCACCATCGGCAGCGGCGACGCGAGCAACAATTGCACCGCGCTGCACAGGCTGGCGGGCCAGGTCTCCAGGCTTCCCAGTTCAGTGCGACGCCAGTCGAACGCACGGATGCGTCCGGCCATTTCACCGTTCCATCCAGCACACCCGTGGCTATCGTCTAGAAACTGCATCGACTGGCTCTGTGTCCTGTGATTGGCGCCCGTTTGTTTCGAGCACTGCGGATGCCAATGGTTTCATAGAGGTTAGCTGATTCTGACGGCAATCTTTGCCCACCACAGATCCCTGTGGGAGCGAGACCGGCTTGCCGGCGATGAGGGCGTGACAGTCAGCATCCTCGTTGCATGTTATGCCGTCATCGCCGGCAAGCCGGTCTCGCTCCCACAGGTACCCAGTCAGGTTTGAGTTTTGTGATCAAACCTCAATCAGGTGTTTGAGCGGGTGATACCCCGTCTTCAACGTGGCGGCGACGTCCAGGATCGCCTTCTCGATGCCGTTCAAATGGATGCAGGTCAGTTCGATGGCGGCGCTCTGGTTGCCGGCCTCGATGTACTCGATCAGGCGCAGGTGCTCATCGTCGCGGCAGGCTTCGTGACTGTCGTCGTCCAGCGCGGCGGCGTACAGCGAGGCGCGGGAGATCAGTTTGCGGAACCAGTCCAGCAACACCGGATTGTTCAGGCTTTGCGCGAGTTTGATGTGGAACTCGCCGAGCAGATGGATCAGCCGTTCGTGGTCGCCGTTGCGGTGCGCTTCATCCTCGAGCAACAGGTGATCGCGCAGGTCCCGGGTCACGGCGGTGTCACGACGCCGGCAGAGTTCGGTGACGATGCCGATCTCGATCAGGCGTCGCGTTTCAAACAGCGAACGGATCTCTTCATCGCTGGGCAACGACACCGATGCACCCTTATTGGGCTCGGTCGTCACCAATCCATCCGCCTCCAATTGCTTGAGCGCGGCACGAACCGACGTTCGGCTGACATTAAAAAGTTCGGCCAGCGAAGTCTCCCCAAGCTTCATGCCAGGACGCAACGAACGCTTGCTGATCGCCTCGTAAACCCCTTGGTAGACGCGGTCGACCGTGGTCTCGAGTTTCTTCTCGGTCATTTCAACACTCCTTTAGCGCTAAACAACCGGCCCCAGGCGATGAGCAGCCTTTGAAAAAGGGGGTTGCACGAGCAGATTAATCCGGTTATTTGTAGATTGCATCCAGATATTGCATACAATAATTAGAGGATTGCACCATTATGGGTCAACCAATAGCAATCGAAGTGCGTAACGTCTCCAAGCGGTATTCCGACGATCCGGGGCTGGCTCCAGCCCTCGACAACGTGTCAGTCGACATTGCCGACAACGAATTCTTCACCCTGCTCGGCCCGTCCGGCTGTGGCAAAACCACCCTGCTGCGCACCATCGCTGGTTTCGAACACGTCAGCGATGGCGAAATCCGTCTCGCCGGCGAACCGGTCAACGAGCTGCCGCCGTTCAAGCGCCGGGTCAATACCGTCTTCCAGAGCTATGCGCTGTTTCCGCACATGAGCGTCGCGCAGAATATCGCCTTCGGGCTCGAGATGCAGGGCCTTGATCACAAGGTTATTCCTCGGCGTGTCGATGAGATGCTGGCGCTTGTGCAAATGCAACACCTGGCCAGACGCAAACCCGCCGAGTTGTCCGGTGGCCAGCAACAACGCGTGGCTCTGGCGCGCGCCTTGGCGCCAAAACCGAAAGTGTTGCTGCTCGACGAACCCCTGTCGGCGCTCGACCTCAAGCTGCGTAAAGAGATGCAGGTCGAACTCAAGCGCGTGCAGAAGGAAGCCGGGATCACCTTCATTTTCGTCACCCACGATCAGGAAGAAGCCCTGACCCTGTCTGACCGCATTGCCGTGATGTCCGCCGGCAAGATCCTGCAGATCGGCACCCCCAACGATATTTACGAACGGCCGCAGCATCAGTTCGTCGCCCAGTTCATCGGCGACATCAATTTCCTGCCCGGTCATCTCAAACGCGGCCAGCAGAACGAAAAACTCTTCGTGCCCAGCGGTATGCCGGTGGAGATCCCCTGCCCGGCCCAGGGTTTCGACGGCAACAACGTGCAACTGGCGTTCCGCCCGGAGCGCTCGCAACTGGTCGACGTCGGGCAGCCTCATCACCTGCGCGGGGTGATCGAAGCGGTGTTGTATGTCGGCACCGCGACGCTTTATCAGTGCCGCTTGAACAACGACATCAAGGTCATGTTGCGCGAGAACAACGAAGGCCTGAACCGTGGCCGGGTGGTCGGTGATCGTGTCGCGGTCAATCTGCCGCCCCACGCCTGCCTGTTGATGGAGGCCTGAGATGAGCGTCAGCAGCACTTCCCCCGCTCTCAACCGCGCGCTGTTGCTCAGCCCGGTGGTTCTGACTTTGCTGGCACTGATCGCGATTCCGCTGGGCATCATGGGCTACATCAGCCTGTTGCCGCGCAACGTCTACGGCGGCGTCGACTGGCAAGCCAACTGGCAATTGCAAAGCTACGTGCAGCTGTTTTTCCAGGAAGGATTCGACGGTGAACTGGAGCTGAACTGGGTCTACGCCCAAGCCTTGTTGCGCTCGGTGTTCCAGGCTGGCGGCACGACGCTGTTGTGTTTCCTGTTCGGCTTCCCGGTGGCGTTGTGGATGTCGAGCCTGACCCCGCGCCGGCGCAACCTCATGGTCTTGCTGATCACCATTCCGTTCTGGACCAACCTGCTGATCCGCAACTACGCGTGGCTGATCATCCTGCGTGAACACGGTTGGGTCGCGCAGAGCCTCAACACGCTGTTCCCGCAGGCGGGCGGCATCACCCTGCTCTACAACGACTTCGCCGTCAGCGTCGGGCTGGTTTATAGCTTCCTGCCGTTCATGATTTTGCCGATCTATTCGACCCTGGAAAAACTCGACTGGCGCCTGGTGGAAGCGGCCTACGACCTGGGCGCCAACCGCTGGCACGCGTTGAAGCGAATCATCCTGCCGCTGTCGATGCCCGGCGTGATTGCCGGCGCGCTGCTGGTGTTCGTGCCGAGCCTCGGCGCCTTCATCACCCCGGCGATTCTCGGCGGCGGCAAGACGCTGATGATCGGCAACCTGATCCAGCAACAGTTCGGCACCGCGCGCAACTGGCCGCTGGGCAGTTCGCTGTCGTTCCTGTTGCTGGGGATTCTGCTGCTGTCGCTGGTGGGTTACGCCCTCTATAGCCGCAGCGCCGCCAAAACTCTACGCCGGGGAGCCATCGCATGATTGCCCTGCACCTGAAAAAACTGCCGCTGACCCGCGAAGTCAGCCTGCTGATCCTCGCGTACCTGTACGTACCGATCTTCGTGCTGATCGCCTACAGCTTCAACGCCAACCGTTCGGCGACGGTGTGGACCGAGTTTTCGTTCGCCTGGTACGGGCGGATTCTGGCCAACCCGTCGATCCAGACCGCAGCGCTGAACTCGATCATCGTCGCCAGCATCGCCACGGTCTGCGCCACGGCCATTGCGCTGCTCGCGGCGCTGGCGACTTACCGGCCGTTCTACGGGCAGAAAATGGTCGAGGGCGGGATCAACCTGCCGCTGATCCTGCCGGAGATCGTCACCGCTGTTGCCACCCTGCTGCTGTTCATGGCGCTGGGGATCAAGCTCGGTTTGCTGACGGTGATTGTCGCGCACGTCGGCTTCTGCATTCCCTTCGCGTACCTGCCGATTCGCGCGCGGCTCAATGATCTCGACAAAAGCCTGCTGGAGGCAGCGAACGATTTGTACGCCAACCCGTGGCAGGTGTTTCGCCGGGTGACGTTACCGCTGTTGTGGCCGGCGGTTTTGTCCGGTTCGGTGCTGGCGTTCGTGGTCAGCCTCGACGATTTCATCATGACGTTCTTTGTCGCCGGGCCGGGTTCGACGACCTTGCCGGTGTACATCTTCTCGGCGATCAAGGCCGGCGTGACGCCGGAGATCAACGCGATCTCGACCCTGATGCTGGTGATTTCCATCGTGCTGGTGGTGCTGGCCTTCTGGCTGGGACAGCGCGGCAAAAACCAATAAATCCTGGAGCGCACAAAAACATGAAAATGAAAAAACTGTGTTTCGCCGTCACCGGTCTGGCCCTGAGTTGCTTCACCGCGTTCAGCGCACAGGCCGCCGAGCCCAAGGAGTTGTTCTTCTACAACTGGACCGATTACTACCCGGTGGACCTGCTGGCCAAATTCGAAAAGGAGACCGGCATCAAGGTCACCATGGACGGTTACGACAGCAACGAAACCCTGCTGGCCAAATTGCAGGCCGGTGGTGCGGCGTATGACGTGATCGTGCCGTCGCAGTCGATCATGCGCACGCTGATCAATCAGAACCTGCTGCTGGAAATCGACGCATCGACCCTGCCCAATTTCCAGCACGTCAAACCGGCGTTCCGCGACCCGAGCTTCGACCCCGGTCGCAAGTTCTCGGCGCCGTACCTGTGGGGCACCACCGGGTTCTCCTATGACAGCGCACGCGTGCCGGGCGGCAAACTGGACGATTCGTGGAAGGAGTTCTTCGAGCCACGCAAGGAACTGCAAGGCCAACTCGCCGCGCTCGACACCTCCAGCAGCGTGATCAACGCCGCCAGCCACTATCTGAACGTCGACGAATGCAGCGAAAACCCGCAGGACGCCAAACGCATTCTGGAACTGCTGCAAAAGCAGAAACCGTTCCTGAAGATGTACAGCTCGGACAACACCGTCGACCGCATGGCCTCCGGTGAAGTGATCATGATGCAGAACTGGAACGGCTCCACCGCCCGGGCCACGTTGCAGAAGAGCAGCATCAAGTACGTGTATCCGCGCGAAGGCCTGGCGATGTTCCAGGACAACTTCGCCGTACCGAAAAGCGCGCCGCACCCCGGCAACGCGAAGATCTTCATCGACTGGATGATGAAACCGGAAAACGCCGCCGCCGTGTCCAATGCGATCGCCTATGCCAACGGCATTCAGAGCGACAAGCTGATCGACGCCAAATGGCGGGTGATGGACGCGATCAACATGCCCGACGAGTTCGCCTCGCGCCTGCGCCCTGAGAAAGAGTGCAGCAACAAGGCGCGTGAGCTGCAGGACCGGATCTGGTCGAAGCTCAAGGGCTGATTGCTCGGCTTGAGACCGAGTTGCGGCCTTCGCGGGCAAGCCTCGCTCCTACAAGAGCAGCGCAGGACCTGTAGGAGCGAGGCTTGCCCGCGAAGAGGCCCGCCCAAACACCACAAAACTCGAGGTATGCAATGAATCACCCCCGCTGGCTGCGTAACGTGCGGCCCTACGGTTCCACCGCCGAAGACCTGCTGATCGAAAACGGCCTGTTCAAACAACGCCGTCCGGCATCGTCCACGCCACTGAATGCCACCGACATCGATGGCCAGAACCAGCTCCTCACCCCGGCCCTGGTGGAAAGCCACGTTCACCTCGACAAAACCCTCTGGGGCCAACCCTGGCGCCCGAACAGCGCCGGGCCGACGCTCAAGGACTACATCGCCAACGAGCGCCGCGTGCTGCGTGAAGTTCAGAGCCCTATCGCCGAACGTGCCGGCGCCCTGCTGGAAAACTGCATCGCCCGTGGTTCGCTGACCATGCGTTGCCACGTCGACATCGACCCGGATTTCGGCCTGCGTCATGTCGAAGCCATGCAACAACTGCGCGAACGCTACCGCGACCTGATCGACCTGCAACTGGTGGTATTCCCGCAAACCGGCCTGATCAGCCGCCCCGGCACCGCCGAGCTGATGCGCGAGGCCATGGCCCTGGGCGTGGAAAACGTCGGGGGCCTCGACCCGTGCGGCATCGACAACGACCCCGTCGCCCAACTGGATTTCGTGTTCAAACTGGCCAGTGAATTCGACCGTGGTGTCGATATTCACCTGCACGACAAAGGTGAACTGGGCCTGTGGCAAATCGCGCTGATCGCCGATTACACCGAGCATTTCGGGCGCCATGGCCGAGTGATGATCAGCCACGCCTATTGCCTCGGGATGTTGCCTTGGAGCCAGGTCAAACCCGTGGCCGAACGCTTGGCGGCGTTGGGCATTTCGTTGATGAGTTCGGCACCGGCCGATTGTGCGGTGCCGCCGTTCCTGGCGTTGCGCGAGGCCGGGGTCAACGTGTGCCTGGGTTCGGACGGCATCCGCGACGCCTGGTCGCCCATGGGCAACGGCGACATGCTGGAACGGGCGATGCTGCTGGCGTTCCGTTTCGACTTGAACAAGGACGAGGAACTGGCGGCGGCGTTTGCAGCGGCGACGGTGAATGGTGCGCTGGCGTTGGGCTGCGAGGATTATGGCGTGGAGCTCGGTCAACCGGCGGACTTCCTGTTGATGCCGGTGCAGACGCTGGGTGAAGCCGTGGTGGCTCGGCCTCTGCGACAGGTCTATCGGCGCGGCGAGCTGATTGCCGCAGGTGGTCGACTGCTGGAAAGCCGGTTGTGAAGCGCATCGGCCTGAAAAGCAGCTGCGTGGTCGGCTTCGACGGCACGCAGCATGTGCTGTGGCGCGACGGCGAAGTGGTGTTCGAGAGCTCGCGCATTGTGTTTGTCGGGCGTGGTTATTCGGGGCCGGTGGATCAATGGGTCGATTACGGCAACGCGCTGATCGGTCCCGGCTTCATCGATCTGGATGCACTCGGTGACCTCGATTCCACGGTGCTGACGCTGGACAACGGCGATGAACGCGACATGGGGCGGATGTGGTCCGAGGACTATCTGGCGGCAGGTCCGCGGGAGAGTTACAGCGCGGATGAAGAGGTTTTCAAATACCGCTACGCCTTCACGCAACTGATCCGTAATGGCATCACCACCGCCATGCCGATCACCTCAATGTATTACCGCGAGTGGGCCGAGACCTACGACGAATTTGCTGCGGTGGCCGGCGTGGCGGCCGAGCTGGGACTGCGGACTTACCTCGGGCCCTGCTACATGAGTGGCATGAGTTATTGGCGCGCCGATGGCCGCCTCGGGCATCACTGGGATGAAGCGCGGGGCCTGGCCGGGCTCGACGCTGCGGCCCGTTTTTTCCAGGATTTCGACGGTTCACATGACGGTTTGATTCGCGGCGCGCTGCTGCCGGATCGCATCCAGACCTGCACCCCGGCGCTGTTGCAACGCACTGCCGCACTGAGTCGCGAGCTGAATGCGCCGATGCGCTTGCATTGCTGTCAGGGGCTCGGCGAAGTGGCGATGGTCGAGCAGTTGCGGGGCGTTTCGCCGCTGGCCTGGCTGGAGCAGTTGAACCTGCTGACCCCGCGCAGCCTGTTGCCCCACGGCATTTACACCCAAGGTGATGCAGACCTGCAACGGCTGGTGGATGGCGGCGCGAGCCTGGTGTATTGCCCGGTGGTGTTTGCCCGGGACGGCGAAGCGCTGAACTCGTTCGGACGCTATCGGGCCAAGGGCATCAACTTTGCGCTGGGCACCGACACCTGGCCGGCGGACCTGCTGGAGAACATGCGTCAGGGGTTGAACATCGCTCGCTTGATGGAGGGCGGCGGTTCGCTGACCAGCGCCCTGGATTTTTACAACGCGGCCACGCTCGGGGGCGCCAAGGCGTTGGGGCGTGACGACATCGGTCGTCTGGCACCGGGAGCCAAGGCCGACATCACGGTATTCAGCCTTCGCGGCCTGCACCTCGGGCCGCTGTTCGACCCCTTGAAAAACCTGGTGCTGGCCGGACGCGGTGATGACTGCATCGCCAGCTACATCGACGGCCGCTGCGTGATGCAGGACGGGCAGGTTCAAGGCGCTGACTACCCCGCCCTTCAACGCCAGGCCCAACGACAATTCGAAACACTGATGCGCAGCCACAGCGATCGAGCCTTCGGTCGACCGGACTGGAAAAGCCTGTTCAAACCGGCCATCCCGTTCGCCGATGACTACAGCGCACAAGCGCCGCTGAGCGCGATTGATCCCCTTCCTTAGAGATTTCTGCCCATGCAAAGCTTCGACTTCAGCACCCTCAGTGCGCGGGACAAATACAAGATTCTGATCGGCAGCGTAGTGCCTCGGCCCATCGCGCTGGTCACCACGGTTGATGGCGAAGGTCGGATCAACGCCGCGCCGTTCAGCTTCTTCAATGCGCTGTCCGCCGACCCGCCGATCCTCGCACTGGGTGTGGAAAACTATGGGGACCAGAGCCCCAAGGACACCACGCGCAACATCCAGCTCAATCAGGAATTCACCGTCAATATCGTCAGTGATGCGCTGGTGGAAGCGATGAACGTCTGCGCCGTGCCTTTCGCTCCCGGGTTCGACGAACTGACCGCCGCCGGACTCACTGCGATTCCCGGCACCACGGTCAAATGCCCGCGGATCGGCGAGGCGCCCGTGGCGCTGGAATGCCGACGGATGATGGCGCTGTCCATCGGGCAGTCGCGGGAGATCATCTTCGGCGAAGTGCTGATGGCGCATGTGCGGGATGAACTGATCGACCCGAAAACCCTGTACATCGATCAGCTGGGGCTTGATGCGATCGGGCGAATGGGTGGGCATGGGTATGCGCGCACGCGGGATTATTTCGATTTGCCGACCCGGTCGTTGCAGGCGTGGACGGATGCGCCGGGTGGTGGCGAGCGGTTTTGGCCAGAGGCTAAATAATCAGAAAGTCACCACAACCTGTAGGAGCCGGCTTGCTGGCGATGGCGTCATCACGGCCACCACCGCTTCGCCAGCAAGCCGGCTCCTACAGGTTCGGTGTTGTTCAGAAAATTAACGGCATGATCCTTCAGTGGAAATCCCGGCTGCGTACGTTGATGCCATCCAGTAGCGGACTCAGGTCGCTCAAGCGTCCGGCAATCAAATGCCGCACCTCGCCTTCCTTCTCCCAGCGCCCGTCGACCTTGAGCAACTGCGAGCCGACCAACACCTGCCGTTGCCGGTCGGCCAGGTCGCGCCAGACCACCACGTTGACGTTGCCGAACTCGTCTTCAAGGGTGACGAAAGTCACGCCACTGGCCGTGCCCGGACGCTGCCGACCGGTCACCAGCCCGGCGACGCTGACCGGGCGGCCATGCTCGACGTCCAGCAACTCCCGCGAACTGCGACAGCGCCGGGCTTTCAACTCACCCCGCAACAAGGCCAGTGGATGCGGGCCGAGGGTGGTGCCGAGACTGTTGTAATCCGCCAGCAGGTCTTCGCCCACCGTGGGTTTGGGCAATGCCACCGCGTCCTCTTCCTGGCTCGGCAAACCGGCGAACAAGCCCAATTGCTTCTGCACCCCCGCCACTTCCCAGCGTGCTCGATGACGATCACCGGCCAGCCCACGCAACGCGCCGGCATCGGCCAGTTGCTCCTGCGCACGGGCATCGAGCCGCGCCCGTTCGCCGAGGTCGGCGATGTCGATAAACGCCCCCTTGGACCTCGCGGCTTCGATACGCCGCGCATCGTCTTCGCGAAAACCCTTGATCATCCGCAGCCCCATGCGAATCGCCGGCTGCGCACCGATGACGGGTTCGAGGCTGCAATCCCAGTCGCTGGCGCGCACGTCCACCGGGCGGATCTGCAAATGATGCCGGCGCGCATCCTGCAGAATCTGGTCCGGGCTGTAGAAACCCATGGGCCAGCTGTTGATCAGCGCACAGGCGAAGGCCGCCGGTTCGTGGCATTTCAACCAGCAACTGGCATAGGTCAGCAAGGCAAAACTGGCGGCGTGGGACTCGGGGAATCCGTAGCTGCCGAAGCCTTTGATCTGCTCGAAAATCTGCGCGGCGAATTCGGGTGTGTAGCCGTTTTTCTTCATTCCGGCGGCCAGACGATCCTTGTGTGGTTCCAGTCCGCCATGGCGTTTCCAGGCGGCCATGGAACGGCGCAATTGATCGGCTTCACCGGGGCTGTAGTCGGCAGCAACGATGGCGATCTGCATCACCTGCTCCTGGAACAGCGGTACGCCGAGCGTGCGCTTGAGTACCGCTTCCAATTCTGGAGACGGGTAAGTCTCGGGCTCCTGTTTGTTCCGCCGTCGCAGGTACGGATGCACCATGCCACCCTGGATCGGCCCCGGCCTGACGATCGCCACTTCGATCACCAGGTCATAAAACTTCCGGGGTTTAAGCCTCGGCAGCATCGACATCTGCGCCCGGGACTCGATCTGGAACACGCCAATGGTGTCCGCATGACCAATCATGTCGTAGGTTTGCGGGTCTTCGGACGGGATCGTCGCCAGGCTTAAATCAAGGTTGCGGTGCCGTCGCAGCAGATCAAAGCAGCGGCGGATGGCGCTGAGCATGCCCAGCGCAAGAATATCGACCTTGAGCAAACCGACCGCGTCCAGATCGTCCTTGTCCCACTGGATGATGGTGCGCTCGGCCATGGCGGCGTTTTCCACCGGCACCAGACTGTCCAGCGGCTGTTCGGAAATGACGAAACCGCCCGGGTGCTGGGACAGGTGCCGGGGAAAACCGATCAGTTGCCCGGTCAGGCTCAGCACCCGGCGCAACACCGGGCTCTCGGGATCGAAACCGCCTTCACGCAGGCGCTCCACTGGTGGTGTTTCATCACTCCAGTGGCCGCAGCAATCGGCCAGGGCATTGATCTGGTCCGGCGGCAAACCCAACGCCTTGGCCACATCGCGTACCGCGCCGGCCGCGTGGTAGGTGCTGACCACGGCGGTCAGCGCCGCACGGGTCCGGCCATAACGCTGGAACACATACTGCAAGACTTCTTCGCGTCGCTCGTGCTCGAAATCGACGTCGATGTCCGGCGGCTCGTTGCGCTCTTTGGAGAGAAAGCGCTCGAACAACAGCGTGGTGCGATCCGGATCGATTTCCGTGATTCCCAAGGCATAACAGACCGCCGAGTTGGCGGCTGAACCACGGCCCTGACAGAGGATTTTTTGCTCACGAGCAAACCGGACGATGTCGTGAACCGTCAGGAAATAACTTTCGTAGCCCAGTTCGGCAATCAGCTCCAGTTCCTTGTCGATCTGTTTGAGCACCTTGGCTTGCGGGCCTTTCGGCCAGCGCCAAGCGATCCCCTCTTCGGTCAAATGACGCAACCAGGACGAGGCCGTCTGGCCTTCGGGCACCAGCTCCCGGGGATACTGATATCGCAACTGGCCAAGGTCGAAGGTGCAACGCCGGGCGATGGTCAACGTTTCATCGAGCAATGCTTGCGGGTAGATCGATTGCAACACGTCGAGGCTGCGCAGATGCCGTTCGCCGTTGGGGTGCAGGCGCAACCCGGCCTCGGCCACCGGCAGGTGATGACGGATCGCAGTCATGGTGTCCTGCAAGGCGCGCCGCCCGCGCGTGTGCATGTGCACATCGCCGCTGGCCACTGCCGGGATTCGCAGCTCCCTTGCCAACGTCATCAGCGCACTCAATCGCCCGGTATCATCCTGGCCGCGATGTAACTGGACCGCCAGCCACAAGCGTTCGGCGAAGGTTTGCTTCAGCCAGTGACCGGTTTGAAAATCATCCGGCGCATCCGGCACCCACAACGCCAACAGCCCCGGCAAAGGCTCGCTGAAATCCTCCCGCAGCACCTGATACTGGCCTTTGTGCGAACGACGCCGCGCCCGGGTAATCAGCCGGCACAGGTTTTGGTAGCCCTCAAGGCTCTCCACCAGCAGCACCAGTTTCGGACCGTCCTCGATGCGCACTTCGCTGCCGATGATCAGCGACAGTTCCACGGATTTGGCCGCTTGCCAGGCGCGGACAATGCCCGCCAGCGTGCATTCGTCGGTGATCGCCAGCGCCTGATAGCCCAGTTTTTTCGCCCGCTGAAAAAGTTCGAGGGCGCTGGAGGCGCCACGCTGGAAACTGAAGTTCGACAGGCAGTGCAGCTCGGCATAATCAATGCTCATGCGAACCAGCCCTGCAACCACAACGGGCCGTCCTCACCGACCGTACGATAGGCCCAGCCCTGTTGGCCGGAACGGGTTTCGATCAGGTAGTAGTCGCGGCGCACATCGGCGCCGTCCCACCAACCGGACTCGATGCGTTCCGGGCCCATGAGGATGCGCGTCGAACCTTCGTGTACCGCTTGCGGCTCCGTCAGCAACCAGCCCGGACGCTGCACGCCAGGCATCACCGCGCAGCGCTGGCTCTCGGCACTGGCCTGCCACGCGCACTCCGGCCGGTGATCGGCCTGGAACCGCAAGCCCTGCACCGCGTCATCCCCCAACCGCGCGCGCAAGCGTTCGCGCAGTTGTTCCCAGGGCAAGGACTGCTGCGGACGATCATCGAACAGCTCCTGATACTGCGGAACGAAGGCCGGCAAGTCTTCGGCGCGCAAACGAAAACCGCGCACCGGCGCCTCGACCTGAACCTGTTCCAGCCGCCCTCGGGCCAGTTCGAAGAGCATCGCCGGATCGCGCTCGGCGCTGAGCAGGCCGACCTTGATCACGCTGTCCGGCAAGCCGGCATGTTCCAGATGCAGGTCAAAACGCTGCACACCGCTGTCGCGGCCGCACAGGAACGCCGACAGATCGCCGGTCAGCCGACGTAACGGAAACAGCAGCGCCTGATGGGATTGCACGTCGAAATTGAGCTCGATGCGCACATCGAAGCGGTCCGGCGGCAGGTAGAACGCCAGCGCCAGCCGTCGTTCGCCAGACAGCGCGTCCAGATGCTTGAGCACCTGGGCCTCGAAACGCCGGGCCAGACTCTGTCGCGGTAACGCCTGCACCTGGCTCAAGGTGCGCAACCCCATGCGCGACAACGCCGTGGCCACCGCTGGCTCCAGAGCGATCCGGTCGACAGGCAATTGCCCCAGATGATGCTGCAAGGCTTGAGCGTCCGGCACCACCAGACCGTCATACGCATTGGCCAATACCCGCGCCGCCACCGGGTTGGGCGCGGCAACAATCCGATGACGAAAGCCCAGTTCGCCGAGTTCGGTGCGCAAGCGCGCTTCGAATTGCGGCCAGTCGCCAAACAGTCCCAGGCTGGACTCGATTTCAAACACCACCGCACGCGGGTAATGCACGCTGACCTGGGAGCTGAAGCGGTAGGCCCAGGCCGCGAGAAACTGCTGCCAGTGCTCGATCTCGGCGGCGTCGTATTCCGCCGTGACAAAGTCTTTGCTCAAGGCCTGCGCGGCAGTCATCGACATGCCCGGGCACAAGCCCAGCGCCCGCGCCGAAGCGTTGACCGCCTGCAACACCCGACGCTGCGCCGGACCGGTCAGCAGCGCCAGCGGCTCATCGGGATCGGGGCGCTGACGCAGTACCGCGTCCAGCGCCAATTGCGGGAAGAGAATGCACACCCAGCGCATGGCAACCTCAATGCCCCACAGGGAAGGCAATCGGCGCCGAGCGGGCCAACCCGCCCCGGCACTTGAGCACGCGCAATTGCGCAGGCCTGGCATCGATGGCGATGCGCAGCGCGGCCGGTGACGGGTTGATCGCTTCATGGATCGAGCGGTAGGCGAATGCCAGGGTCGAGCCGGTTTCCGCCGCCACCTGCAAGCGCCGCAAGGCGCGGTCATCCGCCTTGTGCGGCCAGCACAGCACTGCGCCGCAACTGCCCGAACGCAGGCATTGTTCCGCCGCCCACAGCGCATCGCGCTCGCTGGCCTGGATGATCGACAACTGGCGCAGATCAACCCCGGCGCTCTGCCAGGCTTGCGGATACGGCACGTACGGCGGCGCCACCAGCACGATGCGCTCACCCGCCGCCGACAACCGCGCCAACGCCGGCCACACCAGTTGCAACTCGCCGACGCCCTGCCCGGCCAGGAGGATTTCGGTCAGCGCCGCTTCCGGCCAGCCACCAGTGGGCAACGCCGCATCCAGCGCCGCATGCCCGGTGGGTTGCGGGCTGACCGTCGGTGGCGCAGGCCGGCCCTTCCAGACCTGGCCGCCATTGAACAGCGTGTCCAGCGCAGCGACGGCGCCCATCACCCTTGCCTCACCAGACCGCAGAACACCCCTTCGATGGCCAGGTCCTGATCGGCCTCGACGATGATCGGCTTATAGGCCGGGTTGCGCGGCAACAGGCGCACCGCATCGCCGACCCGCTCGAAACGCTTGATGGTGACTTCACCGTCAAGCCGCGCCACGACGATCTGGCCATTGAGCGCTTCGGGGCTGCGATGCACGCCCACCAGGTCGCCATCGAGGATGCCGTCCTCGATCATCGAATCACCCTGGACCCGCAGCATGTAATCCGGCACCCGGGAGAAGATCGACGGGTCGAGCAGCAAGCGGCTGTGCACCTCGGCATCGGCACCGATCGGCGCCCCCGCCGCCACCCGGCCGAGGACCGGAATGTCCAGCAGCTCGGGGCGCGCCGGTTGCCCGAGCAAACGAATGCCTCGGGCCTGATGCGGATTGACCTCGATAAAACCGGCTTCGGTCAGCGCCAGCACATGCTTGCGCGCCACGCTGCGGGAGGCGAAACCAAAGGCCTCGCTGATTTCAGCGAGGCTCGGGGACTGACCGTGCTCCGCGATTCGATCACGGATAAACGTCAGGATGGCAGTACGGCGGGGAGTTAAAGTCGTCATGGAGTACATTTGTACTCTTTTGACTTTTTTATGGCAAGGCCCGCCAGTCAGCTCCCCTTTATCACGGGGCCCGGCATACCGCACATCCGGAGTCAGGCCCTACAACGTCCGCTGGCCATTGCCGATATCCTTGGCTTTCTCGATCCCCCACTCCATCGCGGCCTCCATGTCGAGAAAATGCAACGCCGGGTGATCATTCTCCTCAATGGCCGAGCCATCGGGTCGGTATACCCCGATGAACATTCCCAACGAACCGTCTCGCAGGATCTCGGCCTTGACCTTGATGCTGCAATCGTTCGACAGCGTTTCCGTATGAACCATGTGGCGCTCAGTCATCATCGCGTTCCTCCGGGTGATTGAATCCAGTAAAGGCGATCTGCCGTCCCTGTTTCAAGTTCGACCCATCCGCCAAAAGGCGTGATTTATGGGGCACAAGACAGCGGCGTAATGCCACCTATACTACAAGCCACCGCCCCCTCGGGGTCTGCAATCCCAACAATAAAAAGCAGAGGTGGAACATGGTCTGGCAGCAAATCTACGATCCGTTCGGCAACCCGGTCATTTCAACCATCATGGCAGCTGTGCCGGTCGTGGTGATGCTCGCAGCCCTGGCCTTTTTCCACATCAAGGCCCATCTGGCGGCCTTGCTCGCCCTCGCCTCGGCGCTGGTCATCGCGATTTTCGCCTTCGGCATGCCGGCGAACATGGCAGGCTCGGCCGCCCTTTACGGTGCCGCCAACGGCTTGCTGCCGATCGGCTGGATTGTGCTGAACATCATCTTCCTGCACCGGCTGACTACCGAGAACGGCTCATTCAAAGTGTTGCAGGACTCGCTGGCGCGCATTACCGACGATCGCCGCCTGCAACTGCTGCTGATTGCCTTCTGCTTCGGCGCCTTCTTCGAAGGGGCTGCCGGTTTCGGCACACCCGTGGCGGTGACCGGCGCGATTCTGATTGGCCTGGGCTTCTCGCCACTGGCGGCCTCGGGCCTGGCGTTGATCGCCAACACCGCGCCCGTGGCGTTCGGTGCCCTCGGCACGCCGATCATTACCCTGGCCAAAGTGACCGGCCTGGACGAAATGGAACTGTCGATGATGGTCGGCCGGCAATTGCCGTTTTTCTCGGTGATCGTGCCGTTCTGGTTGATCTGGGCCTTTGCCGGGTGGCGCAAGATGCTGGAAATCTGGCCGGCCATCCTGGTCGCCGGGGTCAGTTTCGCCGTGCCGCAGTTCCTGGTTTCCAACTATCACGGGCCGATGCTGGTGGACGTGATCGCCGCGCTGATTTCCATGGCCTGCCTCACCGGTTTTCTCAAGGTGTGGAAACCCGCGACCGTGCACACCTCCGCCGCGCTGTCCGGGCGCGTCGACAACTCCAAAATAGCCGAAGAGCATGACGAGAAACCCATCGCCAGCGCGACCTTCGCCAGCGATGCCAAACCTGCGGTCATGCGCGCGTGGATGCCGTGGATCATCCTCACGGTGTTCGTGTTCGCCTGGGGTACCCAAGGCTTCAAAAACCTGTTCGATACCCGCCCGGCGATTGATCCCGTGACCCACTCGGCCAAGCTAGACCCCCAAGGCAAACCGCTGCGCGAAGCGAACCCGATCTTTGCGCCGGTCGTCACCTTTGGCACGATCCACCAGCAAATCGAAAAGGTTCCGCCGGTGGTGCCTGCGCCTAAAACCGAGGACGCGGTCTACAAGTTCACCTGGCTGACCAGCACCGGCAGCGGCATCTTGCTGGCGGCGATCTTTGGCGGGCTATTGATGGGTTACTCCATCCCGCAGTTGGTCAAACACTATCTGCGCACGATCTGGGTCGTGCGTTACTCGCTGATTACCATCGTCGCGATGCTCGCGCTCGGCTTCCTCACCCGCTATTCGGGGCTGGACGCGACCATGGGCCTGGCGTTCGCTGCGACGGGCATCTTTTACCCGATGTTTGGCACCTTGCTCGGCTGGCTCGGTGTGGCGCTGACGGGGTCGGACACGGCGTCCAACGTGTTGTTCGGCGGGCTGCAGCGGGTGACGGCTGAGCAACTGGGGCTGAGTCCGGTGTTGATGGCTGCTGCCAACAGTTCCGGTGGGGTCATGGGCAAGATGGTCGATGCGCAGTCGATCGTGGTGGCTTCCACTGCTACGCGTTGGTATGGGCATGAGGGGGAAATTCTGCGTTATGTGTTCTTCCATTCCGTCATTCTGGCGATTCTGGTGGGGGGGTTGGTGACGTTGCAGGCTTATGTGGCGCCGTTTAGTCATATGGTGGTGGGTGGGCATTGAGCGGAGCTGCCTGGTGAGTGGGCGGGATGGTGGGCATATCCGTTTCTTCGGTGATGGCGGCTGGCGGTTTCGCCCTTACGGCGAGTCACTTTCGAAAAGCGCGAAAGTAACCAAAGCGCTTTTGCCCCTTTCGTTCGGTGCCTCGCCTAGGCTCGCCATGCCCTCGCTCCGGTCCTGCTCCGTGGGCCCGCCGCCATCGGCCATCCATGGCCGGGGGCGGCTACCGCGGCATCCTTGCCGCGGTGCCCACTGCGCAGAACCTCCACTCGGCCTCTCGAGGGGGCGACTACCGCCACAGCCGCCGAGGCGGCCTGAAAGCCGACCTGGCTCTTTGGCCGTGTGCACACTCCCACATTGTGGTGGCTGCACTAATTTTGGATGTTTGCACATTCCCCCTGTAGGAGCCGGCTTGCTGGCGATGGCGTCTGTCCAGCCAATACATACGTTGACTGACTCACCGCTATCGTCGGAACGCCGCCCGCAGCAAGCCGGCTCCTACACGAGGATTGGGTTCACACGATTCAAAATTGTAGGAGCTGGCTTGCCAGCGATGGACGTCAACGATAACGAGGGCTGTCTGAATGAACGCGGTGTCTGGGCGTTTTTCGCCGGCAAGCCGGCTCCTACAGGGAATCGTGTGTGCTTTTGATTTTCACCACTCATCAGGCCGAGCGTTAGCTCGCCTTCAGCTTTTGATCTTGAGGTGCACGCCCCCTCGAGAGGCCGAGTGGAGGTTCTGCGTAGTGGGCAACCCGGCATGGATGCCGGGTTAGCCGCCCCCGGCCATGGATGGCCGATGGCGGCGGGCCCACGGAGCAGGACCGGAACGAGGGCATGCCGAGCCTAGGCGAGGCACCGAACGACAGGGGCAAAAGCGCTTGGTTACTTGGCGCTTCTCCAAGTGACTCGCCGTAAGGGCGAAACCAATATCAGCCATCACCAAAATAACGGATATACACACAAAACCTGAGTAAACAGACCGCTGCCCGGCCGCACACGAACGGAGTATCGTAAAACGACCATGAACATTCTCTACGATGAACGCGTTGACGGAGCGCTGCCCGACGTCAACAAGTCAGCACTGTTGCAAGCCCTGCAAACCCGTTTGCCGGCCCTGGAAGTGCTGCATCAGCAAGAAGAACTCAAGCCATACGAATGCGACGGACTCTCGGCCTATCGCACCACGCCCCTGCTGGTGGTCCTGCCACGCCATCTCGACGAAGTACAAGGCGTGCTCCGGCTCTGCCATGAAATGCACGTGCCGGTGGTCGCCCGTGGTGCCGGCACCGGTTTGTCCGGCGGCGCGTTACCGCTGGAAAAAGGCGTGCTGCTGGTCATGGCGCGCTTCAACAACATCCTGCACATCGACCCGGCCGCCCGCACGGCACGGGTCCAGCCCGGCGTACGCAACCTCGCTATTTCCCAGGCAGCAGCCCCCTTCGGCCTGTACTACGCGCCCGACCCTTCCTCACAGATCGCCTGCTCCATCGGCGGCAACGTCGCCGAAAACGCTGGCGGCGTGCATTGCCTGAAGTACGGCCTGACCGTGCACAACCTGCTCAAGGTCGACATCCTGACCGTGGACGGCGAACACCTGACATTGGGCTCCGACGCCCTCGATTCACCCGGCTTCGACCTGCTGGCACTGTTCACCGGTTCCGAAGGCATGCTCGGGGTGATCACCGAGGTCACCGTCAAACTGTTGCCCAAACCGCAGTCCGCCAAGGTGCTGCTGGCGGCGTTCGACTCCGTCGAAAAAGCTGGCCGAGCGGTGGGTGACATCATTGCCGCCGGCATCATTCCAGGCGGTCTGGAAATGATGGACAACCTGGCGATCCGTGCCGCTGAAGACTTCATCCACGCTGGCTACCCCGTGGACGCCGAAGCCATCCTGCTGTGCGAACTCGATGGCGTCGAAGCCGATGTCCACGATGACTGCGACCGCGTGCGCCAGGTGCTGGAACAGGCTGGCGCCACCGAAGTGCGCCAGGCCAGGGATGAAGCCGAACGCGTGCGTTTCTGGGCCGGACGCAAGAATGCCTTTCCGGCGGTGGGTCGGCTCTCGCCGGATTATTACTGCATGGACGGGACGATCCCACGCCGCGAGTTGCCCGGCGTGCTGCGCGCCATTGCCGCGTTGTCCGCCGAGTATGGCTTGCGCGTCGCCAACGTTTTCCACGCCGGTGACGGCAACATGCACCCGTTGATTCTGTTCGACGCCAATCAACCGGGTGAGCTCGACCGCGCCGAAGCGCTGGGCGGCAAGATCCTCGAATTGTGCGTGAAAGTCGGCGGCAGCATCACCGGCGAACACGGCGTGGGCCGCGAGAAGATCAATCAGATGTGCGCGCAGTTCAACGCCGATGAGCTGACGCTGTTCCATGCCGTCAAAGCCGCGTTCGATCCCGGCGGTTTGCTCAACCCCGGCAAGAACATTCCGACGCTGCACCGCTGCGCCGAATTTGGCGCCATGCACGTGCACCTGGGTCAGTTGCCCTTCCCTGATCTGGAGCGATTCTGATGCGCAGCGAACTCGATATCGATGACAGCGGCGTGCTGCTGGAGCAGGTCAATCAAGCGCTGGAAAACGCCACGCCGCTGCGCATTCAGGGCTCCAACAGCAAGGCGTTTCTGGGGCGCATCGTTGCGGGCGAAGTACTCGACACGCGAAGCCACCGAGGCATCGTCAGCTACGACCCGACCGAGCTGGTGATCACCGCCCGCTGCGGCACACCCTTGTCCGAACTGGCGCACGTGCTGGATGAAGCACAGCAAATGCTGCCCTGCGAACCACCGTCCTTTGGCGACGATGCCACCGTCGGCGGGATGATCGCCAGTGGCCTGTCGGGACCGCGTCGTCCCTGGTCAGGCTCGGTGCGCGATTTCGTCCTCGGCACACGGGTCATCACCGGGCACGGCAAGCATTTGCGCTTTGGCGGCGAAGTGATGAAGAACGTCGCCGGTTACGACCTGTCGCGCCTGATGGCCGGCAGTTTCGGCTCCCTTGGCGTGATCACCGAAGTCTCGCTCAAGGTCCTGCCCAAACCACGGAAAACCCTGAGCATCAGCCTGGAAATGGACAGCGATCGTGCCTTGCTGCGCCTCGCGGAATGGGGGCAGCAGCCGTTGCCGATCAGTGCCGCGTGCCACGACGGGCAACGCCTGCACTTGCGGCTTGAGGGCGGCGAAGGCTCGGTGGCGGCGGCTCATGACCGTTTGGGCGGTGAGCGGCTGGACGCCTCGTATTGGGCGGATCTCAACGAGCACCGACTGAGTTTCTTCGACGAGGGCCAGCCACTGTGGCGCCTGTCCGTGCCGCACAACACGCCGCGGTTGTCCCTGCCCGGCCGGCAACTGCTCGACTGGGGCGGCGCCCAGCGCTGGCTCAAGTCTGACGCCGAAGCGGCGTTCATTCGCCAGGTCGTGGATGAGGTCGGCGGCCATGTGACCTGCTACAGCCATGGCCTGATCGACAGCCCGTTCCAGCCGTTGCCTGCCGCGTTGATGCGCTACCACCGCAGCCTCAAGCAACAACTCGACCCACGGGGCATTTTCAACCCGGCACGCTTGTACGCGGAGCTTTGAACCATGCAGACAACCCTGAGCGAAACCGCCCGGCAGCTGCCCCGCGCCGAAGAAGCCGAAAGCATCCTGCGCACCTGCGTGCACTGCGGTTTCTGCAATGCCACCTGCCCGACCTATCAATTGCTCGGCGATGAGCTAGATGGGCCACGGGGCCGCATCTACCTGATCAAACAGGTGCTGGAAGGCAACGAGGTCACGCAGAAAACCCAGCAGCATCTGGACCGCTGCCTGTCGTGCCGCAATTGCGAAACCACCTGTCCTTCCGGGGTCGATTATCACAACTTGCTCGACATCGGCCGGGCGGTGGTCGATGCGGCGGTGCCGCGCCCCATCGACCAACGTCTGTTGCGCGAGGGATTGCGCAGCGTCGTCCTTAATCCGGGACTGTTCAAAGCGCTGATCAACAGCGGTCAGGTTTTTCGGGCACTGCTGCCCAACACCTTGCAGGCAAAGTTGCCTCGCCATGTTTATCTCCCCCGGCCACGCCCCACCACCCGCCATGCCCGTCAGGTGCTGATGCTCGAAGGCTGCGTACAGCCGAGCCTGTCGCCCAACACCAATGCGGCGGCGGCGCGGGTGCTGGATCGACTGGGTATCAGTGTTACTCCGTCCAGCGAAGCCGGGTGTTGCGGCGCGGTGGATTATCACCTCGACGCTCAGGCAGCCGGCCTCGACCGCGCTCGCCGCAATATCGATGCGTGGTGGCCGAGTATCGAGAACGGTGCAGAAGCCATCGTGCAAACCGCCAGTGGCTGTGGCGCCTTCATCAAGGACTATGGCCATTTACTCGAACGCGATCCGGCCTACGCCGAGAAGGCAAAAAGGGTCAGCGCGCTGGCCAGGGACCTGGTGGAAGTGTTGCGCGACGAACCGCTGGAAACACTCGGCATCCACAGTGACCAGCGCCTGGCCTTCCATTGCCCCTGCACTTTGCAGCACGCGCAAAAGCTCGGCGGCGCGGTGGAAGCGCTCCTTGCTCGCCTCGGTTTCAACCTCACACCTGTGCCCGACAGCCATTTGTGCTGCGGGTCGGCGGGCACTTATTCGATCACCCAACCCGAACTGTCCCGGCAACTGCGCGACAACAAACTGAATGCGCTGGAAAGTGGCCATCCTGAAGTTATCGTTACCGCCAATATCGGCTGTCAGTCGCATCTCGACGGCGCGGGCCGGACCCCGGTCCGGCACTGGATCGAACTGCTCGACGCGGCGCTGCCCTCATCGATCACCGGAGATTCCCCATGAAAAGCAAAGCCGTCCTGAGCCAGACCGAAGTCAGCCGGATCCTCGCGGCCGCACGCACCGAAGCACAAAATAACCAATGGGCCGTGACCATCGCGATCGTCGACGACGGCGGCCATCCCCTCGCCCTCGAACGCCTCGACGGCTGCGCGCCCATCAGCGCTTACATCGCCACCGAAAAGGCACGCACCTCGGCGTTGGGCCGGCGCGAATCCAAAGGTTATGAAGAAATGGTCAACGGCGGGCGCTTCGCGTTTTTGTCGGCCCCCTTGCTGACATCCCTGGAAGGCGGCGTGCCGATCATCGTCGACGGTCAGGTGGTGGGTGCGGTCGGCGTGTCTGGCGTAAAAGCCGAGCAGGATGCGCAAGTGGCGAGCGCCGGGGCGCAATGCCTGAACTGAACCGTGCTCGATGAACGTAATCAGAAGAAACAAAAAAGAGACTTACGTCTCTTTTTTTATGCGCGGCTAGAATTGATAGTTGTCGCCGCTTTTTCGAACTGACAGAGCAACCGTCCACTTCAAAGGAAGCGCAAAGATGAATCGTCTTACTGCGAAAGACTTTGCCCCTGAGCTGCTCGAACTCTACGACTACTACGCCCACGGCATGATCAACCGGCGAGAGTTTCTCGACCGGGCGGCGTTATTCACCCTTGGCGGCCTGACCGCCAGTGCGCTCCTCGCCGCCCTGAGTCCCGACTATGCCTTGGCCGAACAAGTGGCGTTTACCGACCCGGACATCATCGCCGAGTACGTCAACTACCCCTCGCCCAAGGGCCACGAGCAGGTTCGGGCCTATCGGGTGCGTCCGGCAAAAGCCACCGGCAAAGTGGCGGCCGTGGTCGTCGTGCATGAAAACCGCGGGCTCAACCCCTACATCGAAGATGTTGCCCGACGCGTGGCCAAGGCCGGGTTCATCGCCCTTGCCCCCGATGGCCTGACGTCGGTGGGCGGTTATCCCGGCAACGACGACAAAGGCCGGGAGCTCCAGGCGACCGTTGATCCTGAAAAGCTCATGAATGACTTTTTCGCCGCGATCGAGTGGCTGATGAAACACGATACGACCACCGGAAAAGTCGGCATCACCGGCTTCTGCTATGGCGGTGGCGTCGCCAACGCGGCTGCCGTGGCCTATCCCGAACTCGGGGCTGCCGTGTCCTTCTATGGCCGGCAACCAGACGCCAGGGATGTCCCCCGGATCAAGGCGCCGGTGATGCTTCACTTTGGCGAACTGGACACACGCATCAACGAAGGATGGCCCGCCTACGAGCAGGCATTAAAAGCAGCCGGCAAAACCTATGAAGCCTACATCTACCCCGGCGCCAACCACGGTTTCCATAACGATTCCACGCCTCGATTCGATGAGGCCGCAGCCAAACTTGCCTGGGAAAGAACGCTAAACTGGTTCCGGCGATACCTGTCTTAGCGCCGCAAGCAATAAGTGGTCTTGAATTTTTATTGCTGTTTCCAGGTTTTTAAAGAGTGCATGTCACATGAATAACAATGATTTTCTGTCGCAACAGAAACCACCCTTCAGCATTGTCCTGGTCAATTACAAAACCATCGAAATAACCCGGATTTGCCTCGACCTGCTACATCAGCACCTGGGCGACAGCAACATTCCGGTCTGGGTGGTTGATAACGACTCGGCCGATGAAAGCACCGACTATCTGCGCACACTGGACTGGATCAACCTGATCGAGCGAAAAGCTCCCGAGCCGGAGCATGGTCATATCGCGCATGGCAAAGCACTCGACCTGGTGCTGGAACGGGTTGAGACCGACTTTCTGTTCCTGCTGCACACCGATACGTTTATTTTCGACAAAAATGTATTTTCAATGATGTTGAACAAGTGCATTAAAAACCCGAATGTCGTGGCCGTCGGGTGCACAGAACAACTTAACCGCGGCACCACCAGAACCCTTTGGCGCTTTAGCTCACGACTGGTAAAACATCACGTCAGACGCCTGAAACTGTCCCTGGGACTCCGTTCCAGAGAGCCAAAGCCCTACAGGGAAGTTTATTTGAAAAGCTTCTGTACCTTATGGAACTGCAAGCTGATGAAGCAACACGGCATGCATTTCCTGATGGATGAGCGCGTACCCGGTTATACCCTCCAAGACCGTATGACCCAGTTGGGCTATGTTGTTGAGCTGTTGTCCCCGCGCAAGATATTCAGCTACCTCGACCATATTCAAGCGGGCACTGTCGCGGCCGCTGGCGGTTATGCGACAACGCACAGACGAACGAAGATGTACAACGACATCCTTAAACGTTTGAAGGGCGACAACAACCAGGTATCGGCAGCGCGTCACAAGTAGCGCGCCCCTCTTGCAGGAAGCACTCGCAGGTTGTTATGAACAGACTATTGGAGCGGTAATGACACCGATCACTCAGACACTTCCCATCGTCACCACCCCGGAGCTGGATTTTGACCAGAACGCTGCCAGCACTTTCGGTCACTCGCTAGCCAGTACTTATGCTCAAGCCACCCCCTTTCCACACATCGTCATTGACGACTTTTTACCGCAGGACCTGATTGCGAGCATCTGCGCGCATTTTCCCGTCGAGCCAACCAACAACGAAATGCTCTATGAGCGCGGCTATAAGGGTCAGCACAAACGGCAAGTCAGCCCCAACGAATGCGATCCCTACTTGAAGACGGTTTTCAACGCTTTCAACTCGGCGCCCATGTTGCAGTTTCTTGAAAAACTCACAGGTATCGAGGGTTTGATTCCCGATCCTTACTTTACCGGCGGCGGACTGCACGAAACGAAAAAGGGTGGGTTTCTGGGGGTGCACTCGGACTTCCGGCTCAACAAAAAGTTGAATATCGAGCGCAGACTGAATGCCATTATTTACCTGAATCAGGATTGGCAAGAGGCGTACGGCGGCAACCTGGAGCTATGGGACGTCGGGATGAAGACGTGCCTCAAGAAAGTCCTGCCGATCTACAACCGCTGTGTCATTTTCAACACCGACAAGGACAGCAATCATGGACACCCGGAGCCTCTGACGACGCCGGAACACATTACACGCCGGTCCATCGCGCTGTACTACTACACCGCAGCAACCGTGGTGGCTGATCCTGCGCAAAGAAACAAAACCCACTACAAACCAAGGCCCAAGGATCGCTTGAGCCTCAAGTACTACCTCAACAAACTCATCAAGAAAAAAAACTGACGACACCTGCGGTTATCCGACCACATCGATCAACTGCTCGCGTTGCGCCCCCGTCAGCATCGGGCCGAAACCGGCACCGGCATTGTCCGCCATGTAACGCGGATTGCCGGTGCCGGGGATGACGCAGGTCACTGCCGAATGCGCCAGCAAATACTTGAGCGCCAATTGTGCCCAACTGGTAACGCCGACTTGCGAGGCCCAGCCGGGCAGCGGTTTGCCCTTCAAGCGGGCAAGCAAATCACCGCCGCCAAATGGCCGGTTGCAGATCACCGCCACGCCGCGTTCGCGACACAGCGGCAGGATGCGTTTCTCGACCCCGCGATCGTCCAGCGCATAGTTGATCTGCAAGAAATCCAGTGGCTCGGCTTTGAGCACCGCTTCCACTTCCTCATATGCCGACGCGGTGTAATGGGTGATGCCGATGTAGCGAATCCGCCCTTCTTCCTTCCATTTTCGCAATGTAGGCAAATGGGTTTTCCAGTCCAGCAGGTTATGGATCTGCATCAGGTCGATCCGGTCGGTCTGTAGCAGTTTGAAGGATTGCTCCATCTGCGCGATGCCTTCTTCGCGGCCACGGGTCCACACCTTGGTGGCCAGGAACGCGGGTGAACGCGGCTTGTGGATCGACAGCAGTTCGCCGATGGTCTGCTCGGCGCGGCCATACATGGGTGAGCTGTCGATCACCGTGCCGCCCTTTTCAAATAACGCGCTGAGAACGGCGGGCAGGTTTTTGTAGGCCGGATCGGCAGGTGCGACATCAAAGCCGCGATAGGTGCCCACGCCGACAAGGGGCAATGGCTCGTTGCTGGAAGGAATGGCGCGGGTCAGCATGTTCTTGCCTCCTGTTTCCTTCGACGGCGCGGTGGCTGCAAAGGCCGGATCGAAAGTGAGCACCGCCGAAGCACCGGCAGCCAGCGTGAGTATTCGTCGACGCGTGTATCCATCAGTGTGGCTCATGGTGGTGTCCTTCCACTCTTTTGCGCTTGTTGCGCGGCAAACGGCGCGATCACCAGTGCCACGAGTCCTCTGCTAGCCAAGAGAATAGCTGCCGGCGGCAATTCGTCCTTGCTTGAAATACAACGAGGTCGCAAGTGCTGGGGGGTGGCAGCAATTGCTTGGGTGTATATCCATTATTTTGGTGATGGCGGCTGGCGGTTTCGCCCTTACGGCGAGTCACTTGGAAAAGCCCCAAGTAACCAAGGGCTCTTGCCCCTTTCGTTCGGTGGCTCGCTAATGCTCGCCATGCCCTCGCTCCGGTCCTGCTCCGTGGGCCCGCCGCCATCGGCCATCCCTGGCCGGGGGCGGCTAACCCGGCATCCATGCCGGGTTGCCCACTGCGCAGAACCTCCACTCGGCCTCTCGAGGGGGCGTG